>JAWLEY010000220.1:0-4531 GCA_041685855.1 Perlabentimonas sp. | reverse complement strand
TAACACCATTGGAGTTGCACAGGTTACATTTAGTTTTAAGCATAATTTTGACGACTATGGAGCTGGTCTTACTCTAAAGGTTCAAACTTCTACCGATGGAGAAAACTGGACAGATACGGAATGGTCTGTTGAATCAGGTTCTGGTGACGTTGGACCAGAGGAGGTATCCTTCGATATTTATAGTAGTCTTAATTCCGAGAGTACCTATTTTGCCTTTGTTGTTGACGGTAATCATTACCAATTTAACAATTGGTATATTGATGATTTTTTTGTTGAAGGTTTAGAAACCGGTGCACCAATGGTAAATACAGAAGATGTTGAAAACGTAACTGAAAATTCCGCTACCCTATCAGGTAATATTACTTCGCAGGGTGATGAGACTGTTACTGAATCAGGGTTTGTTTTATCAACATCCCCAAATCCGCAGTTAGATGATGAAGATGTTGAGGTTTACCTAACCGACCCTACAGTTTCTGAAGGTGAATTTGCCGTAGATGTTGAGAACCTAAATTCTGCAACTAAATACTATATAAGAGCGTTTGCTACAAGCAGTATTGCAACTAACTACGGATCTCAACATAGTTTTACTACATCTTGCGGGGTTATAACACTTCCGTATTCTCAGCAATTCGAAAATTCTGAACAACCAGCATGTTGGCAAAACAACAATAATGGTGGCACCGAGGGTCAGGTTTGGGAATTTGGCTCAATATCTTCAGGCCTTGAAGGGTCGAACAACTATGCATACTTGAATAGCGATGGTTATGGTTCTGGTGGAAATCAGAATGCTGATCTAATGTCACCTCCAATACAGGTTCAGGGATACGAATCTATACAACTCTCATTTGCCCATTATTTTAAGCATTATAGCAGTGAAACAGCTTCCATTTCCTATAGTATTGATAATGGTACAACATGGACATATCTTGAGAACTGGAGCGAGACAACAGAAAATCCAGTAATATATCAAACTGAGTTTGAATTAGATCAGCAAGCCGAAGAAATTATATTTAGATGGAACTATACTGGCTCGTGGGGATGGTATTGGTGTATAGATGATGTTGAGGTTGATGGTGTTTTTCAAGGAGACCCACCAGCCTTTGGAGATATATTAGTTGAGAACATTACTTCAAATTCAGCAGATATTAACGTTGAAGTAAATCCAAACGATGTTACCACAACAACGTACATCCAATGGGGCATTGATTCTGTTGAGGAGAATGAACTGCAGAATGATACACAATTAGATGGTTCAGAGTTTCTTAACCACACATTCCAGTTGCAGGATTTAGAACCCGACAAAGAGTATCAAGCCCGTGTAAAGGCTGAAAGCCTTGGAGGAACTATGTTTAGCGACATTGTTACATTTACAACATACGTAACTTCTGTAAATTTTGTCGATAATAATTTAAGTATATTTCCAAACCCAGTGAATACATCTTTAAATGTTGAGACCTCAAGCAAACCAATTAATAAAATTGAGGTGCTTTCCTTAGCGGGTAATAGGTTATTAATAAAATCAATAAACGATATGTCTGCCGCTAAGCTTAACACAGAGAAGCTACCAGTAGGTGTTTACATATTAAAAGTAAATTATACCGATGGTTCAAATGCTGTGGTTAGGTTTGTAAAGCATTAATATATAGAATGGCGGAGGTGCATTCCTCCGCCATATAATAATTGCAAACCGTTAAGGCAATTTAGAATAAGTAAATTTTATCGCCTCCTAATCAAAATATTGGAGATATATATTATAGTCTGATTATCATTTTTTAAATTGCCAAAATTTCATGTTTCAAATAACCGAAAGATAACTCCAACGATTATAATGCTAACTTAATTAATTTACCATGAACAAAATCAGTAAATGTTTTATTACCAAAAGTTTCCTTATTATGCTATTGCTAGTTATGGCATTTTCAGGAAGTTCTCAAAATCAAAAAATAATTTTTGATGAGCAAACCAGCCAGAAGCATGGCGCTACAATTATTTCAGAACGCTCCGAATCTGTAACAATTAAATTTAACCTGAATGAACTAGATCTTCACGAGGTTAATACCCAAAATGGTGCTGCGTACACTATAAGTTCAACTAATGCAGCAAACGTTTTGCAGAAAGGTTACCCTGATTTATTCTACTTAGCACAATCAATTATTATTCCTAACAAGGGAAGTGTTGAAATAGAATCCATAACAGGAAACTATGAAGAGTTTAACGATATTGAGGTTGCCCCCTCAAAAGGAAACTTAAAACGTAACGTTGACCCAAATCAAGTTCCCTTCGAGAAGGGTAAAATCTATCAGGTAAATGAATTCTACC
Organism: Perlabentimonas sp.; assembly: GCA_041685855.1. Taxonomy (GTDB): domain Bacteria; phylum Bacteroidota; class Bacteroidia; order Bacteroidales; family Tenuifilaceae; genus Perlabentimonas. Next base: position 2,212 of record JAWLEY010000220.1, on the reverse strand, counting down.
CAAAAGATTTAGCAAATCTTCGTGAGCCTTTTATTTTACGTGACTTTAGAGGACAATCAATACAGGTTAACCCTGTACAATACAACCCAGTTACTAAAACATTAAGGGTTTATAAAGATTTAACCATTAATGTAAAATATACTGATGGCAATGGAGTTAACGAGCTGACAGGAGGAAAAACTGCAAGCAGTATCGAGACTGAATTCGCTCATGTTTACAGTAGCATGTTCCTGAATTTTAACAACGAAAAATATACTGTAATTGGGGAGGATGGTGAGTTGCTAATTATTTGCTATGATGATTTTGTGGATACAATGCAACCATTTGTTAACTGGAAAAGAACAATAGGACGCAATACAACCATAGTTCCTGTATCCGAAGTTGGTTCAACCAGTGCAGCCATTAAAGATTATATTCAGGATTATTACGATGATCCAGATAACAATCTAACCCACGTTCTGCTTGTGGGTGATGCGCCTCAAATTCCTACCAATTCCATTTCAAATGGCGATTCCGATAACTACTATGGATACCTTGAAGGAACCGACTCATACAGTGAAATTATCATTGGTCGTTTTTCAGCAGAAACTGTTGCTCATGTTGAAACACAGGTGCAGAGAATGATTGAGTACGAACGCGATATGACTGAGGAAGACACCTGGCTGAATGTTGGAATGGGCGTTGCGCGTAACGAAGGTTCAGGCGGTGGACATAATGGCGGAGAAGCCGATTATGAACACATGGATTTTATTCGCGATACCTTATTAAACTACACATACGTTGAGGTTCATAAGGAGTATGATGGCGATGTACCTGGCGAAACAAATACAACTCCATCTGAGATTTCCACTGGTATTAATGATGGCGTAAGCGTTATTAATTATTGTAATCATGGTCTTGTAACTGGGTGGAGTGTTGCTGGTTACTCTTCTTCACACGTAGATCAGTTAACTAATACTGGCAAATTGCCATACATTTGGGCCGTTGCCTGTGTTAATGGTGATTTTGTAACCAATACTTGCTTTGCCGAAACATGGTTAAGAGCAACCCACAACGGGGAGCCTTCTGGAGCAATTGGAACGATGATGTCAACCATCAATCAGGCGTGGCAACCCCCAATGACTGGGCAGGATGAAATGGTGGGAATTCTTTCGGAGTCTTTCGAAGACAATATCAAAAGAACATACGGAGGAATTTCCATTAATGGTAGTATGAAGATGCTTGACTTGCATGGAGCAAGCGGAATTGAAACCCATGATACATGGACACTTTTTGGCGACCCAACCCTGCTTGTTCGTACCGATACTCCCCAGCAAATGAACGTATCGCATAATCCAACTATGTTTTTAGGTTCTGATACTTTCTCAGTTTCTTGCGATACTGAAAATGCGGTGGTTACCATTTCTTATACAGATGAAAACGAGGAGGTGCATGTTTTAGCAACTTCAGAAGTTGAAGGTGGTACGGCCGAACTTGTTTTTGATAACCCGGTAGCAGAGCCCCTCGATCTTACTGTTGCTGTTCTTGGTTACAATAAGGTAACGTACTTAGGTGAAATTTCTGCTGTTCCAGCAGACGAACCCTACGTTACTCTAAAATCTTTTGAAACTGCATCATCACCTAATTTTGGCGAAAATGTTGAGCTGAATGCCGTTTTCGAGAATATTTCTGAAGTGCCTTATACTGCCAGTAACGTAGCTGCAGAAATTGTTGTAAATAGCGAGTATGCTACAGTTGTTCAGAATGCTGTTGACCTAGGTACAATTGAACCTGAGCAGCAGGTTGATTTTGCAGGAGCCTTCGAATTCTCAATTTCTGATGAGGTACCCGACCAAACAGCCATCCCCTTTGAGATAACCATTACGGCTGAATATGATGGTAATGAGTATGAATGGATCCAAAACTTTAGCATTAAAGCAAATGCTCCTGTTTTAAGCGTAGGGAACTTTACCATTCTATCCGATGATAACGAGAACGGTCAAGTTGATCCGGGTGAATCAGCACAGATAGCTTTTGATGTTGAAAATACTGGCGGTGCTATCGCAGCTGAGGTTCTTGTTAGTCTGGTTGGTAACTCACCATTCTTTGAGCTAAACAACCCAGCACAAACCATTAGTGTTAATGAAAATGAGTACACTCAGGTAATTTTTGATGTTCAGGCTAACGAATCATCCACAGAGGGTTCAGACGTTACCCTAACTGCATCAGCAGA
>JAWLEY010000219.1:0-4628 GCA_041685855.1 Perlabentimonas sp. | reverse complement strand
ACTAACGTGTTAAACGACGTAACCTAACATTAAGCTGCCTATGATTTGATGGGCGAGAGAGTATGGTTAAATCCTTTGAAAGTAGAAACATCATAGGGGTTACCTCCACATTGTACTTAAAAAGAAGCATGCTCTCCCTTGACAATGGTTCACGAATGTTAATCCATGGTAGGCTTAGCTTATCAACATGGCGATGCCAAACATCCTCCTCCTCATCTATTGAAACTGCAATTACTTCAAGTCCCTGGTCTTTATACTTATTATAGATATCTATTATATCTGGCATGGATTCGATGCAATACGGGCACCAGGAAGACCAGAACAGGATAAACTTATATTCAGACTCTAATTCTGAAAGTTTTTTAGTATCGCCGTTGGGTAGCTTGACTGAAAAATCATAGGCCTTCTCTCCTACCTTAACGCTTGGACGAACATCAGAATCTGCGATTGACTCTTTCTCTTTTAAAGGTTTTAAATTGCCGAAGCTAGAGGTTTTAAGATATTCCAAAACGGGTTCATAGTCAGAATCAGCAAAACCATTAATTAATGCTTCACGTATGTAAAACCTAACCTGCTTATGCATGTTAAGTTCCATAATATTATCTACACCAAGAATAAACGCTTTGTCTTGCTCCTCCTTATCATACTCATCGCTAAAGTATAATTCAATATAACCCCACACCCTCGATTGTAAGGCAGGTGTACGTAGTATGCGAACATCATTAAAATCAACCCCATTCCACCATGTATCAAGCAAGTAGGCTTTTTGGGTATCCTCATCAAAATTGTCAGGGGCAATGGGTTTTTGCTCTAGCATTATGTAGGTTGAAGCAAGTAGGTTCGGATTCTCATTCTTTATCTTTTTAGCTAATGAGAACAGCTTCTCGTTTATACTGTTTATCTCCCTTTCAATCAAATTAAAAAACATATCGTCGGGGCTATAGAATTCTTTTAAAGATTTAAGTAGCCACGTTTGCTGCCTATGCTGCTTCTTTTTTTTCTTATAATGCCAAAAAATTTGATTTTCTTTTGATTTTGTGGAGCGAAGGCTGTCTTCGGGTGCATAGGCCACCGTATTTATATCAATTTCTGGCTCATTGCTAACAATAAAGTTGAAAGTAAGATTCCCCCCAATGCTAACCTTGTATAAACCCTGCTTATAGTTTTCCTCCAGATTAAAGGAAAATTCACCTGGTTTTGCACGCCAGGCAGAGTCAACAAGTTGCGTTTCTTTCCCTTCATACCTGAACAACTTGGCCTGTGCAGAGAAACTTTGTAACACTTCTACCGATATACTTACCCCTTGCCCAAAAACGGGGATAATGATTAGTGAAAAAACAGACAGTAAAACGATACGTTTAAATAAAATCATAGAGCAACAATTAACATGTATTTAACTTGATACTAACGAATAGCATTATTTAACCGGGCGATAAATTATTACGGTTCCTTCAACCACACCATTTAAATCAATGGGGCTGGTACCTACCTTCCTACCAGAAAATGATGTGTTCTGATGAGCAAGTTCATACACGCCCTTATCGTATACCTCCATGATAATTGCGGTATGTTGCTCCATGGTTTCCGTTTTTGTTGTTAATCCAACGGTTTGCTTCACAACAACGCCCTTAAAATGAACAATATCGCCAGGATATACCTCTTCGTTCTCATAATCTACTGGCTTGCCATAAACATACATTCCATCCCAAGTGGCATCCACTAGGTTTAAGGCTCTATGAGCTAAATCCCAGCATTCGCCTCTGTCAACCTGAGTACCCATAACGCTATTAACATACTCAACAATCCTTTTATTCATTTTGGGGATTGACTCGCTGTATGACTTGTGTGGTGCAGCCAAAATTACGGCTGTTAGAAAGAATGATAATAGTAAACGCATAGTCTAATCAATTTTTGTTATTAAAAGATATAACGTTTAAAAATGGGTAATAGTTTACTCGGGTTTTAGCAGTTTTGCAATCTTACCCTTTAAGTTATTGGGGTTAAATGGCTTTAATACAAAATCGTTCATTCCTAAACTAAATATTTTTTTCTGAACATCGAGCATAGCCGAAGCGGTTAAGGCTATAATTGGTATTTTACTTTTAGTAGGATGCGGTAAGTTACGAATAGCCCTAGTTGCTTCGTAACCATTCATAACAGGCATCTCTAAATCCATTAGAATAATATCAAAATCACTTTGGTTTAATGCTTCTAGGGCAAGCTCTCCATTTTCAGCAAGGTGGGTTTCCATGCCCCATTTTTTTAGAAACTTAATGGCTATGTATGAGTTAATCTCATTATCCTCTACTACCAGAACCCTATATTTCCTATCTTTACGCTCTGGAATAGAAAGAGACATGCTGCTATCTGTGGCTTCATCTTTTTTACTTTTTGATTTACGGAAGCATAGCGTAAAATAGAACTCCGCCCCTTTCCCTGCTTCACTCCTGATATTTATCTCACTTTTATGCATAGCGATGAGCTTTTTGCAAATTGCTAGCCCAAGTCCCGACCCTCCATACTTTCTGGTAGTCTGGTAGTTTGCCTGAGTAAACTCTTGAAAGATGAGTTTCTGTTTTTCGTAGGGAATACCAATACCCGTATCTGAAACTGAGAAAAAGACTGATGCTGAGGTCTTCGTTTCTTTAAGGAGCTTTAGGGTGATTAAAATTTTGCCTTTATCAGTAAACTTTATGGCATTAGATGTGAGATTCGTTAATATTTGGTTTAGACGAACAAAATCGCCCAAAAGGTTATCAGGGATAGCATCGTCGTAATCCAGATTAAGCTCCAACCCTTTCTTTGTAATAACATGCTTATTCATTCTCCAAACACCATTGGCCAGCTCCTTTAAACTAATGGGTTTTCTATTGAGCTTAAGCTTGCCTGCTTCAATCTTATTAAAGTCAAGAATATCGTTTAAGAGTGCCATAAGCCCTTCTGCTGAGAATTTTAGCGTTTTTAAATTCTCTTTCTGATGCTCCAAAGGGTCATCCTGTAGTAGAATGTTGGCCAACCCTATAACACCATTCATGGGTGTTCTAATCTCGTGGCTCATGGTTGACAAAAACTGTTCCTTAGCCTTTGAGGCCTCTTCGGCAAGTTCTTTAGCTTTAAGCAACTCCAGCTCTTGCTGCTTACGAGTAGAGATATCAACCATAATCCCCATGTACCTATTTACATTTCCTCCCTCTTTCACGGCAATAATGTGAGCAAGGACAGGGAATTCTGAACCATCATCTTTTTGTGCAACAAGCTCTACTGATGGCAATTCAATTTCTTTGTGGCTATTCTTAATGTATTGTGATATTACCTTCCTGCTTTTCTTGTTAAAGAACTGCTCAATGTGCATTCCATCATAAAACTGTTTTGAACTAAATCCGAAGTAAGACAGAAGGTAATTATTAGCAAAAGTAACCTGACCTTTAGGGTCGGCTTCGAATACTTTCTCGGGAAGAAGTTCTGCAAGCTGACGAAAACGTTGCTCGCTCAGCATAATTTTTTCTTCGGATTTTTTCCGCTCAGTTATATCGGTTAGAACAGCAAGCAAGCAAGGTTTACCCTGAATATCTATAAGTTCAGTTGAAAAGTTACATATAATTTTTGGCCCTTTTACTGGATTAAGCTTGGTCTCTATATTAACCGCGCGACCCTCTTTTATAACTATCTCCTTTAGCCGGTCACGCAATTTTATCTCCGGGAAAATTTTTAGTTCACGTGATGTTTTTCCAACAACCTCCTCCCTGCTTAAGCCAACAACCTCAAGAAAAGTATGGTTCACATCAATATAGCGTCCATCATCAAGGGTGCTGATAGTCATCATAACAGCATTGTTGTTAAAGGCCTTGCTAAATTTCTCCTCTGATAGTTTTATTATTCTTTCGGCCTCTATACGTAAGGATATATCCTGACAAATGCCGAAAACAACCTGCTTTCCACTCCAATTCCCCTTAAATAGACGAATCTCAACAGGTATAGAATGCTCATTTGCTTTTAAAAGATTTCCGGATATCTGGATACGTTTTCCAAAAAATGATTCAGAAATAGATTTTCTAATAGTATCTTTTTGGTTAGAAGAGAAAAGGCTGGCAAAACTCCTGAGAATAACCTGGTGTTCTTTATATCCAAGTCTGTTAAATACGCTTCTGTTAACCTGAATTATTGAGCCACGATTACTGATAATAAATACCATGTCTTCAAAACCGTTTACCAGCAGTCTGAAGTTCTGCTCCTCCTCTACCAGCTTGTGCTCAAATTCTTTTTGCGGAGTAATATCAAAACAATTATCGAGCAGGGCAGGCTTACCGTTCCATGTAATTAGCGATACGTTAGACTTAAACCATCGAATTTCACCCTTTTTATTAACGGCTCTAAATGTATATGAGCTTGATGTTTTCTGACTTATTTCCTTATAGTTATTGCTAAAGAGCAGGTTGATTAACTTTTTATCTTTTGCATGAACCAGCTCTAAAAAATTTTTCTCCCTAAGCTCATCTGATGTGTAGCCCGTTAGCTTTGTGAATTGAGGATTATGAAAAACTATTTTATTATCCTGAACAATGTAAATACTCCCGCCACACCTATTAATTATTGATTCCAGCAAGTTGGAGTTCAAACCTTGTTCGTTG
>JAWLEY010000218.1:0-4661 GCA_041685855.1 Perlabentimonas sp. | reverse complement strand
ACACTCTTTTCCAAGTCCTTCGCCGCCTTGGTTAAACCTGGGAAAGTAAACTCATTAATTGAGAGTTTGTCGGTTTCAGCAAGAATAATAGCTCTTTCAACCATATTTCTCAGTTCTCTTATGTTACCAGGAAAATTATACTCCATTGCAGCATTAATTACCTCATCTTCAACACGTGAAATCCTTTTATTCATTCGCTGGCTAAGTAAATCAACATAGTATTTAATTAGTAGAGGGATGTCCTCCGGTCTTTCTCTGAGAGGGGGGATGTTTATTTCGAATGAGTTAAGCCTAAAGTAAAGGTCGTTTCTAAACTTGTTGCTGTCAATAAGGTCTTGAATATTCTGGTTAGTAGCAGCAATTATTCTAACATCAACTTTTTGGTCGCTATTAGCCCCTAAACGCCGAGTCCTGCTATCTTCCAGTACCCTTAAAAGTTTACTTTGCATGGCAGGTTGCATGTCAACAATCTCATCGAGAAAAAGGGTGCCGCCGTTAGCTATTTCGAACCAACCCGCTTTATCCTCATTGGCACCTGTAAAGGCTCCTTTTTTGTGGCCAAAAAATTCGCTTTCAAACAGGGTATCTGGAATGGCTGAGCAGTTTACTGCATGAAAGTAGCTGTTTTTTCGGGAGCTGAGATAGTGAATACCCCTTGCTACAAGCTCCTTACCAGTACCACTTTCTCCTGTAATAAGTACAGATGTATGTTCTACCTGAGCAACCTTACTCATTAGTTCGAGCACTTGCTGTATTGGCTTGCTCTTTCCAATAATTTCGTAGCCTACATTATCTCTTAAATCTTTAGATACGAGTTGATATGATTGGTTTATCTCTTTAAGCTGATGAGTAAGGTCAATAAATCGCCGGGTACGTTTTATGGCGGCCTTAATATCGAGCAGTCTAAAGGGTTTTGGAAAAAATTCCATGGCACCTAACCTCATGGCTTTTATCACAGCGTCCATGTCGCCATGGCCTGTAATCATTATTACCTCAATGTGCGGAAATTTTTTCTTCACCTTCTCTAGTATGGTGAATCCATCCATCTCGGGCAGTCTAAGGTCAAGTATAAGGATGTCAACCTCGTTCTTGTCAAGTATTTCAAATGCTTCGGATGGTAGTCCTGCAGAAAAAACGGTAAAAGAATCGTTCTCTAAGAATTCTCTTATTTCGTCACGAAAAATTTTCTCATCATCGAGAATAAGTATTCGTAATGATTCCATGTGTTTACGATTTGGGTATTTTTACTTCAAATTTGGTGTACTCGTTCTCTTCACTTTCAACAATAATATCGCCTAATATATCTTTAATAAAGCCATAGGAAATTGATAATCCAAGGCCCGTGCCTTTATCCTCCTTCTTGGTTGTGTAAAATGGGTCAAAAATCTTTTCCATATCCTTTTTCTTAATACCAATACCATTGTCCTGAATGGTGATGTATGCGTTCTCGTCATCTTCCCATGTGTTTATGGATATTCTTTTTTTATAGTTAGCAGATTCTTGCCTTTTCTCTTTCTCATCTACTGCAAATTTTGCATTGCTAAGTAGGTTGAGCACAACCTGTTCAAGTTTAAACTTATCGGCAATAACAAGTTCAAGCTGGGTTGCTAAATTTTTATCAAGATTAACACCATGGTTTGTAAATTGGGCCTCTATCATGATTAGTGCATTGCCTACAACCTCGTTAACATTTATACGTTCAAACGAGGCGGGTTTATGTGAGCGCGAGAAAGTTCGTGTATGGTCAATTATTTTTTTTATTCTATCAACACTATCAAACATCAGAGTTACCTTCTCTTTAAGATAGTTGTTTGATAGGTTCTCATCTGAAAGTCTAATGAGGATATTATCAAGGCCCATTGAAATTCCCCCCAATGGTTGGTTTATTTCGTGAGCAATTCCTGCTGCCAGAGTTCCGAGTGATTCAAGTTTTGATTTTTGAGCAAGGAGCAGTTGCTGCTTCTCCTGCTTTTTTATCTCTGTTATCATTCTTTTCTCAAGCTCCTTGTTTAAATCCAGTATTCTTTGCTCAGTCTCTTTTTGTTTGGCAAATTCTTTCTGTTTTGATTTATAGAAGAATGCGAATAGAACTAGAAGGGCAAAAAAGAAAAGGGCCAGTACAATAAAAACCATTCGCTGGTAGCGAGTTTTTGTTAGTTGTAGGTTCTGTATCTCGCTATTTTGCCTTAAAATTTCATTCTCTCGTTCTCTTTGGGTTATTTCGTAAAGAATTTGCATTCTTGCCATCTTCTCGCCACTTTCTTCGCTGTAAATTGAGTCGCGCAATTCGGCCCACTGCTTGTAAAAGTCAAGTGCCTGCATAAAACGTCCTTCCTCCTCGTAAACATGAGAGAGGTACCTATAAACATCGGCTGCCGATGTGGTTAGGTTCTTACTTGTTGCTATCTCAAGGGCAGAGTTTAGGTAATCTTTGGAGGATGGGTAGTCGCCAAATGCATTAAAGCATTTAGATATGTTTACCAGGGCTGATATTTGTTCGTGAATACTATTAGTTTTTTTTGCCAGTTCAAGGCTTCTGTTGTAGCTGGCTACTGCTTGTCTGTACTGTTGCTTCTCATAAAACACGTCTCCAATACTTTGGAGCAGGGTTATCATGTTAATTGAATCGTTCTGAAGTTGATAATATGCAAGCACCTTATTATAATGATGCAGTGCGCTATCGAGTTCATTCATTAAAAGATGAGAAAAACCAATATCTTGAATATCAAAATATTCCGAAGGTTTATCGTTAAGACTATTGTGGATATCTGCTGATTTTCTGTATGCTGATAGGCTTTGATCGAACTGGCCTTGCGATCGGTACACGAACCCCAAGTGTCTAAAAATTTGAGCTTTTGTTTGTAATTGTTCTTCGTTTAGCGAGTCAATTTTTGAGATAATGTCAAGAGCTTCTATAAATTCTTTGTAGGCTTCGGAGTAGTTATCCTGATTAAGAGCAATGTCTCCTAAACGTAGTCGGATGTTTAATTGTGAATTGGTGTTTCCTAAATTTTTACTAATGGTCAACGCTCTCCTTAAATACTTTTTTGCCAGATTGTAATTCCGAACGTGATTATAGATTGTTGAAATTCCCTCAAGGGCAATCACCTGTTCTTTAAGGTCATTATACTTTTCAAAATGATTAAGCGCCCTGTTATAGTATCGCAAAGCGTTCTCTTGTTGAGCTGCATTTAGGCTCGATTCGCCCATCAGGAGTAAAGCTTTCCCTTCGTATTTTTGATTACCCGTTCTTTTTGAAAGGAAGGCCGCTTTAAGGCCCAGCTCCAGACCCATGTCGGGATCAATTGTTGAGTAACGCTTACCAAGCTCAATCATGAGTTTAAGCTGCTCCTCTCCCTGTGCTGCCTCCATCCTTTGTTCTAGCATTTCAAGGGACTCCTGGCTAAAAACAAAAAGAGGAAATAGGATAAGAAGCAGGATAAATGTTGGCCGCATTTCTCAAAAATTGATTATTAAAACATTGATACTAAAATAGGGTTTATTTTTTATAACTTAATATAAATTCAAATGTAATTGCTAGCATGATTTACAGAGGAAGGAGTAATAATTTGTAATGCTATGTGGTATGTGCTTAAAGCAGACCAGTTAATAGTTTTAAAAGTTAATTTTAAGCTGTTTGCCCGCTTTATCATTTCTTTTAATTTCACTTTCAATTAGCATTAAAAGCTGAGTTTTACATCTACCGCAACCAGTTGATGCTTTTGTGAGATTCTGAATATCAAATAAGGTTCTGGCATTCTTCTTTTTAATTGCAATAGCAACCTCACTTGGGAAAACCGCTTTGCACTCACAAATATATTTATCTGCTTTAGCCATATTTTTTTCATGTTAAAAAGACAATTATACGTAAATTGTCTAAACGTTAAAAATATAGGGAAGAATTCTTTGTATGATTATGAAAAAGATGTAATTTTGCGAGCTAATTATTTAATAATCAAATTTTATAAATTATGTTGAATCAGTATGAAACCGTTTTCATTGCTACTCCCGTTTTGTCTGAGGCCCAGATGAAGGAAGCGGTTGACAAGTTCAAGGGTATAATCACCAGTAATAATGGAGAGATTGTACATGAAGAGAACTGGGGATTAAAAAAATTGGCCTATCCCATTCAAAAGAAATCCACTGGATTTTACTACCTCATTGAGTTTAAAGCTGAGGGCGATTTGATTGATAAGTTGGAGGTTCAGTATCGTCGCGATGAGCGAGTGCTTAGGTTCCTAACTTTCAAAATGGACAAGCATGCTGTTAAGTATGCCGAAAAGAAAAGAAAAGCTAAGGTTGAACAAAAACAGAAGGAGGAGTAAAAATGAGCCAGAATCAGAGCGAAATTAGATATTTAACGCCACCAACCGTTGATATCAAAAAGAAAAAGTATTGCCGTTTTAAAAAGAATAGGATTAAGTATATTGATTATAAGGATCCTGAGTTTCTTAAGAAGTTTTTAAATGAGCAGGGAAAGATTTTACCTCGCCGCTTAACAGGAACATCTCTTAAGTTTCAGCGTAAAGTGGCAACTGCTGTTAAAAGGGCACGTCACTTAGCATTGCTGCCATTTGTAACCGATTTGATGAAATAAATTAGGAGAACAAAACGATGGAAATTATACTTAAACAAGATATATCAAACCTAGGGCATAAGGA
>JAWLEY010000217.1:0-4673 GCA_041685855.1 Perlabentimonas sp. | reverse complement strand
CTCAGCATTTTCCTACGTTGATTAAAACCTGCCTTTACAACTCTGAAAAACAGCTTCTCGTTACAATCAAGCTTAACCGTTTTATTGCGCGTTAACCTAATTACAGCAGACTTAACGTTGGGTGGAGGTGTAAACACACCCTCGCTTACCGTGAACAGGTACTGAATATCATAATATGCCTGAAGCAGTACGCTAAGGATACCGTATGCTTTTGAGCCGGGTGGCTCACAAATTCGAAGTGCCACCTCGCGTTGCAACATGCCTACAACCTCCGTAACCATATCGCGATTATCGAGTACCTTGAAAAAAATCTGTGACGATATGTTGTATGGGAAGTTCCCGATTATGGCAACGTTACCATTCAAATACTTTTTCAAGTCAACCTTCAAAAAATCCTCATGAAGCAACCGGTTGTTTAAATCTGGTAAATATTCCTGTAAATAGGTTACTGAATCGGAATCTACCTCGGCTGCAAACAGCTTATCGCCAAAACGAGCAAGCAACGATTTTGTTAGAACGCCCATTCCAGGGCCTACCTCAAGAATATTGTCTGCGTATTGCGCATCAAGGCTATCAATAATTTTTTGAGCAATATTCTTATCGTTCAAAAAATGCTGCCCGAGCTGCTTCTTGGGTTTAACTTTCTGCACTTTATTATTTTTGGTGATTGTTTTTAAGAACTATAAACGCAAATAAGGGAGCTGCAATAAAAAAGAAGGAGAACATGGCTATAAACCAAGCCATTTTAGTATCAAACCGTAATTTTCTGGTTGTAGTTACCTGAAACAAAAAATAGAACCAACCAAAAAATATTAGTCCAAGAAAAAACCAGAACACATAATCATGATTTAAAAAATTAGTGTGAACATAGGTTAGAAGACCCAGAAGGCTAACCAGTGTTAGCAGGTAAATATTTATGGCAGTTTTGAATGATCTTTTAACAAACATAATAAATCTTGATCTCTTTTGATTTGAAACAACACAAACACGAATACTCTGGCTAAAAGTAATGATATAATTACTTTTAGCAAAAAATATGTTACATGGTTGGTCAGCAATAACTATAAAAAAACAGCAGGTAAGAGAAACTCTCAAACCTGCTGCTAACTGACTTTATATTACAAAACTAATCATCATCTTCATCATCATCCTCAAACGCTTCAATTATGTTCTCAATCTTTTCAATAATTATATCGGCCAAATCACTGTTACCATCGGGGTCCTCGGGGTAAATTTCAATAATTCCATTCTCATTACCATCAACAGCAGACGTAATATCTATGCCACCGGCAGTAGCGTCAAATAACGAGGCCAAATCAAACGATACGGTCAGCACTGCCCTGCTGGCTTCGTCAAGATATACTAACTCTTCAAACTCAATTTCAATCTCAATTTCTTCATCCGACCAGAAAATAAAATCAGCACCATTTATTGTACCTTCAATAAGCATTGATTTTCCATACATGTCAGATATTGAGTTTTCGCTCTCACTAAATTCAAACTCAATTTCTTCGTAAGCAGCCGATGGTAAATCCACATTGTTCACAATGGTGGTTTCAAGGGCATTGCCATCCTTCATCAGGTCAATTTCAAATGGGCCTTCAAGGTCATAATCCGTTGCAACAGAGTCAGTGGCAAACAGTGGGTCGTTGTCGTCAAACTCTATCTCAATTTCCTCAATATTAATTTTAAAACTTTCAACTACCACACCATCAGCAAGAGTGGTTTTTTGGGCTGTTGCTTTGTATGTAGTTAGGTAGTTTGCTTCAAACTTAATGGCAGTTTGATTTTTTAAATTATCATCGTCTTTATTGCAGGACGATAAGAATACCGCTAAAGATATAATCAATAGGGTTTTGAACAGATTTAGTGTTTTCATAATAGTAGAATTTAGTTAAACATTTATTTTCTTAGTTTCTACTATTAAGACGCAGGATTTTTGAAAGGTGGTAATGGAGGGATGATTTATTTAGAAATTATTTAAATAACCTATAGGAAAGGGATATGTTGAAGCTTGCGGCAAAATTCTTTGTGTTTTTAAAATAGCTGGGAGTAATATCGTCACCCTCAAAAATATTAATAAAATTGTAGCTAAATCTTATACCCGGCTTTAGCATCACTCTATCCATAAAGGCAATATTAAACTGGTATCCAGCAAGTAATCCAAAATCAAGGTCGCTATAATTATCCTGTACACTAAACTTAGCTTTTTCTTGCTGCTCTTCGGCCATAGTTAACCTTGCAGCGTAACCACCAATAATTGCTTGACCGGGTATTTTTTTGGTTTCCCATAAATAGAATGCCTGTAGCTTTAAGTAGTCAAGATTTATATTCCTATCAACAAAACTTGCATTTATGTACTGCTGATAGTTCTGTCCAGCTTCAGATTTCCAAAGAAATTCTACCCCAACCCTATGCCTGTTATTAAACTCTAATGTGGATAAAACTCCAATATCCTGATGAAAAGTAGGTAGCGTATTTCCTAATTTACTGGGTTTAAGCCCATTCCAGGTTTCATGATTTAGCAACCAAGTATTTTTATAGCCATACACCAATCCAACCTCAACAACCCTAAACGAAAAGTTTGTAGACTCGTCCGTCTCAGGAATAACAGAAGACTCGGTTTCAATAGAATGGGGCAGTATGACATTGTTACTGGCTAAAAGAGTATTTCCATCAAACGGTAAAACTTGAACTCGATGTAAGTGTTGCTGCTCATTACTTAAGGCATCAGTTTCTGAATCATTGTTTTCTGCAATTGGTGTTATTTCTCTACTTGGGGATGATGCAAGTATCTTTTCATCAAGGTTTTTTACAGTGGGGATTTCAGGTTCTGCCATTTGGTTATTGACTGCTCCCTTCTCCTCAGTTGCTGTTTTCAATAGGGCTGAGTCATCTGAGGCCTCTGCTTGCTTTTTATCCTCATTATTGCTAAGCTCCGAAATGGTGACAGGTTGGTTTGCCTGCTCGATAAAATACCTAACTGGCAAAAACATAACTAGGATAATTGCAGCTGCGGCAGCTATAACTTTCAGGTATAGTAATGGAACCACCCTGTTGTTTTGCGGTTTTACCTCATCGAGCTTATGAGAAATATTATCCCAGGTTTCAATAAAATCAAGCTCATCCTGTATTTCGTTCCATACAGAGTCATCCTCCTTTACCTCAATCTGCCGGAGCCACTTACTATATTCTATGTCAAACCTGCTTCTTGTCATTGCTTACTAAGTTCATATTGGTAAAGCCATTTTTTAAGCAGATTCCTCGCCCTTTTATACTGCGACTTTGAAGTTCCCTCTGAAATACTTAACTTTTTAGCAATTTCTTTATGGGGTAAGCCTTCAACCGCAAAGAGGTTAAATACAACTCTTGCCCCATCGGGCAGCTGCTTAATGTAATGAAGAATAACATCATTTGTAAGATCCTGAAATGTGAAGCTTCCCCTCTCCTCATCGTCTGGTTCATCAGGAAATTCATCCTGAAAAACGAGCCTTTTCTTTCTCCTAAAATAATCGATGGCTGTATTGGTAACAATACGCCTTATCCAGCCCTCCAGGGAGTTTTTTGAGTTAAAACTTTCGAGATTTGTAAATACTTTTATGAAAGCTTCCTGCAAAATATCCTTTGCCTCAGCCCTATCGCCACTATATGAAAGACATATCTGGAACATAGTTCTAAAATATTTCTTGTATAGCTGCTTCTGTAGCCTCCTGTCGTTCTCAAGGCAACCTCTCAGAAGTTCTAAATCTTCATCCCTTGATTTTTCAACCATAGAGCAATTGCCTATTCATTTATAGTTAAGGTGGTTGACTCTTCCATTCTATTAAAAATTGCGGTATAAATCTCGCTATTTATATACTTGCTTAAAAAGATGAACTCTTCATCATCAAGAGTTCCAACTAACGCATTGTTAAGCATTGCTGGAGTTATAACAGAAAACCAGTAGGATGGGTTTAGCTGTAGTTTCCCTGTGTTAACAATATTCCTGTCAAGAACAACCTCAGCGCTACCATACATATTACTCCCCTGAATTTGAAAAGTTAGTGGATCGTTAACCACAATAACTATTCGCTTGGTTTTTTGTTCATGGGTGAACTTCCCTTGAATCAATATACATGGATTTATATCCTCAAGGTACTCCTCAACTATATCACCTAAATCTTCCTGCAAATCCTCTAAACCATCATCCTCTTCAATATCCTCAAACCAATCGAGTATATCCTCAATTATATCGATTTCATCTGAATCGGGTTTAAAATCAAAGGAAAGTGACAAAGGATTGTAGGTACCTTGGGGAATATCAAGATCTTCTGCAATATTTGTAGATGTTGGTCTTAATGAAAAGTCTTTCCCATTATCAAAGTTTCTTGTTAAAAAAACATCATCGCCCTGTTCTCTATAGCCACGAATATCAATGGAATTCAACTGCAAACTAATCTCATCAATAGTTATTGACCCGCCAAGTATGGGCTCGTTTTTAATGGTAAAACTCAATTTAAAATCAACGGGAAGGGTGAAATCTTCCTTCTCGCAACCACCTAATACAACGGAAAGTAGCATTAGAGGTACGACAAACCATTTATAATTATGACTTTTCATAAATTTAATTTACATTATTCACCATTACATAAATAAGACGAACAGGTTATAAGAAGGTTGTAATATTTTAAAAA
>JAWLEY010000216.1:0-4696 GCA_041685855.1 Perlabentimonas sp. | reverse complement strand
TTTTCTCATGCACAAAACAGAATCACCATTCATTTTACTGGATTGTACTATCCTGTGCCAGAGAAAATAAACTACATGTACAAACTCGAGGGGTTTGAATCGTCATGGATACAATCAACAGAAAATTTACGTCAGGCTACCTATACAAACTTAAAACCGGGGGAGTATACTTTTAGAGTGCTGGCTGCAAACCCAGATGGTTTATGGAATACAACCGGTGATACTTTCCATTTTACAATTCGTCATCCCTTTTGGAGTACCTGGTGGTTCTACGTAATTGTTATACTTATTGTCTCATCGTTAGTTTATATATACATTTTACTTCGTGAGGAAAGGCTGAAGCGTGTAAAGCAGCAGCTTGAGGACATGGTAACAGTCCGCACTCAGGAGATTTCTGACCAAAGCCAGGAGATTATGCTACAAGCCGAGAGGCTTAAGCAGGCTAACGAGGAGATTAGGGCAACATCCGATGCCCTCTCCGAGCAGAATGATTTACTTCAGGCAAAGAACGACGAGATCACAATCCAGAGGAATGAGTTGGAGGAGCAAAAGAATTCGCTGGCTAATCTTGCATGGGAACTACAGGATAAGAATGAAGAGATTGAGCGTCAGAAAGATCTTCTTGCCCAACAAAAGAAAGAGATAACTGACTCAATCATGTACGCTCAGCGTATTCAGAATGCTGTGCTGCCAACACCTGAGCAAATAAAGGAGCTGTTCCCTGAGTTTTTTATTTTTAACCGTCCCAAGAGTATTGTTAGCGGCGATTTTTACTGGGCTACGCGTATTGGTAAGTACAGAATAGTTGCAGTGGTTGATTGTACTGGGCATGGCGTTCCCGGCGGATTTATGAGTATGCTGGGTGTTTTAATGCTTAATGAGGTTATTTCATTACGACGAATAACTGACCCCGGTCAGGCTCTGAACCTTTTAAGGCAAAACATTATATCCGTATTGCACCAGAAGGGCGAAATTACTGATGCAGCCGACGGGATGGATCTTTCCTTATGCATTATAAACGATGATGATAATACAATGGCATTTGCAGGTGCAAATAGCTCCATGATAATCTTTAATCCAAATAAGAAGGGTGACGAAGCCCTAACCGAATTACGTTCAGATAGAATGCCCATTGCCTATCATCTAATTATGAAGTCGTTCACTACCACTAAGGTTAAATTGGAGAAAGACTCTGTATTATTCCTCTATTCAGATGGGCTGGTTGATCAGTTTGGCGGTACCGACGATAAGAAGTTCCAGCATAAAAAGTTACGTGAGTTCGTACTGGAGCATCATGAGTTACCCCTTGAGACGCAAGGTATTGTACTTGAGCAGCAGTTTGATGAGTGGAAAGGCGAAACCTTCCAGGTTGACGATGTGATGGTGCTTGGTTTAAGGATATAGATGCGTTAGGTGTCATACAAAACCGCGTTCACTACAAACATCGACGTGAAAATATCACGTAAAAACAAAATAAAACCTTAAAAATATTTGAATTTACAAATTGATTTGTATTTTTACGTGAAAATATCACACAAAAAAATTAAAGTGAAATGCTGATTAGATTTGTAATAGAAAACTTATTTTCTTTTGGAGAAAGAAAAGAGTTTACAACAATACCAAATAAAAGATTAAAGACTCTTGAACATCACAAATACAATAATTGTGATTTTAATCTTTTAAAAATTGCCTCAATTTATGGAGCAAATGGAGCTGGTAAATCAAACCTTATAAAATCCTTGGAGTTATTTCAAAAGTTAATAATTAGACAAAAAATTCCTTATAGATTAAAAGATTCAAGATTTAAGTTTCATGACAATAATGATAATAAAAGCCAAATATTTGCAATTGAGTTTATTCAAGACAATATTCCATTTTATTATGGGATTGTCCTAAATGAAAGTAGAATTGAAACGGAAGAACTATACCTATCGGGTTTAGGAAAAAAGGAAGACTATCTCATTTATGAACGAAAAACTGATAAGGATAATAACACTAACATAACCTTTTTGAAAGAATTTGAGAATGATGAAAAAAGTCAAATATTAAAATCTGTATTACTAGAGGAGTTTGTGAAACCAGATGAACCAATATTAAAATTACTTTCAAATAGAGACAACAAGTTTTTAAAGGATGTAAAAATTGCTTTTAAATGGTTTGAAGATACTCTTGAAATAATCACCCCCAATTCAAAGCCAAGAGCTTTAGCTCATAAAATTGATATTGATAAAGAATTTAAAAAATATGCTAAGGACTTGATGTGTTCGTTTAATATAGGGATAACAGACTTAAAATCTGATAAAAAAAATTTAAAAGAGTTCTTCGGTGAGGATAACGAAAAAGAACTAGATAAACTTGCACAGGAGGTTGAAGACTCGCCTCAGAAAATGATTGGACTAAGGAGCAATAAAGGTGACGAGATAATTATTGTAAAAGAAAATGGTAATATTTGGGTAAAAACTCTTAAAGTTGGACATATTGGGAAAAGTAATAAGTCGGTTCTTTTCAATTTAAATGAAGAATCAGATGGGACAGTTAGGCTCTTAGATTTCGTTCCTGCTTTCAAAAGTGTTATTTCTAATAAAAAAGTTTATGTAATAGACGAAATCGAAAGAAGCATACACCCCCTTTTAATTAAAGAACTAGTTCAAAAGTTTTCTTTAGATTCTGAAACTAAAGGGCAATTAATATTTACAACTCATGAATCAAATCTATTAAATCAAGAAATATTCAGACAGGATGAAATCTGGTTTGCTGAAAAAAACAAGGATGGTTCTACGGATTTGTATTCTTTAAATGACTTCAAGGAACATAAGACTATTGATATACAAAAGGGGTATCTTAATGGTCGATATGGCTCAATCCCTTTTCTAGGTAATTTACAAGATTTAAATTGGCACAAGTATGATACTAACAAATAGACTTTTCGAAAGGGTTGCTCCAAGTAGAGAAGCAAAAAGTATCTACATTTTTTGTGAAGGAGCTAAAAGAGAACTTGATTATTTTGAATATTTCAAAGAATTAGATTCTCGAATAAACATTGAGGTATATAAACTCCATCCACATGAAGATAATTCGCCTCAAGGATTACTTAGGATTGCAGAAAAATGTATTATTAAATCGAAAAAGAATCCAAATCCTAAATATAATTTTATTGAAGGTGATGAGGTATGGATTGTTCTGGATATTGACAAAGATAAAAGTGATTCAAGAGAGCCTCAAATAGATAGTATTAAAAAAGAGTGTTTTAATAGAGAAAAATGGTTTCTTACATTGAGTAATCCTTGCTTTGAAGTATGGTTGTATTATCACTCCTCTTCAGTGAAACCTAACCTTAAAGATTCAGAAAAATGTTTAACATGGAAACAACATGTAAATAACGTACTGAAAGGTGGATTTGATTCGCGAAGACATCCAATTTATATCGATGTTGCCAGCACTAACGCAAAGGAAAATTTTGAACTTGTTGACAACAAGCCTGATATTGGTTGCACAGAAGTTCATTATTTAGCTGATTCAATAGTTCCTTTATTAAAAGAAAAATTGGAAAAAGTTTTAAAGCAGATTCAAAATAAATAAAGTACTAACACTCAATATCGTGTATAGTACATCTGGCCGATGGTGCTAAATTTGAGCATGTTAACATTTAATAAAACATATAGCAGTTTGATAGGTTGGAGCTTTGAAATGCCAAACGCCCCATATTTAAACGTTAGTAACAATTTTTAAACTGAATAACAAAATAGTCAAATGATTAGTAGTAGACGTAATTTTTACTTTAAAAGTCAAATTAGCATTGATGAAGCGATTGAAGTTTATGTAGGACAAAACTCAGGTAAACAATTAAACGATGATTTAAGAAATGCTAAAGAAGAAGTGCTTATCATTTCACCCTACATTGATGAATCCAAATTAGATGAACTTCTAAGACTTAAAAATAGAAGTGTAAATGTACGTTTAGCTTTTAGCGATTTAAATAATAATCAATTTAGAACCATTCTGAAAAAAATAATTCACCAAAACAAAGAAACTAACATTAAACAAAGAGAAAAAAGAGAAAGGTTAAAAAATATTTTTTTAATACTTTCAATACTTTTTCTAGTTATTGCAGTTTTGCTGCTTGCTTTTAGTGTATTAAACCTTACGAGCAAAGAATATTCAATTCAGAATTTTGGAATTTTATTTATTAGTCTTTTAGTTTTAAATTTATCATTTCACTTTTGGAGGAAAAAAAATAAGGCAGAAAAAATTGAAATATACCAATATGACTATTCCGAGAAACTTAATTTTAAATATTTGAGAGATTACTACGGAGAAAGAATGTTTATTCACTCAAAGATTTATTTGATAGATAAAAATATTGCATATGTAGGTTCTTTAAATTTTACAAATAAAGGATTTACATCAAACTTTGAAACAAGAGTAAGAATTACTGAAAGAGATAAAATCAATGAACTGAGAGAGTTTGTTCACAATGTTTTTGACGATGATATAAATTTCAAAAAACATGAATTAAACTGGCTCGGTAAAAAAGTTTATACAGAAGAAAAATATTAAATAAACTGCGACTAACATCATAAATGTTTGAATTATAGTTGACATACATTGAATCAATTTTTGTAAAATGATAACAAGTAAATCGTTTGGATGGTTAGCCAAGCCATTAAAATGTTTTTGGTAAAATCTAATCGAAAAG
>JAWLEY010000024.1:0-21030 GCA_041685855.1 Perlabentimonas sp. | reverse complement strand
CCACCCTTATTTACTACTTACTTGCCATGGGGATACCATTATGGATTATTTATGCTGTAAAAAGGGTATATATGAGAGATGTCTCATTTAATTATAGAATTAAGAACAAACGTATAATCCCCTACATGCTAATTGCCACCATTGGCTTGCAGTTTGCCCTAACCATACCATTATCGAACCTACTCCCAATGCCTGATTGGGCCAAAGAAATGTTTGAACAGCTTGCAGGAAAAGCCTCAAATATTTATATGTTTTTAACCCTTGTTGTTGCTGCTCCAATACTTGAAGAATTCATTTTTAGGGGGATAATGCTTAATGGGCTCCTAAAAAAATACTCTCCTCATAAAGCCATAATTGTTTCCAGTATCCTTTTTGGTTTTGTTCATCTCAATCCTTGGCAATTTATTTCAGCCTTCATTCTTGGGCTTTTTATTGGATGGATATATTATAAAACAAGAAGTCTCTCATTAGCAATTATTATTCATGCCTTCAATAATTTTACAGCAACCCTACCAACTCTTATGGGGGTTACTGATGAACCCATTGAGGAAAATCTTATTGATATGGCTGGTGGTCCAATAAACCTAGCGCTCATAATTATTTCAGCAGCAAGCGTTCTTATTCTGTCGCTTTACTTAATCCAAAAGGAATTTAATAGGGTAAAACCGGAAAAAGATAAAATTGAAGCGGATAAGTAACTCGCCTACCTTGCGATTTTATCCTTAATATTTAATGCAATTGATAACATTAGCGCAGCTAAATAAGTTATAAGCGTGATATTATCAGCAAAGTTATTGGAAACTTCTATGCTTAAAATCCGCTGAAAAAGGTAAGCCACATACGATGTTGTTGTGGGAACTTCACCTAGCTCAACAAGTACTTTCCAGTGCCAATCTGTTAAAGGACAATAACCCATTCCATAAAACAATCCCAGACCAACCCAAGAGAATCCAGTTAAAATAAGAGTTATTAAGTTTGCTATCCGCAATGGTTTCCAAGCCCATCCAAAAAGGTTGAATACAATTAAGGATGAATGGAGCACTAAAAAAAACCAGTCGAGGATAATATAAAACATTGGTATTAGAGTATGCCCAAAACAAGCTATACTAAAAGGTTTGTAAACTCATAATAGAACAAGAAAACTATTCGCTAGTCATTATAAATAACGGAAGCATCTCAAACTTCTGGTAGTAGGGCCTTAAACGCTCAGTATTATAGTGTTTTGGCACATTAACCAACTTTTTCTGGCTAACTACAACATCAATTGGCATATTGTCGTACCTACCATTCTTAAGCACAACGAGCCTACCATGAACACCTTTCAAAATTAAATCTAATGCAAGGTTCCCAAACGCCATTGGCACAATGGAGTCAATAGCATCAGGCTCCCCACCCCTAACAAGATATCCTAGTTTCTGATTAATAGTATTAATTGTCTTACCGTTGTTAAACTTTGGAGTTATTTCCTTAATCTTTTGAGATATTACATCGCCAATTCCGCCCAGCTTAGCATGGCCAAAGGCATCCACCTCTGTACCAGCAAAAACCATCTTATCCATGCCTTTAAATGTAGCTCCCTCGCTAACCATCACTGAGGAGTAGTTGCTTGGATTTTTCAACCTGTCGTCAATAAGTAGTTCGGTTAAATGCTCAATATCAAACTTATGCTCAGGAATTACGCAACGGTTTGCCACACCAGCCATTGTTGGTAACATGGCTGTGAAGCCAGCGTACCGTCCAAAAACTTCCATAACAAGGATACGCTCATGAGAACCTGCCGATGTTCTAAGAATATCAGTCATGGCAATGGTTCTTGTTATGCATGTGCTAAAACCAATACAGTAATCGGTGCCGGGCACATCATTATCCATTGTTTTTGGAATAGCTATCACTTTCTCACCCTCCTGATACAGGCGAACACCATAGCTTAAGGTATCGTCGCCACCAATGGGAATAAGATAATCAATGCCCAAAAAGTCAAGATTTTTAATCACCTCTGTAGTTAGGTCGTTTATGTCATCCTGAAACTTATCCCTCAAATGGTCAGGAACCTTATCTTTTGAAACCTTGGAAGGATTGGTACGCGATGTATGTAAAAATGTTCCACCCGTTCGGAACGACTTGTTCACTCTCTCCTCAGTAAGCCACTCATAACAATGGCTGTTATCGGCATCCTTCTCGCGAACAATCTCTATTAATCCGGCCCAACCCCTACGAACACCAACAACCTTATACCCCTCACGAAGAGCTCGAATAGTTACTGCTCTAATTGCAGGATTCAACCCGGGAACATCCCCGCCACCCGTAAGTATTGCAATAATACCTTTAGTCTTTTTTGCCTTTGCCATGCTTACATAATTTTATTGACACATTAATAAAATAGAACTAACCTTCTTATAAAAAACATCAAGCCAATTTACTATAAATATACATAAATATCAGCTACAAGTAACAGAATTTACCCTTAACATTGTATAAAACCCACCGCAAACGTTTAATTTTTGGTTTTAATAACATGCATAGAATAAATGAGATATAAAAAAAGGAACAGATTACTTGAAATACCCTCTAATTAATTATTAACTTGTGCTTTAGAATGTTAAAAATCATTCTAACTAATAATTTACTAAAACTATAGCCCTATGAAATACTTGAAATTTTCAATCATCATCGTTCTTGTCTCCTTACTAGGCAGCTGCTACATGATTCGGAAGCAAACAGACTATTACGGAGTAGATATTGAGGATTCTAAAAGAATCGTTTTTTTAATTGACATCTCAGGCAGCATGGAAGGTAATGCTGAGGTTGATGCTGCAGGAAATATTGTGGCCAGTGTAACAAGTGCAGCAGGAAATAGATTGGCTAAAGAGGTGGGAGGTATTGGTGGGTCAATAATAAAAAAACAAACAAAAAAACAGCTAACAAAGTTGGGGAGAGCAAAACGAGAAATTATTCCAACTATTAGAGGTTTTAATGATGATGTATACTTTAATGTTATAACATTTGAGAACAATGTAAAACCATGGAGAGCGAAAATGGTGCAGGCTACTGCAACAAACAAGAACCTTGCAATAACTTACATTAACAATCTTAAATCAGGAGGTGGTACAAACATGTCGGATGCACTGGAAGAAGCATTTAGGTTTGCAGGTAATGCAAATGACGAAACCACTACTTTAGGGGTGGAAAACATTTTTCTACTATCAGACGGTGCCCCAACTGTTGGAAAAGTTACAAATAGACAAGGTATAGTCAATCAGGTTGAAGAATGGAATAAACTTGATAGAGTGATAATTAACACTATAGGCTTGGGTAAAGACAAGGATGCTGAGTTTTTAACCAATCTAGCGGAAAGCAATAGGGGAACATACATCGATAAATAAACCGTTTTAAATTAATTATTCATTCTACTGTCATTCTGCTTTAGGATGGAGTCAGACTAATTATTACATTTTTTTCAAAAAAATTGAAAAATAAATACTAAAAGCTACTTTTGAGATGAACATTTAGCAAAAGCACATGCAAAAACCTAATAGTATTCTGGTAATTATGGCCATGCAAGCTGAGGCCCAACCAATAATAAAAGAATTAAATCTGAAGCAAACTGGAAGAATTGAACTTCTCAACGCAGATATTTATAGCGGCAATGCTTTAAATACTAATATTAATATCGTGCTAAATGGGAAGTGCCGTAAATACTCCGTTGACCAAATTGGTACTCAACCAGCAACGCTCATAGCACATCTCGGTATAGAAAAGCTTAAGCCCGATTTAATTATTAACGCCGGTACAGCTGGTGGCTACAAAAGCAACAATGCTAAAGTGGGAGATGTTTACCTAAGCAATAAGCATGTTTGCTTTCACGACAGGCGAATAAATATTCCAGGGTTTGATGAGTTTGGCATTGGCTATTACCCTTGCCTACCCTCTGAACAGTTGGCTAAAACGCTAAATACCAGAATAGGAATAGTAACATCGGGCAATTCATTAGACTATACCGAGGCGGATATGCAGATAATCCGAAAGCTCAATGGTGAGGTGAAAGATATGGAAGCTGCTGCCATTGCATGGATTGCAAGCATTTACAACATACCGTTCCTTGCAATTAAATCCATAACCGATATTGTGGATGGCGAAAAACCTACCGAGGAGGAGTTCCTTCAGAATTTAAATTATGCCTCTGATATTCTTAGTAAAAAAACCATCGAACTGCTTAAGCATATTGTTGAAAACTAGGTGTAACTAAACCTTATAGTACTCTCTATACCAACTAACAAATCGTTCAATACCCTGCTCAACGGTTGTCTCTGGCTTAAAGTTAAGGTTTTCCCATAAATCATCAACATTGGCCCAGGTGGCAGGAACATCACCTGCCTGAAGAGGCATGAAGTTTTTCTGAGCCTTAGCGCCAATGGCATTCTCAATGGCCTCAATAAAATCCATAAGTTTTACAGGGCTGCTATTTCCAATATTATAGACTTTGTAGGGCGCTGGAGATGAGGAAGGGTCAGGGGCATCTCCCCTCCAATCATGGTTTTTAACAGGGATATTATCTATAACCCTTACAACGCCTTCAACAATATCATCAATGTAAGTGAAATCGCGCTGCATGTTGCCATTATTGTAAACATCAATTGGCTTGCCTTCTAGTATGGCTTTTGTAAAAAGGAACAGGGCCATATCGGGACGGCCCCACGGACCGTAAACAGTAAAGAAACGAAGACCCGTCGTTGGCAGGTTATACAAGTAGCTGTATGTATGCGCCATAAGCTCGTTACTTTTTTTACTGGCAGCATATAAACTAATGGGGTGGTCAACGTTGTCACTTGTAGAAAAAGGCATGCTCTCGTTCAAGCCATAAACGCTGGAACTGCTGGCATAAGCCAAATGCTCAACATTATTATGACGGCAAGCCTCAAGAATATTTATAAAACCTACAATATTGCTGTCGATATAGGCCGTAGGATTCTCGATACTGTACCTAACACCAGCCTGAGCAGCAAGATTACAGACCCTATCGAAACTGTTGAGTTGGAATAACTCATTTATGCCATCCCTATCCTCCAGTTTAAGTTGTATAAATTCATAGTTTGAATGCTTACTGCTCTTTACTAACTTTTTGTATGATACCTCTGACCTGTCAATACCAACCAGTTGCAACCGAGAATATTTTAGGTTCACATCATAGTATGCATTTATACTATCTAAACCTACTACCTCATCGCCCCTTTCAATTAGGCGGGTTATTAAATGTGAGCCTATAAAACCTGCGGCCCCGGTTACAAGTATTCTCATTTTTTGATAAGGGTAATATTACAAACTCCAGTAGTTTAGTCCTTTAGGTCGTCTTTTAAGGAAAGCACCTTTAACATCAACAAAAATGCAACTATTGGCTGCCAACTCGTTGAACATCTCATCGGTATATTCCATGTATGGCGCATGGTTAACAGCAACAATAATAGCATCGTACTTGCCCTCCGGCTTTTCCTTTAATTTAAAGCCATACTCCTCCTCAACCTCGTTGCTATCTGCAAAGGGGTCAACAGTATCAATCTGCTTAATACCATACGAGTTAAGCTCGTTAACAATATCAACCACCCTAGAGTTTCGTATATCGCTCACATTCTCCTTAAACGTAATTCCCATCAGTAAAATGCGTGCGTCCTTCACATTCTTATCCTGAGAGATTATCTTCTTAACAACCTGTTTTGATACGTATCCACCCATTGAATCGTTAATAAACCTTCCAGCGCTAATAATTTGTGGATGATAACCTAACTCCTTGGCTTTATATACAAGATAGTATGGGTCAACGCCAATGCAATGGCCACCAACCAGGCCGGGGAAGAACTTCAGGAAGTTCCATTTTGTACCTGCAGCCTCAAGCACCTCGTAGGTGTTTATTCCCATTCGGCAGAAGATTAACGAGAGCTCGTTCATAAAAGCAATGTTAATATCGCGCTGGGTATTCTCAATAATTTTAGCAGCTTCAGCAACCTTTATGGTGCTGGCTCTGTGAACACCTGCCTCAATAATAAGTTCGTAGGTTTTTGCTATAAGCTCAGCCGATTCCTGGTCGCATCCACTTGAAACCTTAACTATTTTTGTTAGCGTATGCTCCTTATCGCCCGGGTTAATTCGCTCGGGAGAGAAACCAACTTTAAAATCATCGATATATTTTAGTCCTGATACTTTTTCGAGTAACGGAACACACTCCTCTTCAGTGCAACCTGGGTACACGGTTGATTCATAAACCACATAATCTCCTTTCTTTAGCACCCTGGCAACCGTTTCTGTGGCTGAAAGTAAAGGTTTTAGGTCGGGCAGATTATGGTCATCAATTGGCGTTGGCACTGCTACTACATAAAACTTAACATCTTTCAAGTCGTCTGGATTTGCTGTGTACTCAATGTCGCAATTCTCAAAAGCCTCAGGTTCCAACTCACGGCTAGGGTCAATGCCCTTTTTAATCATTTCAACCCTATCGGGCTTGATATCGAAACCAATAACTTTAATTTTTTTCGCAAACTCAATGGCTATTGGAAGCCCAACATATCCTAAGCCAATAACAGCCAGCGTTTCCTTTTTATCAACAAGGTTCTTATAAATATCCATTTTAAATAGTTTTATTTTTTACAGAATGGGTGATAATCTCCAGTTAAACCAACAGGTTTTGTATTTCTAATATGGTGTACCGTTTGGATTGATGGTCTGGCATCGGCAAGGCCGTAACCATTCCCCTTAAGAATTTCCTGATACGACAAAGTATGCAAATCAGTAAAGCCTCCGCTAAACTCTACCTCTTCACCTTCAATGAATATAGAACGGAAAGTTCTTTGTCCACTCTCAGCAATATTTTTAGGCAAATCATCTGAGTTTACACTAAGGAACCAACGAACCCGAGCCCTGTCAAGGGATAAGTAACCAGCAGCTTTATCATCTTCAGAAATGTGAACTATATTCTCATTTACACCCCCAAAAATCCATGTGAGCATATCGAAAAAGTGCACCCCAATATTTGTGGCTACCCCACCAGATTTATGAATATCGCCTTTCCATGAGATGGAGTACCACCTGCCTCTGCTTGTAATATAGGTCAAATCAATATCAAATATCTTATCCTTTGGAGCCTGCTCCACCTTTTTCTTGAGTTCAATAATAGATGGATGATGCCTCAGCTGAAGAATTGTGTTCACTTTCCGTTGAGTTTCTCTTTCAATTTCCTCAAGCGCATCAACATTCCATGGGTTAAGCACTATGGGTTTCTCACAAATAGCTTCGGCGCCTTGCCTAAGGGCGAAACGTATATGAGAATCGTGAAGGTAATTTGGAGTGCAAATGCTAACGTAATCCATCTGTATCCCCTGACGCTTCAACTTATCGAGATGTCTGTCAAAACGTTCGTACTCAATAAAAAAATCTGCTTCAGGAAAGTAGCTATCAATAATTCCAACGCAATCGTGCTTATCGAGGGTGGCTAAAAGATTGTTTCCGGTTTCTTTGATCGCCTTAAGGTGTCGGGGTGCTATAAAACCTGCGGAACCAATAAGGCTAAAGTTTTTTGGCATGATGATAATGAGTTATTCTATTAAAGTTTACTTACCGTGTTATTCTCCAATTTATACTCAATCTTACTCTCGGGGCAAATGGCTATACCCTTTTCGTTAAAACGTAACCTATGGCCAAATTCGCTCATCCATCCAACATGCTTTGCTGGGTTACCTACTACCAACTCATAAGGTTTAACCTCTCTAATAACAACTGCACCAGCACCAATAAAGCAATACTCGCCAAGGGTTATTCCGCAAACAACTGTAGCATTTGCTCCAATGGAAGCACCTTTCTTTACCAATGTTTCTACATATTGATTTTTGCGAACTACAGCGCTCCTTGGGTTAACAATATTGGTAAAAACCATTGATGGGCCAAGAAAAACATCATCCTCACAAATTACGCCTGTATAGATAGATACATTATTCTGAACCTTAACATTGTTTCCAAGAACAACATCAGGGGAAACTACAACGTTCTGACCAATGTTACATTTATTGCCAATTGTGCACCCAGACATTATATGGCTAAAATGCCATATTTTAGTACCCTCGCCAATTTTGCAGCCAGAATCAATAACTGCGGTTTCATGAGCAAAATAGGGTTCGTTCATATATACTGAAATTAAGTGAAAACAAATTTAACCAAAGCAAATATTATATCATAATAAATTTAAAACATTCTCTGCTATACGATTTTGCATCTCCTCGGTAAGCTCAGTATGCATTGGAAGGGAGAATACGGTTTTTGAAAGCTCAATGCTATTGGCAAATATTTCGGTGCTTTCTGTACTCACAAAAGGCTCGAAGGCTTTCTGCTTATGCAGCGGTATAGGGTAGTACACCATAACTGGTATCCCTTTCTCACGAAGCTGCTCAACCAGCTTATCGCGGTCTCCATTCTCTAAACGTAAAGTGTATTGATGAAAAACATGGTCGGACCAAGGAACACGACTTGGCACAAGAATTTTTGATGCCGATGAAAAGAGGTCATCATACCTTTCAGCTGCTTTCTGTCTGGCAAGATTATACTCCTCAAGATAGTTAAGTTTCACCCTTAAAATGGCAGCCTGAATGGTATCGAGCCTTGAGTTAACCCCAATTCTATCGTGATGGTAACGAACCTTCATGCCATGATTGGCTATTGACCTAATCTCCTTGGCAAGCGTATCGTCGTTGGTAAATAGTGCACCTCCATCGCCAAAACATCCAAGGTTTTTTGAGGGGAAGAAGGATGTACATCCAATATGACCTATGGTTCCCGCTTTTTTTCTGATTCCCTCGGGGAAGCGATAAGTTGAACCAATAGCTTGGGCCACATCTTCAACAACAAAAATATCATGCTCATTGGCTATTTTCATAATAGCTTCCATATTAGCACACTGGCCAAACAGATGAACCGGAATTATAGCCTTTGTTCTTGGTGTTATAGCATTTTTTAGCTGCTCAACATCAATGGTATAATCATTAATGTCCACATCAACCAGCACGGGCTTTAGGCCAAGTAACGCTACAACCTCAACAGTTGCAATAAAGGTAAAATCGGGCGTTATAACCTCATCGCCAGGCTTTAGGCCCAGTGCCATCAATGCTAACTGAAGGGCATCGGTGCCATTGGCGCAGCCAATAACATGCTTTACATTCAGGTAGTCTGCTAGTTCGTTCTCGAATTGTGATACAGGTTCCCCTTTGATAAAAGCAGTATTATCTATAACTCCCTGAATAGCTTCATCAATCTCAACCTTAATTTTTTCATACTGACCCTTAAGGTCAACCATTTGTAACTTTGGGTTTTGACTCATAGTGCTAATTTTTTTAAAAAAAGCCCCATAGCTTTAATTGCTTGCTGAGGCTTTTAATATTTAACTATGAAAAATAGATTTATTTAGCATAATTAATGGCTCGGGTTTCACGGATAACCGTTATTTTCACCTGCCCAGGATAAGTCATATCATCCTGAATTTTCTTGGCAATATCGTAAGATAAGCTTGCAGCTTCCTCATCAGATATTTTCTCACTACCAACTATCACTCTAAGCTCTCGACCTGCCTGAATGGCAAAAGTTTTTGTTACGCCAGGATAATTCAGAGCCAAACCTTCCATTTCTTTCAAACGCTTAATGTATGATTCAACAACCTCCCGACGTGCTCCAGGGCGTGCTCCTGAAATAGCGTCGCACACTTGTACTATTGGAGCTATCAGCGTGGTCATTTCCAGTTCATCGTGGTGTGAACCAATGGCATTACAAACTTCGGGCTTCTCTTTTAACCTTTCAGCAATTTTCATACCTAACACTGCATGAGGAAGTTCTGGCTCATCATCGGGTACCTTACCAATATCGTGAAGCAGACCGGCTCTTTTTGCCAGTTTTGAGTTTAGGCCAAGTTCCGATGCCATTATAGCACAAAGGTTTGCCACCTCGCGCGAGTGCTGTAGAAGATTCTGTCCGTATGATGAACGATATTTCATTTTACCAATAAGACGAATAAGCTCAGGGTGTAACCCATGAACTCCCAAATCGATTGAAGTACGTTTTCCTACCTCGACAATCTCCTCCTCAATCTGCTTATGAGTTTTTTGAACTATCTCTTCAATACGTGCTGGGTGGATTCTTCCATCGGTAACAAGTTGATGTAATGCAAGCCTGGCAGTTTCTCTACGAACAGGGTCAAATGCAGACAGTATAATAGCCTCTGGGGTATCGTCAACAATAATTTCAACGCCAGTAGCGGCCTCCAGAGCACGAATATTTCGGCCTTCACGGCCAATAATCCTTCCTTTAATCTCATCGGAATCAATATGGAAAACCGTCACGGAGTTCTCAATAGCCGACTCGGTAGCAACTCGCTGAATGGTATTAACCACCACACGCTTTGCTTCCTTTTGAGCAGTCATTTTAGCCTCATCCATTATCTCGTTTATGTAGGACATGGCTTCGGTTTTTGCCTCAGCTTTAAGCGACTCCATTAGTTGCGCTTTAGCGTCGTCTGCTGATAAGCCTGATATAGTTTCAAGTTTTTCAACCTGATTTCTGTGTAACCGTTCAAGCTCCTCGGAGCGTTTTTCAACCAGAGCTAACTGATTAGTTAAGTTTTCGCGTATTGATTCGGTCTCTTTCTGCTTACGCTGAATTTCTTCGAATTTTTGCGAGAAAGAAGCTTCCTTCTGCTTAAGCCTGTTCTCAGCTTGAATGATTTTGCTATTCTTCTCGTTAAAAACTTTTTCATGATCAGCCTTAAGCTGAAGAAACTTCTCCTTTGCCTGAAGGATTTTCTCTTTTCTTATTACTTCCGCCTCAGTTTCGGCATCTCGAATTATGGCTTTCTTCTTCTTGGACAAGAGTTTATTCCAAAGAAGATATGTGATAAAACCACTGACTATAAGCGCCGAAGCAGCAATTATTATTGTATTTATCATCTTTTTAAAATTAGAATTATTACTAAAAAATATAGGGTTGCCCCTGAAATATATAATGTTTTAATATGCTAGAAACCTAAATAAACAATACTGGATAATAAAAAAAACCCGCATTGAGCTCCCTAGGATTTTTGAAACCCCAAATTAGACATGGGTGGAGCGGCCGTCAATTTCGAACTTCCAACGTCCCAATAAATTGAGATTTCAGCCAGGCTGAAATAAGGCCTGTCCTACGTTGACATAAGTCCTACTCCAATTAGTGTAGTGTTGAGTTTCGCAAAATGTTAAGGAGACAATGCGGGTAAAACTAT
Source organism: Perlabentimonas sp. (assembly GCA_041685855.1). GTDB lineage: Bacteria > Bacteroidota > Bacteroidia > Bacteroidales > Tenuifilaceae > Perlabentimonas. Next base: position 9,752 of record JAWLEY010000024.1, on the reverse strand, counting down.
TTATTTTAAAGAACGTATGTTACTATTAATCAGATAATCTTCAAGCAATTCGTCTAACTCATTCAATTCATCCATAATAGGAGAAACCTCAAACTTATTTTCGCTATCTAAGAGCTTTATAACGAATTGCAATGCTACCATAGCAAGAAAGTCCTGTAAATCTTTGTCTGTATAACGTTGCTTATACTGAAGAACCTTCTCATTAATTAACTTGGCTGCTTTCCTAATTTTTTCTTCGTCGCTTCGGTCAATTTTTAGGGGATAGTACCTATCGGCCACATTAACACGTATTGAAAGTTTATCCTCCATAAAACTAACCTGTTATTATCTGTTTAATAGAGCAATGCACTGATCAATTTCCCGCACAATCCTGTTTACTCTAATTTTTGCATCGTGAGCCTCCCCATTCGATGCTACAAAAGCTTTTGCAAGCTGTTGCTGATTGTACTTTTTTTCAAGTTCAATGAACGCTTCATCTTTTTTTTGCAAAAGATTCTCCAAAGAAGCCTTCTGTTCAAAAAGAATCTTATTCTCTTCATGAAGCCTTTGGTGAGCAGATATAAGTTCTTCTACTTTCTCTTTTAGCTTGACGTGAATTTCTTTCTGCTCTACTTTCATTTACTCGAATATAAGTACTACAAAAATACAACGAGTTTAAGAGATTTTCAAAAAAATACCTTTATTTTTTCAACCAATATTCTAAAAAAGAATAAAAAACGGTAGCTTTGCCGTTTTCAAATAACAATTTTCCTATAAAAATATGATTCGTTCAATTATAACAGCTAGCATATTCTTTTTGTTTTTAAATATTTACTTACCTGCTTGGAGTCAGGAAGAAAAAAAGACGCTAACCCTCACAGCTCCCCTCAAGGGCGAACTTCACCTTTCGGGAAGTTTCGGCGAAGTTAGAACAAACTCCTTTCATGCTGGTATTGATTTTAGAACGGGTGGCAAAGTAGGAAAAAGAGTTTATGCATCAGAAAGTGGTTATGTATCAAGAATTAAGGTGAGCGGCACTGGTTTTGGTAAAGCACTTTACATCAACCACCCAAACGGAACCACAACTGTATATGCTCATTTAAATGGATTTGCACAACAAATTGCGGCTTATGTTAAAGAATACCAGTACAAAAAGGAACAATTTGAGGTTAACATACACCTTGCTCCAGGAACGTTTAAAATAAAAAAAGGTGAATTTATTGGCTACACAGGTAACACTGGAAGTTCAGGAGGCCCTCACCTTCATTATGAGGTGAGAAGAACCAGTAGCCAAACCCCCATTAATCCATCTTTTAGCACGCTACCAATTATTGACACACTACCTCCAGTAATATATTCATTGTGGGGCTACCCTGCAGATTCTTCATCATATATTAACGAAGAGAACATTAAAAAAGAAATTATTGGAAAAGTTAACGGATTGGATAAAAATATAAATGATACCATTAGAGCTTATGGTACAATTGGGCTTGGCATTGAGACTTACGATTTTATAAACAGAGGCAGCTTAAGATGTGGAGTTTACAGCATTAAAATGTTAGTAAATACGAATCTTATCTACCATTATTTGGTTGACCAGTTCAGTTACAACGAAATACGCTATGCAAACAGCCATCTTGATTACGGTTTAACTCAACTTAGCGGGAAGAGAATACATAAACTCTACAAGGAACCCAATAATCGTTTTAGCGGATATAAAATCATTAAAAACAATGGTTTTATTAAAGTAAAAAAGGATAGCATATATAATGTTACGATTACCGTGCATGACGCCCATAAAAACACTAGTAAAATAAACCTTACAATTGTTGGCACAAATAAACCCAACGTAGTAAATGGACCAGCACGGCAAAAAAACAATGTTAAAAATGAGAAATGGTTATTCTACAAGGAAAACACCCTTATTACGGAAGATTTTAAAATCTCAATACCAAAAAATTCACTGTACAAAAATATTGAATTCACTTATGATACAATTAGTAAACTAAGCAATAAATTATCTCCAATAATACGACTTCATAACAATCTTACACCATTACACAGGGATTATAATCTTGCTATTAAAGTTGACTCTCTACCAACTCATTTAAGGGATAAGGCACTTATTGCAACCTTCTCTTTAGATGGTGACCTTAAAGCTGTTGGTGGCAAATATTCAAATGGCTATGTATCGGCAACGACTAATAGCTTTGGAGACTTTATTGTTGAGGTTGACACAGTTCCCCCCGTAATAACCCCATTGAATATTGTTAACAAGAAAAGAATGACAAACGAAAAAAGTATTCGTTTTACAGTAGATGACAACTTAAGTGGGGTTAAATCAATTGAAGGAACTATAAACAACCAATGGGCCCTGTTTAAGCATGATCCAAAAAACAACCTTGTTTTTTATGAGTTTGACAAGGAACGATTGGAAAAAAGACAAGAACATACCTTAACACTAAAAGTTAATGATAATAAGGACAACCTGAGTGAATACCGCTGTACTTTTATTTGGTAAATTTTTGGCTCAAACTTTGCGTTATATTCATTAATCATTAATATTTTTGCATAATATTTAACTAAACCACCGTGAAATCATGAAAAAATTACCAATCCTACTACTAATAGTATTTTTAACAGGCTCAGTTAACTGGGGCTATTCTCAAAAATACCGAAACAGGCAGGTTTCGTTGTTCTCTTACAGCTGTAATATTCATCAAAGCATATATAAGTCCTTCGAAGAGCAAATTCATCTTTTCCCCGAAACTGATAACAGGAAAGCAGATAAAATAATTAATGCCATAAAAGACAGGGCATGGTACATGCTAAAGGAAGGTCTTGAGGAAGAAACTGGCATGTACATTCTGCCAATTAATGCTTACGGAAAAAATTTCAAGTATGATGCTTACGGATTCCCTGACATGTCCATAAACAGGGCATTACGCAAAGGATCATCAAGATACTACCTTAAAATTGATTTAACAATAAGTTCGGCCCTGAATCGAAAGGAGTCTTCTTATGGAGCAATGCTGAGCAAAGATTCATCAGAAAAGTTAGAAGCAACCATGGATGAAAACGCCATATTACCAAGGGTAATAATAAATGTTACAACATACTCTGATAAGGGTGTTATCCCTGTTCAAAGAGTTACAGGAACTGCAATTGCTTCGAAACCTTGGATAGTTTCAGAAGAAACATTTAACGGAATAGTTAATAAAGAGCAACTTGACGAAAGTATCTCTGATAATGTTTTAGGTTTAGTTAATGCAGGGCTAGCAGATCTTTTAAGAAAATTTTAGTTACCGGTACTTATGGCCGTAACTTCTAATCCAAACACACAGCAAAAATCCTCAAAATTCAGGGCAATTGGTGTTATGTCAGGCACATCATTAGATGGGCTAGACCTTTCGTTAGCAGAATACAGCTACAAAAATAACTACTGGGACTACATTATAGTTAAAACAGAAACAGTCCCCTACCCTAAAACATTTAAAGAATCGTTAAGAAATGCCACAAACGTTTCTGGAAACGAGTTAATGCGTCAGGATGCATTGTTTGGGAAGTGGATTGCAAAAAGGATTCTAAAGTTTATTCCTCAAAAAGAGGAAAAAATTCACGTAATAGGGTCGCATGGTCATACCATATTTCATAATCCTAAGGAAGGTTACACAACGCAAATAGGGAATGGTGCTCATATTGCAGCAGTAACTGGAATACCCTGTGTATGCGATTTTAGGATGGGTGACATTGCTCGTAAAGGACAAGGTGCGCCACTCGCCCCAATTGGCGACGAACTTCTTTTTAATAAATTCGACTACTGCCTAAACATTGGCGGCATTGCAAACATCTCATACAGAAAAAACAATAAAAGAATAGCTTACGATATTTGTCCGGCCAATATGGCCTTAAACCAAATTGCCAATCAACTTGGGCTTGAGTATGATGATGGTGGAAAAATTGGTAAAACAGGAGAAGTAATAATCCCTTTACTTAATAAACTTAACGAACTTAATTACTACAAGAAAGCAGGAGCCAAATCATTAGGAAGAGAATGGTTCGAAAGTATATTTCTACCCATTATTAATAAATATACTTCTGCGCCAGCCAACCTGTTAAGAACAGTTTATGAGCATATAGCCACTAAAATAAGCGAAACATTACAGGGCAATTCAAACAGCACTGTACTAATAACTGGTGGAGGCGCAAAAAACAATTTTTTGTTAATGCTGTTAAAGAATAAGTGTAAAAACAAGTTAATCATTCCCAGCCATGATATTATTGATTTTAAAGAATCATTAATATTTGGTTTTTTGGCTGTTCTTTACATGAATAAAGTATCGTCGTGCTTAAGTTCTGCAACTGGTGCAATAGAAGATTCAATAGGTGGTTGCTTATACTATTAAACTGAAATATTAGAGACACCTTAAACTATTTTCATAATTAGAAATCTATCTATTGTTAGTTTGATTGTTGATTTTTTTTAATCTTTACCAAAAATATTAACCAAAAATTAATTGTAATGAAGAATTTATTTAAGCTGTTAAGCGTTGTACTGTTCGTTGCGCTTGTAAATACGCCGAATAGTTCGCAAGCTTGCACAAACTTCTTAGTAACCAGAGGAGCCTCAGTTGACGGTTCAACAATGATTACGTACGCTGCAGATGCACATGTACTTTACGGAGAGCTTTACCAGTGGCCTGCTGCAACTTACCCTGAAGGAACCATGCTTAAAGTTTACGAGTGGGATACAGGGAAGTATCTTGGGGAAATTCCTCAGGCAGCTCAAACATACTCGGTTGTTGGTAACATGAACGAGCATCAGGTTGCAATTGGAGAAACAACATACGGGGGCAGACCAGAACTAGTTGACACAACAGGTTTAATTGATTATGGTAGCCTTATATATATAACCCTTCAGAGAGCCAAAAGTGCACGTGAAGCAATTAAAATTATGGCCGAACTTGTAGAAGCTCATGGTTACTATAGTTCTGGTGAATCTTTTTCAATTGCTGACCCCAACGAAGTTTGGATTCTTGAGTTAATTGGCAAAGGGACCGAGTTAAAAACGGAACGTCGCTCCAAAAGAACATACAATGCTAACCAGGGAGCTGTTTGGGTAGCCAAGCTAATACCCGATGGCTATGTAAGCGCCCATGCTAACCATGCCCGAATAACAACTTTCGCAAAAGAGGATGAAACGTCAAAATCAATTAGTTCAAAAAATCTGGATAAAATCTTCGACCCTGAGGTTACAGTTGTATACGCTCACGATGTTGTTGACTTTGCTCGCACTAAGGGATACTACAATGGCGATGGCACAGATTTCAGCTTTTCTGATGTATATGCACCCTTAGACTTTAGTGGTGCTCGCTTCTGCGAGGTAAGGGTTTGGTCTTTCTTTAAGGAAATTGACAAGAGCATGTGGGATCATTTTGACTATGCAAAAGGGCACGACCTTACAAACAGAATGCCCCTTTGGATTAAGCCAGAGGAAAAACTATCTGCGCAAGACCTAATGGATTACATGCGCGATCATCTTGAAGGCACAGAACTTGATATGAGTAAAGACCCAGGTGCTGGCCCTCATGGCCTTCCCTACCGCTGGCGTCCCCTCACTTGGGAATACGAAGGAAAAACATACGTAAACGAAAGAGCAACAGCCACTCAGCAAACCGGATTCTCTTTTGTAACTCAGAGTCGGGAATGGCTTCCCAATCCTATTGGAGGCATACTTTGGTTTGGTGTGGACGATGCAGCTACATCGGTATATACCCCAATTTACTGTGGTACTAAAAGAATACCTCACTCCTTCGCAGTTGGTAATGGCGATATGTTAACATACTCTGCCGATGCTGCATTCTGGGTGTTTAACAAAGTAGCAAACTTTGCGTATCTAAGGTATGATGTTATGAGCAAAGATATCAGAAAGGTGCAAAAGCAACTTGAAGATTACTATGCAATGATGACGCCCAACGTAGACAAGACTGCCCTTGAACTTTACGAAGAAAATCCAGATGATGCAGTAGAATTCGTAACAGAGTACTCTGTAAAAACTGCCGATGCACTCGTTGCTCGCTGGCAAAAACTTTTTGAATTTTTACTGATAAAATACATCGATGGCAATATTAAACAGGAGAAAAATGGTGAGTTTTTATGGAATGAGCACGATGCTACCCCTGCTCGACCTGAAAACCCCGAATATCCAGATTGGTGGAAGAAAAATGTTATTGAAGAAACTGGCGATAAACTTCTAATGCCATCCGACGATTAAGAATAAAAAAACTGCTCCATGAAGGAGCAGTTTTTTTTATTAATGCACACTATTTCAAAATAAATTTTATACTTTTGCGGTCACATTTTTCCCACGTAATCTCTTGTCGTTAACAACAGTGGTTTTGATAACATTACGTGAAGTGGAACAAAACAAAAAAATACAACAATGGATCTTATTAAAGTTGCCGAGCAGGCATTTGAACTAAAGCAAGAGCATCCCGAGTTTAAAAGCGGTGACACGGTAACCGTGCACTACAAAATTAAAGAGGGAAGTAAAGAAAGGATTCAGAACTTCAGAGGCGTTGTAATACAACGCAAAGGAGGTGGAGTTACAGAAACCTTTACGGTTAGAAAAATTTCGAGTGGCATTGGAATTGAGCGTATATTCCCACTCTACTCACCATTTATTGAGAAAATTGATGTGAACAAAACCGGTAAAGTTCGTAGATCAAGAATATTCTACCTAAGGAAACTTACTGGTAAAAAAGCTCGAATCAAAGAGAAAGTTGTTAGGCTTGAAAACAAATAGGAAAAGTCCCCTTTCAAGGGGATTTTTTTTGGCAGCCTTATTAATTTTCGGAAAAAACCCTTATATTTGCACCCGCATTCGGCTCCGTAGCTTAACTGAATAGAGCACCTGACTACGGATCAGGAGGTTCCAGGTTTGAATCCTGGCGGAGTCACTCAGAAAGACCAGTCGTAATGGCTGGTCTTTTTTATTGGTTTGCCCTTCAAAGAAGATGCCCCAATGACAGAATATAAGCGGATTGCACCTGTATGTATTAGCAACTAATTCTGTGCAAATCATCTGAAAGGCTATAAGCAAACATTTTTTTGTAGTTACCTCCCCCTCACACAGCATAAAATATTCTCAAAAAAATTAACATTACTTTAACACATACCCTAAAAGCCAATATTCATTTATGTTCCCGTTAAAAGATAAAAAATGAATAAAAAATATACCAACATAAATTTTTCTATTTTACTTCATTATTGTATCTTGTGTTGATTAATAAAATATGGGTAATTTTTAAACTTTTAACTACTTAAAGTACAAGCAAAGCACATAGTAACTAAACAATATCAGCAAACATTTTTTTAAACAAAGTAAACTTTTGCTATCTTTAAATGTTGAAAACTAACAACCAATCCGTGGACATGGAATTACCAGTTGGTTCGAGAGACCATAGAGAGAACGAATTCTTTTCTTTTCGATACTCAACCCGCTTTCAAAAAGGGGATATTCTTGAGATTCGAACAGGGGAAGATTTGGAGATGGCACGTTTTCAGGCAAGGAAAAGTTTCCCTGATGTTTTAAATGAGTACTGGTGGCTAAAGCCCTCTGATATACCAGCATACAAGAATCTTCCGCTACAAATAACAGACATTTACTATTACCATGGCGGTGTGCCTGTTGTTGTTTTGCTTACAGCCAATGGCAGCTTACTACGTAAAGCCCAGGTTTTCTTAAAAAAGAAGGAAGAACCAAAAAATTCTCTTGATAAGGATACCATTCAAAAAATTGATGACCTTAACGAGAAGGAACTTTCGGAGTTGCTTCTAGACCAGAATCTTCTTATAAGACTGCGAGCAGCAAAAAAATTAAGGGAGGAGCACCCGCATTTTTTACCAGCAAATGAAACCTGCCAAGTAATACTGCATATTCTTAATAATGACTACCATCTTATTCCTGAATATGGAGAGATTGCAATGGAGCATCTGTTAGAACGATTCTTTGTTACATCACATGCTAAGGAAACCGAAAGAATAATTGATACAATAATTGACATTGGTGAAGTAGCCCTCCCCAAACTTGATGACATTAAAGAATTCTTATCGTTAATGGCTAGCCCATACTACGCTAAACGAATTAACTGGACCATAAACCAGATTAAGAAAAAGTTAAAAACGGCTTAACCGTTCTATTCTGAAGTCGTAGTTGGACTACAACTCAATTTTCCTGCTTATATAGTCATCGTAATCCTTTAGTATAGGTCTGTAAACATGCTCCAACAATGGAGAATCGATAATAAAATCGGCAGTTGACCTATTTGTTGCCGTGGGAATATTGTAAACGCTAGCTATCCTAAGGAGAGCTTTAACATCTACATCGTGGGGTTGCGGCTGCATTGGGTCCCAAAAAAAGATAAGTATATCAACTTCACCCTCAGCAATAAGTGCACCTAATTGCTGGTCGCCGCCAAGTGGACCAGATTTCAGCAGTTTTATTGAGTCGTGGCTCTTTACCTCCCTGGTATGAAGCCTGGTAAGGGTGTCTTCAACAAGCTTTCCTGTTGTGCCAGTACAAACAAGCTTATGGCGGAGTAGTTTTTGCCAATTCCATTCTACCCACTCTACCATGTCAGTTTTTCTGTTATCGTGCGCAACCAGCGCAATGGTTTTTGTTTGTTTCATAATTTAGTATTTACCCATTGCAAAGAAACAAAAAAAACCAAGTTTTGTCATTAGCAAATTATTAACGAATCTGAAATTTTAATCTACGTAAAAAAATAGTCTAATCATTCGGCAAAAAACAGCTCCTCATTAATTCGTTTAAGTAACCGCCTTACGTAGTTTGCTCTCCTAGATTTTTCGAACGCATCAGGGTTCTTATCCGCATAAATATCAAGGTACTGGTTTAGGCGGTCCTGTGCCTGCTTATAGTTCTTTGCATTGAAGTAACATTGCCCTATGTCAAAATAGTATGTTAGATTATCTGGCTCAAGTTCAATGGCTCTTCTATACTGCTCAACAGCCTGTGTGTACTGCTGACCTATGGTGTAAGCATTCCCACGCGAAGCATAAATCATTCCCAGTTCTTTAGGACATGGAGTAATAATTTCTTCTGTTATGTTTAGAATATCAATTGATTTCTGCCTTTCGCCAATTTTCTGTAAAGTTCTGGCAAGAACAAAGTTCATTACCTTATCAGTAGAGTCAATATCAAACGCTTTCTCAAGATAGCTGGCAGATTTTCCAAATAAACCATTGTGAAACAGTGAAATACCCAGAAATTTGTTTACAAATCGTGAACTATCGCCTTTAGTGTAAGCTTTCATGAACCATCGCTCAGCCATTTTATAATCTTCATCCAAAAATTCCAAATACCCTCTTGATACTACAAGAGGAAGGTAAGTAGAATCATTTTGGTATGCCTTTTCTGCAAATGGCTTAACCCAAACTGGAGGCACACCTGCACTTATGTACCCATTTATTAGCTTTATAGCTAATGGCATATTAGCAGGATTCAGTTCAAAGGAATTCATGTAGGCTAGAATTGCTATTGAACTGCTATCAATTCTCATGGCGCAATCGCCAATTTGCTCCCAAATATAGTAGTTTGAACTATCGCTTTGTATCAAAAGATTAAACTGATTAAACGCCTCGTTAAACTTTTTTTCCTTTTTAAGTAGTCGTGCATACTGTGACCTTAAGATAACATTTGACGAGTCAAGAGCCAAAGCATCCTCATAAAGATGAATTGCTTTTGTTACCAT
>JAWLEY010000023.1:0-21077 GCA_041685855.1 Perlabentimonas sp. | reverse complement strand
AACCAATATACAAGAAATCTCATCATTTTGGCTAGTTTTGCTAACTAACCACAACGATGAGATTTTTGTTTCTAGAGTTTGTTTTATACCGTAAGTATCTCTTCCTCCTTCTGCTCAAGAAGCTCTTCAACCTTCTTGTTAAACTTATCTGTTAGTTTCTGCACTTCATCCTCTGCATCCTTAGCTATATCCTCCGAGAGACCATCTTTCTGAAGCTTTTTAATCTCGTCGTTTGTATCACGACGTGCGTTCCTAATACTTACTCGCGCATTTTCTCCCTCAGATTTTACCTGCTTAACAAGTTGCTTCCTTCTTTCTTCTGTAAGCGGAGGAACGGCAATACGTATCACTTCACCATTGTTCTGAGGGTTAAATCCTAGATTTGCAGCCAGAATAGCCTTTTCAATAGGCCCAATCATGCTTTTTTCCCAGGGCTGAATTGAAATGGTGCGAGCGTCAAGAGTACCTACGTTTGATACCTGCTGAAGCGGGGTAAGGGTTCCGTAGTAATCAACCATAATGTTTGAAAGCATTCCTGGATTTGCTTTACCTGCTCTAATTACGCGTAACTCATTGTTTAGATGCTCAATGGCTTTTTCCATTCGCTCCTTGGCATCCTCAATATACATATTAAGTTCTTCGTTCATGGTTTCTGAATTTTAGACTCAAAAATATTTATTTTTTTACCAAAGTACCAATATTTTCACCAAAAACTACTTTTTTTAAATTACCTGATGTGTTCATATCAAAAACAACTATTGGCAGATTGTTCTCACTACACATAGTAAATGCAGTTAAATCCATCACTTTTAGCTTACGCTGATATGCCTCGTCAAATGTTAATGTTTCAAACTTTTTGGCGGTTGGGTCCTTCTCGGGGTCGGCAGAGTAAACGCCATCTACCCGTGTTCCTTTTAGTAGTGCCTCCGCCTCAATTTCAACACCCCTTAATGCCGAGGCGGTGTCGGTTGTAAAGAAAGGATTGCCTGTACCCCCAGCAATTATTGCAGCTGCTCCCTGTTTAAACGCCTCAATGGCTTTCCATTTTGAGTAAAGCTCACCAACAGGCTCCATTTTTGTGGCTGTAAATACTTTTGCTTTTCCTCCCTCTGCCTCAATGGCGCTTTGTAGCGCCAAACTATTGATTACGGTTGCCAGCATACCCATTTGGTCGCCTTTAACCCTATCAAAACCTTTTGATACTCCGCTCAAACCCCTAAAAATATTTCCACCACCTATAACAATACCAACTTCAATGCCCTGGTCTGTTATTGATTTTATCTCTTTTGCATAAGTATTAAGTACCTGGGTGTTTATGCCATACTTATCGTTGCCCATTAAGGCTTCTCCGCTTAGTTTTAGGAGAATGCGTTTGTATTTTGCCATTGTAATTGTATTAAGGATGTGTAAATATATTAAAACTATCCTTTTATTAAAACAAAGCCGGCCCAATCGAGTGGAAGAAAACCTCTTTCGATACACTCTAATTTAGCTAGCCTAAGAGCCTCCGAGTATGATTCACCTTGTAACAGGTTTTTGTAGAAGGCTACCATAAAGTCCTTGGTTCTTTCATCGTGTATCTTCCAAAGCGATGCAATAATATTTGGTACTCCGGAGTATATAAAACCACGGGGTAATGCCATTATACCTTCGCCTTCAATAACGTCTCCAGTACCTGTTTTGCATGCAGAAAGAACAACCAAATCGGCATTTACATTGAGCCTATAAAGCTCAGGAAGTCTCAGGTAAGACTCATCAAAACCTTCATCCGATGGCATTGCAAAAACTAGCCCGCTGTTTATAACACCGTTACTTATGCCATGTGTTGCAATGTGTAAAATATTGAAATTGTTTAAATTCTTTTCAAAATATTTTTTGGTTGCTTTGTTTCCGGTTACTTTGCTGTTGTTCTTCTTTTTCTCTTCAAACAGAGTAGTAATCTCCTCTACCTCCCTTACTGAGTATGGCAGAGCCACAAGACTGGTTCTGTCAGTGGTTGTTCTGAATATACTTAGCGTGTCAATTGCTGACTGGGGCACTAATGAAGTTGAGATAGGTTGATTACTGCTAAATTCTGGAGCCATGGCAAGTATATTCATGTCTGTTATACTTGGGGTTTTTTCAAAGCCTTTAGCAGAGTAGTAGTAGGAAATACTGTATTTGCTAATGAGTAGGCTACCTGTGTCATTCATAAACAGCTCAAAAGGTATCTCCATGAGCTTGTCGTCAGCAAAAATATGAAGGTCACTTACACCCTTTATCTGGTTTACAACAGGAGCTATAAGCTTATTGTAAAAGAGTTTTTGAGAATTTTTGGCATCAGCTCCGGTTTTAATATCGCGAATAAATTGTGTAATACTACTGCTTAAATCCTTAAATTCTATTGAATGTATCGTTGATTCGTTCTTAGTATAGCAAACAACAAAAAGTGAATCGCCTTTTGCAAAGTACTGAATTATTGCATCGCTGCTTTCAATTTGTGACCTAACCTGTTTACTGCTTTCCTGATTATCCATAAATTGGATTACTGAATGGAAGTCGTCAGTTAGATCAACCTTAGCACGATAAAGATCAGAGCTTAGCTGAAATCTTTTTTCATTATTATCATTATTATTCTCTTCGTATTGAAGATTAGAAATATCAACTAAAAGTTCGTTTATTTCTTTTAGGATGCTGCTATTTTCGTGCGTAGCATAATGCTTTCCAATTTGCTTTTGAAAATTTAGGTTAAATGTTCTGGGGCTATCAGAGAGAATAAATGCAGTGTCAATGTATGATGCTTGGTCTTTAGACAGATGATATGACGCAAAGAGCCCGTAGTAGGAGGTCATTTTAAGGTGTTTGCTTGTTTCCATCAATAATCGCTCGTCGGCAATACCGCTAAAATGATACTTTATAATTGAGTTGGCGTAGTTAACCAGCTGCATTATGGTTTCCATTATCTCTTCGTCCGTTTCCTCAAGGGCTAGAAGCCTGTAACTCTCAAGCATTTCAATAACTATATCACGAAGGTAGGGTAGATATAACTTTTGAAATTTTTCAGGTGGGAGTAGTTTTAGGTCATCATCTATTGATGTGTACTCATTAGCAGCAATTGAAATAAGGGTCTTCTCATAGTAAGAAATTGCATCAGCATATTGCCCCTTTGCAGCAAGTACGTCGGCTTTATCTAGGTAGTAGTTAACCAGGTAAGGCGATAAGGGCGTTCCCACAAGCTCTAGGTACATTTGGTTGAAGTTTTCAAGATGCGAAAGAGCCTCATCATAATTCTCCTGCAACCTGTGCAACATGCTTTCGTAATACACGGCCAAGCCCTCCGAAACAGCAGGGTTTGGGAAACCGTGAATTTCTTCTCTCATTTCATTAAGGTACTTAGTGGCTTTATCATAGTCGCCCATCCGAATTAACGACTCAATAATTGTGGTGTACCGCATATGCCTATTCAGAAATTTAAAATCGCTTAAATCCTGATTTTCAAGTAGTAAATCGTTAGATATTTTGCTGTGCTTAAAGGCGTTTTTGTAATCAGAATTTTGAAGATAGTAGCGCCCTATATTCGCATGTAGCATGATTAGGTCGCTTAGGTATTTGTTGTTTCCTGTAATAATGTCAATTGCTCTATGAAGGTACTCTATGGCAATTTCCGGGTCGTGGCTGGCAATTTCAGACCCAATTACTGTGTACAAATCAGAGAGCGAGGTTGAGTCAACATCAAACTCATTTTTACACGCATCCCAGTGTTCCCAAGCTTTTGTGTATTCCCCAATTTTGTAGTATCGCGAACCAATGTCGCGGTTAATGATAAACCCGAAACGTGGATATTTCTTAGGGGAATAATTATCAAGAAATTCTTTATACCAACTAATCTTCTCTTCAATATCTTCAACTAATATTGCCATGTTGTAGTTTGAAATTAGCATTTCAATATGGCTATCGGGAATATTTCCTTTGGTAGTTTCTATAGCATTACTGAGTATTTCCCTTGCTTCGCCTCTCTTCCTTTCCATGTATAGCCAGTATGAATACTCGTTGGCCATAAAAAGGTAGTTTGCAAAATCGCTGTTTTCAAGTCGATAGGCTTGTTGCTCGCTATAAAGACTATCGGCCTTTTCAAAATCTCCACTCCTAAGTATTTCGTATGGGGCATACCATGATGTATCTGGTGGCGGGGTTCTGTATTCAGAGAATACAGTTTCCGGTTTGGTTTGGCTAAAAACAGAGATGGAAATGAGAATTAGAATAGATAGAACCAATGATTTTTTTAGAAGCATAATGTATGTTTAATTAGGAACTATTTTTAAATCGAACTAAAATAGATTAAAATTTGAAGAACTGCAAGCTTAAAATATTTGCAAAAAAAAAGCCACCAAATTTATTGGTAGCTTTTTTTGAAGTATTGTGAGTTGTTTTTCTCTATGCGTTAAGAGATACTCTTTTAAAACCAAGTACTTTAAGATCCTTGTTGGCATTCTTTAAGTATTCTGAAACTTTCATTTTACCATCCTTAATAAAGTCTTGGTTCAATAGGGTACTCTCCTTATAAAACTTCTGAAGTTTACCTTGAGCAATCTTATCTAGAATGTTTTCTGGTTTACCCTCTTGGCGTGCTTGCTCACGACCAATCTCGTATTCCTGCTTCTTGATATTCTCAGGAACATCATCAGCATCAACAGCAACGGGGCTCATGGCAGCAACTTGCATAGCAACATCCTTTGCCACCTGCTCATCTACGTCGGCTTGGTTAAAAGCAACTATTGTAGCAAGTTTATTTCCAGGGTGGATATATCCAATAACCTTTTCGCCTTTGATACTTTCGTAGCTTGATAGTTCAAATTTCTCTCCTGTAACGCCTGATTGGTCAAGCACAAGGTCTTTAATTTTTCTACCATCAATTTCAAGTTCTTTTAATGCTTCGATATCTGCAGGAGCATTCTCAAGGGCTGCGTTAAGAATTTTGTTAGTTAGCCCAACAAAATCATCATTTTTAGCTACAAAGTCAGTCTCGCAATTAAGAACAACTATGGCACCAAATTTACCATCAGCTGTTGTTGCAGCAAGAGCCGCACCTTCGCTAGCTTCGCGGTCGGCACGCTTATTTGCGATAGCCTTGCCACGTTCTCTGATAAATTCAATTGCTTTATCTAAGTCGCCATTCGATTCTACCAAAGCTTTCTTACAATCCATCATACCAGCTCCGGTAATCTTCCTAAGTTTAGCAATATCTGCTGTTTTTACTTCGGACATATTATTGAATTTTATTTAGTTAACGTAAATAGTTGACTACTTCTTCTCTTCATCAGTTTTTTTCTCAGCAGGCTCCTCTTTTGGTGCTTCTTCCTTCGCCTCTACCTTTTTCTCAGGAGCTTTAGCTGCTTTAGCCGATGTTTTTCTAGCTCTGGTGCGAGTTGTCTTCTCTTTAGCTTCGTCACTTTTTTTAGGAGTATCTTTCTCTTTATCCTTCTCGTTCTTTCTTTCGTTTAGCCCTTCCTCAATGGATTCAGCCATTTTGTCAATAACTAGAGAGATAGATTTGGATGCATCGTCGTTTGATGGTATAACAAAGTCAATTGGAGTTGGATCACAGCAGGTATCAACCATTGCAAATACCGGAATATTTAGTTTTTTTGCTTCTCTAACGGCGATGTACTCTTTCTGAACGTCAACAATAAAAAGTGCAGCAGGTAGCCTGTTTAAATCGGATATTGAACCTAGCAACTTCTCTAGTTTTGCTCTTTGACGAGTAATTTGAAGGCGCTCACGTTTTGACAGGTTGGTGAAGGTTCCCTCAGCAAACATCTTGTCAATTGAGACCATTTTTTTAACAGCCTTACGAATGGTAGGGAAGTTGGTTAACATACCACCTGGCCAGCGCTCGGTTACGTAGGGCATGTTAATCTGCTTAATTTTGTCGGCAACAATATCTTTTGCTTGTTTTTTTGTTGCAACAAAAAGTATTTTCTTGCCCGATTTAGCAATTTGCTTCAAAGCTGAAGCAGCCTCGTCTATCTTTACGGCTGTTTTCTGAAGATCGATGATGTGGATTCCGTTACGCTCCATAAAGATGTATGGGGCCATTTTAGGATTCCACTTACGTTTTAGGTGACCAAAATGAACACCTGCATCTAGCAATTCTTTAAAATCTGTTCTTGGCATTTTAATTCTTTTAATTAATAAATAAATAGTGGCAATCGCTTGGTAGTTTCGTGTTCGAAAGTCCAAGCAATTTACAGCATGTGCTGTTTGCCAAAAAGTGAAAAATACTAACGCTTACTGAACTGGAATTTCTTCCTTGCCTTTGGTTGTCCTGGCTTTTTACGCTCCACTTCGCGTGGGTCACGTGTCATAAAACCATTCGACTTAAGGTGTGTTTTATTTTCGGGATCTAACTCAACCAGTGCGCGTGATACACCAAGACGAAGCGCTTCTGCTTGTCCTTTTACTCCGCCACCGTCAAGGTTCGCTTTAATATCGTAGCTGCCTTGAATGTTAAGTACTTCGAGAGGTTGCTTTACCACGTACTGCATAAGTTCCGAAGGAAAATATTCCTTTAGATCTTTACCATTAATGGTGATATTCCCTTTACCTTCTTGAAGGTAAACGCGTGCTACAGCATTTTTTCTTCTCCCCGTTGCATTGAATACCTGCATAATTTCTATTTAATTGAATTTAACTTTAATTCCTTTGGTTTTTGCGCTTCGTGCTTGTGCTCTGGCCCTGCGTAAACATGTAGGTTGCCAAATAGCTTGGAACCCAAACGGTTCTTTGGTAGCATCCCTTTTACCGCATGCTCAACAACTGCAGTGGGCTTACGCTGTAGCCAATCTTTTGGAGTTGCACTTCGCTTACCTCCTGGATACCCAGTGTGGTGGTAGTAAAGCTTCTCGGTTAATTTATTGCCTGTTAGTCGAACTTTTTCTGCATTGATAACAATTACATTGTCACCGCAGTCGACATGTGGCGTGTAGTTGGGTTTGTATTTGCCTCTAATTAGCATAGCAACTTTGCTTGCTAGGCGACCCAACACTTCGTTCGTAGCATCAACAACTATCCATTCCTTTTTTACTGTGGCGTCGTTGGCTGAAACTGTTTTGTAACTAAGTGTGTTCACGTTATAAACTCCTCTGTTTTAAGTTAATACCTTTTCTTTTACGTGATCCAAACGTATATAATAAGCGGGTTGCAAAAATACAGGATTTTATTTAAACTACAACATAAACAGCTAATTAATTTTTGTTTTACAACAGAATTATTCAATATCTACTTAAATAATTTCATGGTATTTATATTGCATTACGTATTTTTGTGCTTACTAATTATGAAACCGTGAATGTTACTTTTTTAAAACGAGCGCAAAGATACATTTTTTTAATTGCTGCAGGTTTATGTCTCGCAAGCTTGCCCTTTTCAAGGTTTACATTGACCCTGGCTTTAATTCTTCTTACAGTAAATTGGCTGGTTGAGGGTAGATGGTTATATCGTAAAAACTATCCTGTTAACTCAGCACCTGCCATCCTTACTTTTTCATTAATCTATTTGGCTCTTATTGTTGGTCTTTTCTATTCAGAAAATTTTGATTATGCTTTTAAGGAGCTTCGATTAAAACTTCCGCTCCTTATTGTTCCGTTTGTTTTTGCTACATCACCACCGTTATCCAGAAAAGAACGCCAATACCTTTTAGCAGCGTTCTGCCTTTCAGTATTTGTAGCAACATTAATAAGTTCTATAATTTACGTGCAGAATTTCTCGCTGGGAGGAAGCAATGTTCGCGAAATATCTCCCTTCATTTCTCATATTCGGTACGCAATTATGATTAATATAGCCATAGCCTCTATGCTTTGGTATATTCTTAAGGAACAGTTAAAAGTGGTAGTTGTTGGCGTTGCAGCGATTACGTTTTGGCTGATTTTTTTCATTTTTGTGCTTCAGTCTCTAACTGGAATCGTGTTGTTAATGTTTGTAATTTGGGGTTTTGCAGTTTATCATGTAATAAGTATAAAAAAGAAATATCTGAAACGATTACTTGTGCTACTTATTATTCTTATGTCGGTTCTTCCCCTTATATATATATACAATAAATCAGTTAATTATTTCTCAAATCGAGAAACTGTAGATGTTCATACACTACCCAAAAAAACAGCTAATGGCAATACGTATGTTCACAACAAAAATCCAAGAGTGTATGAAAATGGGAACCTTGTTTGGATAAATATTTGTTGGGATGAGCTTAGGAGTGAGTGGAACAAAAGAAGTGATTTGCATTTTGATGAGAACGATAGGCTGGGGCAACCACTATACAGTACACTAATCAGATATCTAGCTTCTAAAGGATTAAAAAAAGATTCTGTTGGAGTTTGGACGCTCGATATGACCGATGTGCAACTAGTTGAGGATGGGGTAACCAGCGTTATTTACAGAAAACACAAGCTAGGCATTTACCCTCGATTATATCAGCTTCTTTGGGAGATTGACCGGTATATTACTGTAGGTGCTGTTAGTGGTAGCTCGGTTGTGCAGCGGATAGTTTTTATTGATATCGCCATAAAAATTATAAAAGAGAATTTTTGGCTTGGTGTAGGTACAGGAGATTTAAACGATGCGTTTACAAACTATTATCGGAATAATGATGTAAATATTTCTGAGGATTACTGGTACCTTTCCCATAATCAGTTTTTAACTTACTGGGTGCAGGTTGGTTTTGTTGGTTTACTCATGTTTTTAGCAGGTTGGATAACACCGTTATTCCTTTTGCGTAAAAAATTAGACTTTCTTTCAATTGTAATATTTGGCATTCTAACACTATCGATGCTTAACGAGGATACTTTTCAAACTCACATTGGCGTTTCATTGGTTGGCTTGTTTTATGGAATATTTGTTTTTGGTTCTTCTGAACCTGTAGCAAAATCAAAGGATTGATATGCTCCAAAGACTTGATGAAAATTTTTTCACCCGTGATGCTCTGGTTGTTGCACCTGATTTGCTTGGAAAACATCTGGTAAGAAGATTGGACGATGGCACAATCTCCAGCTTTATTATAACAGAGGTTGAGGTTTACAGGGGTGAGGAAGATTTGGGTTGTCATGCACGCAAAGGCAAAACAAAACGTACTGAGATAATGTATGCCAAAGGTGGATGCCTATACATTTACTTAATTTATGGAATCTACTGGATGATGAATATTGTAACTGGAAAGGAGGAAGAGCCACAGGCTTTGTTGATAAGAGGAATAGAAAAATATAATGGCCCGGGTAAATTAACAAAGGGTCTGGCAATTGATAAGAGTTTTAATGGAGAGGTATTATCCAATTCCCAGCGGGTTTGGGTTGCACCTTCTAATAATAAGTATAAAATATATAGCGGACCAAGAATTGGCATTGACTACGCAGGGGAATACTGGGCGAATATTCCCTGGCGCTACTGGATTAATTTCTAGAAATATTTAATAATGTGATTGCTAAATATTATGCTTTCAGTTTACACTGATTTTCCTGAACGTAATTCTTAAAAAACCACCCACCCTTCCCAATTATACTATCTTAGTTTTTCTTCATCGATTTGTTATTATAACATTCATGTAATCTGTGTATTAACAGTATCGTTTTCTAATGGCGGTCATTAGAAAAAATCGCTAATGACAAATTTGGGTCAAACGTATTATATGCAACTTATCAGTTTTACAATTTCACGCACTTATTGCCGGTTAAAACCCCGATTTTACTCTTTTTGGAACACTTCCTTTATCCCTGTTAATTAATTTTTTCTCTTTACCAGCTTTAAATTGATAGCTTAACCGAAACATTATTGGAACTGTAGGGAGTTTAAGATTACCACGATAGCTGCTTGTAAAATTCTGTGCTTCAACTTCTGAACCTTGGTAAACAAAATTTTTGGCAAATGGAAGTGCTGCCATCACGCCAACTTTAACGTTGTTTTTAAAAGTTTTATCAAAGGATAAGAAGTATAACGCATCACAAAAAGCATTCTCTTGTATCTTATATTTTACTGTTGAATATTGGAAGGTCCCTGAGAAAGCAAAATCGTTTTTTAACGAGAGCACGGAAGAAAAACCTGCATCAATTACCCAATTTGTTCTTTTTTCAATGTTATAATCCTTAGCAAGGTTGTTCCCGCTTGTTAACTGGTTGTACAAACGGATTGATGGACTTATTGTTAGTGAACCAAATTTAAGTGAACCTAAAAATTGCATTCCAATTTGATAAATACTCCCAAGATTATGTTGCTGCGTTACAAAAGTGTTGCTTTCGTTCAAAAATGTGAGGTTATTAATGGCATTGTTAATGTTTTCATAAAACAGTCGTGTTGAAACATAGCTTACATTGAAACGGATGGAGTGCTCTGCATAAGCTCGGTGCGTAAATTCGGGTTCCAAAAGTGGATTCCCTTTGCGTATAGAGTATGGATTATCCATGTAAGAGAATGGGTTTAGCTGAAATACGTTGGGCCTGTTAATTGAGCGCCTGTATGAGAGCAGAATATTTTGCTTCTTATCAACCTTATACTTAAAGGTTATGTAAGGTAAAACGGAAAGTTCAGGTTCGTTAATATCATTATTTAGTTTAGTTTCTACATATTCCGTCCTAACACCAAAGTTAATGTTGTATTTTGTTCTCTTATAATGAAATGTGCCGTATAGTGCTAATAGTTGCTCATTATACCCGAAGCTGCTTTCGGTTTCGTTTTGCATTGACTTTACCCCTGCTTTTACCCCTGTATTTATAGTAAAATTTTCACCTAGAGGGTTAGAGTAATCTATTTTAATACTTGTAGAAACCTGCTCAGGTTTTTCAGAGTTAAGAATAGAGATTTCCTCAGTATCGTTGTCATTCATGTAAACTATTGAATTGTTGGCTTTAAGAAGTGAATTGCTGATGTCAAAGGTTATTTCTCTTCCCTTTTTATCAAATAGGTGCTTATAGTACAGTGAGTTAAAAATATTCAGGTTTTGGTCGGTCTCGTCTTTAGCGCTATTCCAGGTTTGGTTCATGTTTCCAAGAATATCCATATGAACTTTCCCGTCTTGTTCGTAGGAGTAAGGATTTATTGAGCCGTAGTAGTTTATAATATCGTGGGGTGTTGCATGATAATCAAATCCATAGTGAAACTTATGCGAGAGGTTCTTTTGCTTTATCTGTTCAACTGATGTAATATCTAACGTTTGCCCATCCTCCCTAATTTGCCAATTATAACTCTCGTCAATGTTCTCAAAGTTAATTTCTCCATTATATGATGTGTAAAGATTTAACTTTTTAAATCCGTAGTGCAAACTGTAATTGGGAAATGAATATACAATAGATTTTGATGTAGGTATTTCGGTGAAGAATTGTCCGCTAAACCCAGTATCTTTTTCTTTTTTTAATACAATATTTATTACCCCAGAGGCATTTCCATCGTAACTTGAGGGGGGCGTGTTCATAACCTCAACCCGGTCTATATGAGAAGGGTTTAATTGCTTGATGTAACTAATATCACGCTCTTTACCGTTAACAAAAAGTAGGATGGCGCTACTGCCTTCAAGCAACAAGTTTTGCTTTAGGTCAACTTGTACGCCTGGTATATGTCGGAGCAAATCTGGCGTATTGCCCGATGCAGCAAGAATCCTTTTATTAATAAAAAAGATGGTTCTGTCGTTTTCGGTTTTCCCTTTAATACGTTCTCCAACCAGAACAACTTCGTCAATAAGTTGTACTGAATCTTTTACGTAAATGGTTCCGGCATCGTAATTTCCTGAGTTAGCTATGTCAATTCTTTTCGTAGCTTTTTTATATCCTACCGATGATGCCTGAAGTTTGTATTTACCTTTTGCTAAAGGACTAATATTAAACTTGCCATTCTCATCAGTAATACTACCTGTAATTAAGAGATGGGCTCCATCCGATTCACTAATTACGCCAACTGTTGCATACGGAACTGGCTGCTTACTTTCTTCTTCAACAATTATTCCGGTAATTGTACAATCCTTCTGCGCATAAAGCATGGGAGAAGTAATAACTGATGCAGTGAATAATAGAATTCTTGCATTTTTGAGGAGCCTTTCCAGAAGACTTTTTGAATTTTTCATCGCATTGAGTTTTTAAGGTTACAATGCAAATAGAAGAAGATATAAGAAGCTAACCAAGCTATTGGTTTATACAGCAAGGGTTTGTTACCAGCGGAAAGCAGAGGGTATAAAAATGGTATGAAATGTAAATTTTAGTGATGAATGGATAGGAGGAATTGTTGGCTAAGCTCATCAAACTTTTTAATATTCTGACGCGAAACGGGTATAATGCTATTGCTTTCTTTCAGTTTAAGTTGGTAACCCAATGAGTTCCCTTTTTTTGATATTACTTTACCCAAGTTCACTATAAAAGCCCTGTGTGTGCGCATAAAGCGAGGAATAGGAGCAAGTTGCTGTTCAACATCGCTAATGGAATTCCTGATTGTTACCTTAAATTTCCTTTCCTGCCTTATGAGATGAAAAACCACATAGTTCCCTTCTGATTCCGCATAAATAAACTCATCTGTCAGGAAGCTCAGCTCTTCCTTTTTCGCTTTTGATTCAATTTGAATCAATCTCTCGGTCGTTTCTTCCCGCCTGCTTTGGCTGTTAGTTTGATATTCTTGAAAAATCTCTGGAGTAAAAGCAAAGCGAATGTTCAGTAGTGATGGTATAACCACCGGAACAATACCAATTAGTACTGAGCGAGTAAAGGAGTCGAGGAAGGTAGTCAGGTTCCACCGCTCACCTTGATTTTCGATTATAAACCCGGCAAAATAGGCAGAAAGCCCAATGCTTGTTAGAATAATTAAAATAGAAAACAGTTCTTTTGAAACAGTCCACCCTTCATTTTTTGAGAAGCAATTCGTCCTTTTTATAGTAGCTGCCACAATAAACACGCATATTGATATTAATAGGCCGTATAGCAAAATAGTAAAACTAAAGCTGAAGGAGCGAGCCTCGTGTATTCGAAGTGGTTGGTAAGTAACGGCAAATAAGAAAAGGATAATAATAAACGCTAAAGCGCCCCAGATGGGTTTCTGTACTATAAAATTTTGAGGATACTGTCTGTTGAAAAATGCTTTTATTTGGTTTATCTGATTATTCATTTCGTATAATCAAAGTGATAAGTTCATTTTTTATATTCCAAGGGCCTAAAGAGATAGTAAATTATAAGGGGAGAACTTATGTTGGTTTATCGTATCAGCATAAATTCTCCCCATTAAATTAATGTTTATCGAGTATACTTATTCTTTGCACTAAAATAGGATGCTCTTATTTAATAATTATATCACCGTTTACAATTTGATTAACCATAGCACGGATTGTGTTCCATCTTTCAGCGTCCATTTTTGGGCCAATTACTTCAATTACTTTACCAGAAAGGATGGCTCCAATTTCGGCGCACTGTTTTAACGTTAGATTCTTGGTAAGTCCATAAATAAACCCAGCAGCAAAAAGGTCTCCTGCACCCGTTGTGTCAATTGCATTTACGTTAATAATGCCCATTTTAATTACCTCTTCGCCAGATTTTATAAGCGAGCCTTTCGCACCAATTTTCACAACAGCAATATCAACCATTTTGGAGATTTCAACCAGGGCTTGTTCGGGTTCTTTACCTGTAAAAGCCTTTGCTTCGTCCTCGTTGGCAAAAACAACATCCACATATTCGTTAACAATGCGCTTAAGAAAATCAAGGTTTGCTTCAACCACATTGTAGCTGGCTAGGTCTAATGAAATTTTAAGACCGGCCTCTTTAGCAGTTTTTATTGATTTCTCAATTAATGCATGGTTTTGCACCAGGTAGCCTTCAATATGTAAGAAGTTGTAACCTTGAAATGTTGTCTCTGCAATATCGGAATCAAGCATTTCAATTGCTGCTCCCAAATTCACTGCAAAAGTTCTTTCGGAATCGGCAGAAACCAGGGCAAGAGCCCTTCCAGATGCTGCTTTACCAATTAGGAGGTTAGGGCTAATGCCTGCCGTGGTCATGTCATTATTAAAGAAGTCGCCCATCTCGTCTTTTCCAACCTTACCAATAAAGCCAGTTTCAACCCCAAGATTAGCTAAGCCGTTTATAGTGTTTGCTGCGCTTCCACCCGAAGCCAGGGTTTGTTTAAGCCCAGCTGTTTGCTCTATAGCCTTTTCAATGGTTTCGTCGTCAACAATTTGCATGCTGCCTTTTGGCAGATTGAGAATCTCTAATAAATCATCGTTCTCTAAGCTGGTCATTATATCAACCAGCGCGTTACCAATACCTATAACTTTCATCATTCAATATTTTTTTGGTAAAAGTAATTTTTTTAAACTTTCTTTCCTATGTTTTTATGTTCGATTTTTTAAAAGTAAAAATCAGTAAAAAAGTTTTGCTAAAAAAAAATAATCATCTATATTTGCACACGCAAAAAAGGAAACGTTTTTGCATTCTAAATATTCCTCATTAGCTCAGTTGGTTAGAGCACCTGACTGTTAATCAGGGGGTCCTAGGTTCAAGTCCTAGATGAGGAGCAAAAAGGGTCTGGTTGTCAGACCCTTTTTCTTTTCAGAAATTTTATGGTTTGGTACAAGAAAAGGGAAGTATTATAAAATACTTCCCTTTTCTTGTATTGGGTATTTTTGTAAACTAATTCGTATCTACTAATGAGAGTAAACCTACTGCTAGTCCCGGTTTTCCATCCCTAAAATTAAAGAAAAGGTGGTAAGCCCCTGTTTTTGTACAAACATAGTCAATAGATGGGTAATCTTTGCCGGTTGCAACCACATGAGTAGTCGCTAATAATCTGTTATTATCTAAAAGCTGAAGAACAACTTTACCTTCATAGTCTTTAGAGTTACAAACAGAGAAGCGGTACTTAATCCCCTTTTTAAGAATTACAGAGAATCTTTGTCTAGGAGCAGGGTCGCCAGCATCTAGCCGTATTGTGAAATCTTTTAAGAAGGTGGCATCACCCGCTATCATTCCACAAATTTCAACCAAATCATCTTCCGTTTGAGCGGACAATTTTGTTGTGAAACCCGCAAAAAGAACAGATAGTAAAATAATAAGGCAAGTATTTTTCATAATCCAAATTTTTTCTAGAGTTTACCTTTTTAGCAGCTTGTTTCTAATTTCATGTACCTTGGTTATGATGCTGTTCAAGGTTTCATCTGACATTTCAATATTTTGAGTATCTTTCTGTTCAAAGGTAAGCACGCCATCCTTCACTACCTGAACAGGGTCTGAATACTCATATGATATTTTTACATCTTTGTATAAACCCTGTATTTGTTCAAATTCCTTTATAAGATCTGCAATATTAGGGTCGCGTTTGTAGTTGTTAAGCAGGATCATCAGGTGGCTCATTATCATTTTCTGCTCACCAATTGTTTCGTTAATTCTTGGGTGGTTTGCGTCCTGAGCAACTCTAGTTGAAAGGTACAACCCTTCAATCCATACCCCGGCAACTATTAGCACGCTAAGGTGCGAACGGTTGGTCTCACGTAAATATCCGTCAATGCGGCTAAAACTTTGCTGTGAAATAAGCATTAGCGAATCTAGGTTCTCGCGATTTGTAGCAATCCTGCTAAGTGTATTAAAATCGAAGAACTGACCTACCTGAATACCATCAGCTAATGATTTTATAGTAGAGATATAGTTAATAACAAGAGAAGTCTTCTCGTACATGTTTATGTAACCAAGGTCAGCCCCATAAATACCTAGACCTATAGCCTTTTTGAAATTTGTGTTAAGATTATTCTCGTTATCAGTTTCAGCTAAATAATCTCTATTAAAGGGCATGTTTAACCCTTTAATAACCGCTGCTGTTTCAACGGGAGAGGATACGTTTTGTATCATATCGTCAATTACTTCTGCA
This sequence comes from Perlabentimonas sp., assembly GCA_041685855.1. Lineage (GTDB taxonomy): Bacteria > Bacteroidota > Bacteroidia > Bacteroidales > Tenuifilaceae > Perlabentimonas. The sequence goes on along the minus strand of JAWLEY010000023.1, from coordinate 5,228 downwards.
GCAATTTCTAAGGGCTGATCTTCTAGCAGCTCTTCAGGAATATCAAAGTCTCCACTTGTTGAGTCCCTGTCGGAATCGAAAAAGCGACAGGAGGTAACGAGTAATGCTATTGTTAGTATGAGAGCAGTATTTCTAATCATATTAAAAAAGATTAATTGTATTGTGGCATATACCTCTCTTTAAAAAGTAAAGATATAAAAATTTATTTTTTTCTAGGTATTGGCAACCTAATTTTACCTAAAAATTCAATTGACTTTTTAATTACTTCAAAATATAGCATGAAATATAGTATAATACTCATAAACCATATAAAGCAAACATTGAACCAAAATGTGTCGTAGTAGCTACCTAAAAAGTATTTTCTTGGTGCCAAGAAGTGTGAACGAAAATCAAGTCCATTATTTGGTATAGGATCGCGATAAATTGGATCATACTGCTGAACCAGCTCCCCTTTATACTGCAAAATTTTATTCTTCTCAAAAATTTTCATGGCCAAATCGGAGATGCTTTCGTTGTGGTATGCTCTTCGCTTTGCTTCGTAGAGTTGAGAATTGGTTTTTACCAGATGCGATACAATCCTGTCGCGTTTATTGTTAGCTGCCTGGAATATCTTGTTGTAATGCTCTTTAAGCTGCCCAAGGTAATCTATTGTGCCGAAGTAAACTTCCTGATCGAAATCTTCGGCGTTAAGGTTGTCTAAGTATCTATACGGAATAGCTGGAGCCAGATAATTAACTTCGTTAAACAAGGAGTTTCTAAGAACTAAAAGATTTTCTTTGAACTCTTCAGTTCTTTCCTGATTTTGCTCGCTACTATTAATATAATCAAAACAGTCGTCAAGAATTTTTTCTAGTTCAGGTATATAGTAAACGGTTTTGTAGTCAGCGTTTCTCTCCTTCTTCTCAATTTCGTAAAAGGTTTTATGGAACTCGTTATCCTTAAACTGGCGAACCACCAGTGCTTCGTAGCCCCATTTTGTAACCATAAATTCAGCTATTAATGGTACCCTGCCAAAACTACCAACAGCACGGTTTAATTTTTCGAAACTAAACATTGCTCCGGAAAGCACCATCATGGGAATCATTAACAGCGGAATAACAATATATATGGTAACGGCTGAGTTAAAGGTTGCCGAAATGTTTAAACCTAGAAGATTAGCAAAAACTGCCGTAGAGAAGAGTACCAGCCAGTATTCAAAATTCATGCCCCTGAGCTGGAGTATTCCATTGGCAATAAGCACAAAGGTTATGCATTGTATAGCCGATAGTACAACCAGAATAAATATCTTGCTAAATAGGTATGATGCACGGCTAAGGTTGAGGAACGCTTCGCGTTTAAGTATTTTTCTGTCGCGAAATATCTCCTCGGCGCTCACTGTTAAACCAATGAACAGAGCCACAATAAGCGCCATAAATATGTAAATTGGAATGTTCTCGTTCTCCCTAAAAACGTAAACATCGGAATTTGGATCGGCAATATATCGGATTACGAATGCTAGTATGAAACCAAGTATTGGGGTTTCAAGCATGTTAAGAACAATATACTGGGTGTTGCTGATTTTTGAGAGGAAGTCGCGCGTGGTATAAATGAAGAACTGCTTGAGCTTTGATGGGATATTTAGCGATTTTGGAGGTGCCTCCGATTCGCTGGGTACATCTTTTAGCTTTATGTTCTCGTTAAAATGTTCCTCCCACTTGGGTGGCGATATTTTTCGAATTGGAGTATATCTACCGAACTCATCCACCACCTTTGCTTCTATAATATTGAAAATAAGCTCGGGATTAACATTACCGCATGTTGGACACTCCCCCTGGTCGCTGTTAATCTGCATGTCGATGCGTTTAAAGTACATCACAGCTTCAACAGGATTGCCGTAGTATATCATGTAGCCACCTGTGTCGAGAATCATCATATTGTCAAACATCTTGTATATGTCCGACGATGGCTGGTGGATTACAACAAAGATGAGTTTCCCTTTAAGCGTTAGTTCGCGCAGGAGGTCCATCACGTTTTCAGAGTCTCTTGAGGAGAGCCCCGATGTTGGTTCGTCAACAAAGAGTATGGCGGGTTCGCGAATTAGCTCAAGCGCAATGTTTAGCCTTTTTCGCTGACCACCTGAAATCATTTTATTTAGGGGTGAGCCTACTTTAAGATCTTTCCGTTCGTAAAGGCCAAGGTTCTGAAGCGTTTTGTCAACGAGTTGGGTAAGTTCTTCCTCAGATTTATCCTTAAAACAGAGTTTGGCGTTATAGTATAGATTTTGGAATACTGTAAGCTCTTCTATCAGCAGATCGTCCTGAGGTATTACCCCAATAACCCCCTCAAGGTTATCCTTATCATGATGTAAGTCAATACCATTTATTGTAACCTTCCCTGTTGTAGGGTTTTCGATACCAGCAAGTACGTTGAGTAGGGTGGTTTTTCCTGCACCACTGGCACCCATTATTCCAATGAGTTTGCCCTGCTCTTCTGAGAAATTGATGTTGCGTAAGCCTATGTCGCCACTTCTAAACTTAAACCCTACATCATCAACCTTATACGATATGCGTATGCTGGTATCGTCGGCAAGGTAGTGTGCTACAACATCCGTATAGTATATGGGTTTACCCTTGGGAAGCTTAATGGAGCTGCCGTTGGCAAACAGGTATATTCTTTTTTTGTTGATTGGAAGACCATTTAGGAAAATTTCCTCATTCCCGGTGTATCTAAGGAAGTAAAGGTCTTCGCTTTTTATTTGTAGAATATAGAGGTGCCCGTCAAGGGCTTCGGTAGGTATATGTTTGCAATGCTCCCCTTTGTCCTCGTTGTCGTGGATGGTAAGTATGCTGGGGTAATCAAGATCCTTGGGGTCGTTGTTTATTACGAAGTTTTCAATATCGGTAAATTCTTCCTTGGTAAGCTTAAATACGTCGGCTACAGTGTTGATAATAGCCATACGTTGCTCGGTGAATTTTCGGTCGGCATTAACCAGTTCAAACAGGCGAACTAGTACAACAACCTTTTGTTTCTGGGTTAGGGTTTTGTTAATTTTTTTGCAAATACCCAGAATTTTAACCGAATCTTTAACCGAGGTGAGCTTTACCTTTTTAGGTTTTCCGTCATTCTCCCCGTTCTCTTTGTCTTGCTTTAAACCAGCATGCTGATCAAACAACTCAATGTACTCGCCAACAGCCTCATCGTTAACCTGTTGAAGCAGAAAGTTCACAACGTACTCGCGCTCGTTGGACTCTACTCCCTCATCCTGCTTTGCAATAATAGCAAAGAGCTGCATTAAAGCCTTGAGAATTTCTTCACTCATAGCTTAGGTTAACGTGTTTGTGTTGATAGCGTTTTATGTTACTAGCTAAGGGTATAACTTATCTGCTCAAAGGGTACATCAACAATGTCGGCATACTCCTCGCCAGCCTCTTGCATATCCTCGTCATCCTCAGGGTAGTACCAGTTAATCAGCACTTCCTTCCCATCTTCATGCATCTCTTCGAGTTTCATAAGAATATCGAGGAGCAGTTTTGAGCTGGCTGTATTAAAATAAACCAGTTTAAATGAGAAGACGGTTTTCGCATTTGGGCTTGTTGCGTACTCATCGAGCCAGTTAAGTATTGGGTCGTAAAAAGCAGTTACATCCTCTGGTAGCGAACGACCCGAAATTTCGAAAATGTCATTCTCAGAATCCAAAATTACGGTTGGGGTATCGTCAGTACCCAAAATCTTTATGGTCTCCATAAGTCAATTGTTTACTCGTTTCTGGTGATTGTTGATGTTAAAATAAAAAAGTGTGTTTCCTCGTCAATGGGCAGGAAATGGTACTCCAACTTTCGACCAGTTTTCCTGGCAATGTCAATGAAGCCTAAGCCTGCTCCTCCTTTCTCTGAGAGTCTTCCTTCCCTCATTTGTGTTTTGTAAAGCTCTTTAAGCCCGTTCTTGTCAAGGGTGTTAATATGATCGAGGATCTTTGTGAGCTCCTCTATCTTGGAGTTTTCAATCACGTTACCAGTTGTAACGTGGTACTCAATTTCGCCCTTGCTCACCATGAATATCCCTCGGCCTGCAAACAGAAAGTCGTCAGACCCGAAACTGTCGGCATGCTTACTGATGTTCTGAAGGCACTCAACCATAACATGGAATACCTTCTTTTGCACCTGGTTCGACTCCTCCTCTTTAGCCATGTTAGACTCAGTGAGGGAAGTGAAGGCCTTGGTGATTTGATGGGTAATTTCACCCTCATACACCAGAGTGATTTCATGAGCCTTCATCGACTTGTAAAAGTCGTAAACGAACTCAAGAAAACCTTTAACATTTCTTTTATCCATAGCCTGTAAAATTAAATAATTTACCGATAATAAACAATTTAGAATTCAATTCCTATTGTGAGAACATCGTCAATCTGCTTGTTATCGCCCATGTACTCTTCAAAATCTTTAGCAAATAAATCGTTAAATTTTGGCATTGTTAACGCTTGATTCTCTACTATTAGCTCTCTAATACGAGATGGTCTGTATTTTCTTTTATCCTCTCCTCCAATCTGGTCGGGCATACCATCGGAAAAGAAGAATATTTTGTCGCCCTGTTTTATTTCTATCTGGTAGTTTGTAAAATCTTTTTCTGGTTTTTTGGGATGAGGAATACCACCAATGGCCTTTCTATCTCCCTTATACTCTTGCAACTCTTTGTCTCTTAGTAAATAAAGTGGCCTGTGTGCGCCAGAATACTGTAGCTCCTTATTTTTAAGGTTGATTTTACAGAGTGCAATATCCATGCCATCGCGTGCATCAGCATCGGGGCGGTCTTGCTTAAGAGTTTTTCTTACGTTGTAATGAAGCTCATCGAGTATTTTTGAGGCAGAGTAGCTTACATCATGGTCAACTACGTTATTAAGAATAAAGTAGCCGATAAATGATAGCAGAGCACCGGGAACGCCATGACCAGTACAGTCAACGGCTGCAATATAGATATAGTCTTCCTTAACAAAAAACCATGGAAAATCGCCGCTTACTACGTCTCTTGGTTTATAGTAGATGAATGATTTTGGAAGGTACTGGCGAATAATCCTATTGTTAGGGAGAATGGATGTTTGGATACGCTGTGCGTAGTTAATACTTTCTGTAATCTTTCGGTTCTTGTCCTGTATTTCCTGCTCAATTCTCTTGGCATCGGTAATATCATGGCCAACAAAGAGGATGGTTTCCAGCTCGTTCTCATTAAACTCAGGTATTGCCGATATATGCATT
>JAWLEY010000215.1:0-4755 GCA_041685855.1 Perlabentimonas sp. | reverse complement strand
CACTTCTATTTAATGCAGTAAAACTCATTCTATATGTTGATAGTAAACAAGTTCATGGTCAATAATATGGGGGTGAAAAATTTTTATTAAATCCTTTAGAATTATATGAGGATTAACAGCCCCCGACTCCCAAAAATCGTTACCATCAAAGTTATTCATTTTATTGTTATTGTTATAAACATTCTTTTCTGATACCACAGGAATCTTACTTGCCAAAGGAAAACTCTCCAGCAGCTCGTTAATGCTATTAATGGTTCCGGTATTTAACCATATATCGGCATTGCTGGCATATTCCAACGAAGCCTCTATGCCAAATGGATGCGATTTGGAACCTTCTAAATGAGAAAGCATGTATTCTCCTGAAGCATCGGATATGAGTTGCGACATGTAGCCCTCTCCGCCCGGGAAGTACCACACATCCTTCCATGGTAAATTGAGAAAAACTTTAGGTTTTGGTTTTTCATTGGCAACTAATCTCCTTAATGTATTATACTCATTATCAATATCCTCAAACAAACTATCCGCTAACGATACTTTACCTAAAAAGGCACCAAAAACTTTTAACCACTCAGCCTTACCCAAAGGAGAATTTTCCAGATAATCGCCAATAAAAACTACGGGGATGTTAAGGTCTCTGAGTTTTTGCAAATAACCTACCATTTCTGCTCCAACCCCATAAGTAAAAACAACATCAGGTTTTAAACTAAGTAACAATTCAAAATTTATTGATTGCTCATAACCAACATCTTTTACTAAGCCCGCCTCAATTCTCTGGCGAACATTACTATTTGATACAAACTCTGCACCAGATACGCCAACTATTAAACTATCGGCATTTAGTAAACTAAGATAGGAAATGTGGGTTGTTGACAAGCAAACTATCCTGGAAACAGGTATTGGAATAATCTCATCAAAAGAATCACTATTAAATGCGTTTGATGAGTTAACAAGTGCGTATTTATAGGTGACATCGGCTCCTTGCCAGGGATTATATACTTCAAGAACATAACCACCATCCTCCTCTACTAACATAAAACCTTGGGCGTAGCTACTGTTTAAATTAGTTAAATCTTTATGTTCATTCCTTCTACTTCCCTCTGGTGAAGAACAAGAGAAAACTATAAAGATTGAAAGGAGTAATATGATTCTCATTTTTTTGCCACGAAGGTAAAAAAATCCGTAGCTTTTATTATGTTTACAAATAAAAATGTACCATTAGTAATGCATAATAATACAACCAAACTAAACCATAACGCACCAAAAGCAATGAGTAAATTACCAGTACTTATTTGCAAAGTTAACACCAAAGGAGAACTTATTTGGGCTACAAGTCACTTCCAAAAACAGTTTCTTAAAAAAATTAATACGGCTGAATTATATAGCATATTTAGCATTTTCCCTGACCTTACCATTCCGCCCATTAAAAACAGTGACAATCATCCTGAAATATTACATGAATTTGAGCAAGAAAGCACCGTTATAAATTACTATAAAATTGATATACAGCACGAGAATAATGACAATGAGGAAGGCTATCTAATTCTGGCTATTGATAAAACCGATGAGGTTAGAGAAAGAAAAACGAAGGAACTACTACTAAATATTGCTAGAGAAGATAAGCAAAGCAAAGACCTAGAAGGACTATTCAGGGCTGTTCAAAAGGAACTAGGTTCAGTAATGGATACTGAAAATCTCTTTATTGTGCTTTGGGATAAGCTAAGGCATAGGCTTACGCTTCCTTACTTCAAAGATAATTATGATAGTTACAACACTTTTCCTCAGGGAAAAACCCTAAGCGGACACGTAATTGAAACGGGCGAACCAATGCTTATTACAGAGGTTGAGATAAAGCAACTGCATGAGCAGGGTGTTATTGAAATTGTAGGTACTCCTGCAAAATCGTGGATGGGTGTTCCTTTAAAAAGTAACGATGAGGTTCTTGGCCTTATTGCCATACAAAGCTACAAAACAGCTAAAGCATACACTAGAGACCACCTCCTGATTCTTGAGCATATATCAAACCAATTAGCACTTTCTATAGAAAGGAAAGAGTACGAAGAGGCCTTAAAGCATTCAAAGTATCGTGCAGAGCAAGCTGACAAGCTAAAAACCTCGTTTTTGGCAAATATGAGCCACGAAATTCGTACCCCTATGAACTCCATTGTTGGTTTTGCTGAGCTTATTACCAGAAAAAGCATTGCCCCCGAAAAGAAAGATATTTACGCTCAGTACATCAGCAATAGTAGTAAAGCACTTCTTGCTCTGATTGATGATATTATTGACATATCTAAAATTGAGTCCAAACAACTAAACATTACCAAGTCCAATGTTTTTATTAACAAGACACTGGAAGAACTTTACATCTACTTCAGAACCCACATAACAAAAAGCAACAAGACTAACATTGAGTTACGTCAACAGTACGCAATAAACGATTACAACTTCAGCATACTTTGCGACTCATTAAGGCTAAGGCAGATACTTAACAATCTTCTAAATAATGCCATAAAGTTTACCAATGAGGGGTACATTAAATTTGGCTACCTTATACCCAACAATGCAACCATACTTTTTTACGTAAAGGATACTGGCATTGGAATGCCCCAAGAGAAAATTGATGATATATTCGAACGCTTTAGGCAGATAGATGACTCAACCACACGCAAATATGGAGGTACAGGCTTGGGACTTGCTATTTCAAAAAAGCTGATACAGCTTATGGGAGGACAAATATGGGTTGAGTCAGAAATTGGAAAGGGAAGCACGTTCTACTTTAGCCTTCCGCTAATTATTCCAATCTCCAGCGAGCGTATTCTGGAAAGAGCTTCCGATTCATTCCCATCTGACAATCTTGAGGGAAAAACAATTCTTATTGTTGAGGATGAGGATACAAACTACTATTTTCTACAAGAGGTAATTGCGCCAACCAAAGCAAAAGTTCTACGAGCAATTAATGGAGTTGAGGCTGTGCAGATGGTAAAAGATTACGATAGCATATCCATTGTACTTATGGATATCCAACTGCCAGTAATGAATGGTTATGAGGCAACTCAAAAAGTTAAGGAGATAAAACCAGAATTACCCGTTGTTGCTCAAACCGCTTATGCAATGGCAGAGGATAGGGCCAAAGGTGCAAGAGCAGGATGTGACGATTACCTTTCAAAACCTATCAGGCCAGAAGATTTGCTCCGAACCATTAAAAAGTATCTGGTTAATACTAGTAATGATTAATCGTTTGTTAGCGAAGGAAATCTTACATGCTAAATTTTTATTAAGACCACCTCTCTCCTATTTTTTCAGCTTTTTAAGTTCGTATAAATCATGCCGTCTATCCTTCTTTATACGAACACTGCCATAGTTGTGCAGCTCCTTCAGCAGATTTAAATCTACATCAACAATTAGAGTCATCTCCGTGTTGGGTGTAGTCTCTGCCTTAATGCTATTGGTTGGGAAGGCAAAATCGGATGGGGTAAACACACCTGATTGAGCATACTGAATATCCATATTATTCACTCTTGGTAAGTTTCCTACACAACCAGCTATGGCAACGTAGCACTCGTTCTCCACCGCTCTGGCCATTGCACAGTTACGCACGCGCATGTAACCATTCTGGGTATCGGTTAAAAAAGGTACAAAAAGGATATTCATTCCATCATCGGACATAAGCCTGATTAACTCGGGGAATTCAACATCGTAGCAGACCACAATTCCAATCTTTCCACAATCGGTATCAAAAACTCTTATGTAATCGCCACCAACCATTCCCCAGGTCTCACGCTCGTTGGGCGTAATGTGAATCTTCCTGTACTCATCAACCTTACCATTCCTATGGCAAAGGTACGATACGTTCTGCAAGTTACCCTTCTCGTTAACAATTGGCATTGAGCCAGTTATGATATTTATATTGTAACTAACAGAGAAAGATTTAAACTGCTCCAATAGAGGGTCGGTATATTTTGCCAACTCACGCATGGCTTCGGCCGTACCAAGCTGGTTGTATGGTGCCATGAGCGGCGCGTTGAAAAGCTCAGGAAACAATATAAAGTCCGACTCATAATCGCTAACAGCATCAACAAAAAACTCAATCTGCTCCACCAACGAATCGAAATGAGGGTGAGAGCGCATTTGCCATTGGACTAATCCGAGCCTTACGTTACTTTTTGATACATTTAGATAATTGTCATCCTTCTCGTAGTAAATATTATGCCATTGCAAAAGGGTTGCATATTCGAGCGATTGAGAGTCGCCTGGCAGGTAGTTCTTTAGAATTCTTTTTACCTGAAAACCATTGGATATCTGAAAAGAGAGGACGGGGTCGTATACCTCCTTCTTCTCAACCTTATTTAGATATTGTCTGGGCGTAAGTTCATCAGCATACTTATTGTAGGTTGGCATTCTGCCTCCTACCATGATTACCCTTAGGTTAAGGTTCTCGCAAATTTCCTTACGGGCATCGTATAACCTACGGGCAAGGCGCAAGCCTCTGTAATCAGGATGAACAAACACCTCAATTCCATACAATACATCCCCTTCCGGATTATGAGTGCTAAAAGTTTCGTTCCCTGTTATTTTTTGGTAGGTATGATTATCGCCAAACTTTTTATAATCTACAATAATGGAAAGAGCACAGGCTACTACAACGCCGTTAACCTCAATGCAGAGTTGCCCATCGGGAAAAAGTGTGAGCAGGTTACGAATTTCTTCAATTTTCCAATGCAACCCATCGGATTCCGAATAGGCTTTCTGCATAGCTTC
>JAWLEY010000214.1:0-4835 GCA_041685855.1 Perlabentimonas sp. | reverse complement strand
GGCAGAGTTGTACATTTAAATGTTCATGCTGGAGGCTTTGCAGATCCAACTGGAGGACAGCCTGATTTTAGAACTCCCTTTGGTGCTTCGTTAGTTAATCAAGCGGATGTTAACGCATACCCAGCAGGTACTGTTAACAGGCATTTCTTTAAAGATTTAGATATGAACGGAGGAACAGCAATGCTCAGAGAAAGTTGGACAGCAGCTGCAAATGAAATACTTGAACAACCATCCTATGTGAATATTGGAGCGGAAGCAGAAATTGACTTAACAACAAGAGAAGTTAGTGTTTTTGTTGAGGCATACTATACAAATAATAGTCCGCAAGCAACCAATAAACTCAATATTGCTTTGCTTCAAAACAATACAGTAGGTTTTCAAGCAGGAGAAGGAGAAGAGTATGTTCACATGCGCCGTTTACTTCATTTGCTTACTGGACAATGGGGAGTAGACATTGAGAACACAGAAACAGGATCACTCTATTCTCAAACATTCACTTACACTATTCCAGAAGATTTTAACAGTATTGATGCAGTTCTAGAAGATATGGAGCTGGCTGTTTATATTGCCGAAGGCAACCAAGAGGTTATTACCGGAATAAAAGTGCAACCAGTACTTGTTAACATGCCAGAATATCAACTATCATTAACCCCACTATTCCCTGAAGAGTTATACGAAGGTGGCCTCTCCCCTGCATTAAATATTAAAAGTAAAGGTGGGGAAACTATAAACAGCCTTGATATTTCTTACCAAATAAATGACAATCAAATAGTCAACCACACTTGGGAAGGTGAATTAAATTATGGCGAAGAGGTTGAAGTAACTCTTCCTGAATCACCCGATTTTATTCTTTATAATAACAATACTATTTCATTTACAGTTGAAAACGAAAACTATCCAGATAATTCATATAGTATTTCAGGAGAATTTTCTAAAGTTCCAGCAACTATTGAAAAGGATTTAACTGTAGAAATAAAGACTGATGGATATGGAAGTGAAACAACGTGGGCCATTTTAGACAACGATAATCAACTTATTGCAAACGGTGATAGTTACGGAAACAATCAAATATACACTGAGAATGTATCTTTAGAAATTGGAAATCATAGACTAGTAGCACACGATTCATACGGTGATGGAATTGAAGGAGGTGGTTATGTTAGGTTAAAAAACGAAGATGAGATTATAATAGACATAGCGGGTAACTCATTTACAAATCATAAAATTAAATATTTTAAAGTAACTGAACCTGCAATTATATCATTTTTACCAGAAAATGGGGTAATTGGAAATGTACAGGAAGAGAGCATTATCATTCAATCTGATAAATCATTATTTGATGATAACTGGATTTTACTGGATAATGAGCTGGCAGAGAACCATATTTCGCTTAACGCTGGACAAGCAGATGGAGAACAAATCGGTTTTACAGCAACAGTAGATGAATTGGCAAAAACAATTGAGATTTCAATTAACGAAGCTCCCTCAAATGAGCAAGACATTGTTCTTACTTTATCAAATATCATTCATGATGAGGATGAAGTTGCGTTAAACGATATTTCAACAAGCTTTACAATTAGTGCTACCAACGCATCAGTGCAAAACCTTGCTGATTTTAATATTTTCCCCAACCCATCATCAGGTGAATTCCAAATTAAATTACCAGAAACAGCTAGAGTTGAAAAAATTGATATCTACTCCGTTGCTGGTATGCATTTATTTGGCAAGGAGATTACCAGCACAAATTCAGCTATTAAACTAAACATCAAACAGCCACAGGGTGTTTACATTGTTAAAGTAACCATGGAGAATGGTGAAATACTAACAAATAGGCTAATTATTGAGTAGGAATGTTCAAACTGGCAAGAATTACATTAGCTATAATCTACATTATAACCCTATCCTCAATTACCCTCTGGGGGCAACCCGAGGATGAGGTTGTAATAACCACAACAAATGTGGGTCCTTATGCTCAGGCAAATTCCCAACAAACTATTTTTGGTACAATTGAAAACTTTTCAACCGAACTGGTTGATCAGGTTACTGTAAAATGGTCAGCAAATAATGGCGAAATAAATAGCCATACAATTACAAACATGGATTTGGGGAACTGGACAAGATTTCTTTTTGAGCACCAAGCACCCTGGAGTATTGGAGATGCAGGAGAACACACCGTTAAACTTTGGCTTGACAATATTAATGGCTCACCTTTACCCGAAACCGATACTCTTACCATTAAGGTTAATGCTCTTACACAAACAGCCACAAGAATGGTTCTGCTAGAGAGCTTCTCTAGTTCAAATTGTGCCTCTTGCGCAGATGTTAACCCTCAGATTCGCCAGCTGGCGCAAAAATTTACTGGAAAAATGTTTCCTATTGGCTACCAAATAGATTGCTACTACAGCAACCCTATGTGCCTGATGGCTGAAGAATGTATCAGTTCACGCACAGAACTATATGGAATCCATTCTTCTCCAAACATCGTATTCAATCCGTGGTATAAAGGAAACTCTGCTAACTTTAATCCTAAATTAATTGATGCAGAAATGGAACGCCCCTCTCCTATTGGTATAATTGGCGATTTTTCCATTGAGGATGATGTTATAGAAGCAAGTTTTGAGATAACTCCTTATGCTTCTTTGCAAACAGAAAATTATATTCTTGCAATTGCTTACATTCAGGATAAAGTTAATTTTGATGAACCACCTGGTGGAAATGGAGAGACTGAGTTTTTCCATGTACTCCGGAAGCTTAATATTCAGCACACAGAAGAATTAGCCCCCTTAATTGATGGAAACCCAATTTCAATTAACACTTCTGAAAATTTCTCTGAGCTAGACTTGAATCTTACAGATTTTAGAGTTGGTGTGTTCATTCAGGATACCCTTACCTGGGAAGTTATTCAAGCTGTAGAACTTGAAAACTTAACAACTGGAATTCAAGTAAATGGGCAATCACAAGTAAAAATATTCCCAAACCCCACAAAGCAGAAGGCTACACTTTCATTTAGAGCCCCAAACCAGAGCGAATACACAATAACCATAATCAATCAGGTTGGAGCAACTGTTTATTCAAACAGAATAGAACCAAAAGGGGGTGAGTTTGAAACCTCGCTACCGATCTCCAATCTGAAAAAAGGTGTGTACATTGTAAATATTAGTAGTACAAGTTTAAACACAAGTAAAAAACTAATTATTAATTAACTAACCACAACAAAATGAGACTTTTAACTTTAACAACCATACTAGTTCTTTCAATAAATTTACCACTAATTGCCCAGCAAAGCAAAACTCAAAAAATACCAAATGCAACTATAAAAACCTTAGAGGGTCGAGACTTTTCCACCTCTAACATACAGAACAATGGCAAACCAATGATTGTATCTTTCTGGGCATCATGGTGCCGTCCGTGTATTAAGGAACTATCGGCTATTGCCGATTTATACGAAGAATGGCAGGATGAAACCGGGGTAAAACTAATAGCAATATCTATTGACGATGCCAGAACTGTTAATAATGTACGACCAATGGTTAATGCACGTGGCTGGGATTATGAGTTTTACCTTGATTCCAATGGTGATCTTCGCCGTTCCATGGGAGTAACCAACGTTCCTCATACATTTATATTAAATGGTAAGGGAGAAATTGTATATCAACACACTACTTATACCGATGGAGCAGAATACGACATGTATGACAAAATTCAATCCATAACTAAATAGTTCCATAACTCAAGAACGCCATAACTAAAATACAATAAAATGCAACGTATTTTGAATTATGTAGTGGGCAGTACCTGGGTGTGCTGTCTTTTTTTAATAATGAGTACCAATTTAGCCCACTCGCAGAATTTTATTGATAATGCAACAATACAAGGTAATATTTATTCCGAAGCAAATTACTATTTGAGCGATACGCTCATTGGCGCCGATGAAGTTCCTGAACTATTCAGAGCCAACGTGTATGGCAACCTGTTTTATAGGTACAAGGGATTTAACGCCGGGATTCGTTACGAAGCCTATCAGCCTCCTTTGCTCGGATTCGACACAAGATACGAGGGCCAAGGAATTGCCCACCGGTTCATTACGTATTCCGACACACTTTACGAAATAACTGTTGGTAATTTTTATGAGCAGTACGGAAGTGGTATAATTCTTAGAGCCTATGAAGATAAAAATTTAGGTATTGATAATGCATTTGATGGTTTTCGAATGCTAATACGGCCAGTCAAAGGGTTGACTATTAAGGGGATGATAGGTAAGCAAAGGTATTTTTGGGAGAATGGACCTGGAACAATAAGAGGTTTTGATGCGGAATGGAGCTTGCTACAAACGTTTTTTCCACAATCACTAACTAACCTAACCGTAGGTGGAAGTGCAGTAAGCCGATACCAGAACGACAAGGATCCTCTATACAATCTCCCTCAAAACGTAGGTGCGTTCTCAGGAAGGGCATCGCTATATAAAGGTGCACTCTTTGCCTCTGCTGAATATGCATGGAAAATAAATGACCCAACCGCCACAAATGGGTTAATTTATAAAAATGGGCAGGCACTGGTAATAAACTCATCGTATTCAGTTAAGGGGCTTGGCATACTATTAACAGCAAAGTACATTGATAATATGGACTTTAGATCGAGCAGGGATGCAACCGGTAATGCCCTAACCTTAAGTTACCTGCCTGCTACAACCAGACAACATGCATACAGTCTGCCAGGGATGTACCCATACGCCACTCAACCAACGGGCGAAGTAGGCGCTTTAGCTCAGGTTGATTACAAGATACCTCGTAAAACATTAATCGGTGGGCAATACGGTACTAACATTACTTTGAGCG
>JAWLEY010000213.1:0-4841 GCA_041685855.1 Perlabentimonas sp. | reverse complement strand
ATATCGCCCTGGTCGGTATGGATTTCCTATTCACCAGACCTCAGGTACTGGGGCGAGTCGAAGCTAATTATGAAACCGCTTCAGTACCATTGGGACGAAATGAAGATTGGCCCAGGCGCCCCACCCATTAAAACCTCACGCGGCTGGTTAAGTATTTACCATGGCGTATTCCCTACCATGGACGGCTCCGTTTACCGTTTGGGTGTTGCATTGCATAGCCTGAAGGATCCATCGAAAATAATTGCCGTAGGCGACGAATGGATTTTACAACCCGAAGAAATTTACGAATTAACAGGCTATGTACATAACGTTGTTTTCACCTGCGGAGCAGTTCCCGAGGATGATGGTAGCATTAAAATTTACTGGGGCGGTGCCGATAAAGTCATGTGCGTTGGCACAGCCATAATAGAAGAGCTAGTTGACCATTGCCTGGATAATCCGAGAGATGCTTTTTAACAAAAGGATTAATCAATCTATATCAAAGCTGTAGCACTGTGATTATACTAATTCAAAACATTTGGAATTATCAATCGGACATAGAGGGCAAAAGCATTAATAAATATGTGTCCCGATAGGTACAGAATATTGCGTACCTAACGGCACGGTAATCTTATTCAGCATTTGAGTTTACCCATATTTTGACCCTAACGGGACAAAGAACAGAATTCGAGAAATCTAATTTGCTTATAAAAAGAGTATTTTAAATGCGTTTGCCCCTATCGAACATAGCTACAACTATAAAAAAACAGATAGATATTATGAAAATTGCCATCCTATCACCAATCGCATGGAGAACGCCACCCCGCAAGTATGGCCCATGGGAGCAGGTTGCCTCAAATATTACAGAGGGTTTAGTTGACAAAGGCATTGATGTAACACTCTTTGCAACAGGCGACTCAATTACAAAGGGTAAGTTGGAGTACGTTTGCGAAAAATCGTACTCAGAAAACCCTGAGCTTGATGCAAAAGTTGGCGAATGCCTCCACATAAGCCATTTAATGGAACAGGCAGGCAATTTTGATTTAATTCATAACAACTTTGATTTTTTGCCCCTAACCTACTCGCGTTTAATTAAAACGCCAATGCTAACTACCATCCATGGGTTTTCCTCTCAAAAAATTCTTGCCGTTTATAAAAAGTACAACAGCACCAGCAGCTACGTTTCCATTAGCAATTCCGATCGCAGTCCCTTACTCAACTACATCGGAACGGTTTACAATGGCATAAATGTGAACGACTTTACATTTTGCCCCCAACCTAAACAGTACTTGTTATACTTCGGCAGGATTCATCCCGACAAGGGCGCATCAGAAGCTATTCAAATTGCAAAAAGGTCGGGTTATAAGCTAATTATCTCCGGATTAATTCAGCATCAAGAGTATTTTGACAGCAAAGTAAAACCCTTTATCAACAATGATGATATTGTTTTTGTAGGCAATTCGGGGCCAAGTGAGCGCAACAAACTATTGGGCGAAGCCTATGCCCTAATGCATCCAATAGGTTTTGAGGAACCATTTGGGCTAAGCGTTGCCGAAGCTATGCTTTGCGGAACACCCGTTATTGCATTTAACAGAGGGTCAATGCCAGAGCTCATCATTAGCGGTAAAACAGGTTTTCTGGTCAACTCCATTGATGAGGCAGTTGATGCGGTAGCTAACATCAATCTGATTAATCGAAATTATTGCAGGGAGCACGCAGTATCAAATTTTAGCCGTGAGAAAATGGCTGAAGGATATTTGGAGATTTACAGGAAGATATTGACATGAGATTAGTCTTTTCATCTCGTGTGGCAATCTAAAACCTAAACCTACTCATTAGAGCGCTTAATCTCATCAAGCAGCTCCTTAAGATTAACAGTAGCGTAGGTTGATGCGTAATCCGACATGGCGTAGGGAATAACCAGATTCCCATTGTGAACAATTGACCCGCAAGAGTAAACAACGTTGGGCACATAGCCCTCCCGTTCTTCTTCGTTAGGAGTCAATAACGGCGACTTTAGTCTTCCAATCTCTTTTTCGGGATTATCCAAATCGTATAGCGATGCCCCCAGTGCGTATTCCCTCATGGGGCCCACTCCGTGAGTAATTACAAGCCATCCCTCTTCCGTTTCAATGGGAGAGCCAGAGTTACCTACCTGAACCAACTCCCACGGATATTTTGGCGACTGAATCAGCTTGGCTTCCCGCCAAATACTTAAATTATCGGAATATGCTAAGTAGTTATTCACTCCATCGAGCCTACAAAGCATGGCATACTTGCCATTTATCTTCTTGGGGAATAGTGCCATTCCTTTATTATGAGCTAGTTCACCATGAATGGGAATGCATTTAAAATGATAAAAATCTTTGGTCTCAAGCAGTTTTGGTAGTATTGTTTTGCCATCATAAGCGGTATAAGTAGCATAGTATGTAACCTCGCCATCATCATCAACGAACTTAACAAAACGGGCATCCTCAATACCATTCTTTTCAGTTTCTGATATGGGGAAAATTACCCTCTCGGAGATAGCTGAATCAAGCGAAAAATCAATCTCGTAATGCGAGAGCGCTATCCACAGAATCTTGTTAATGGTAGCTTCCTTTTCGGGGGTTAGCTTACGGCTTAGCTTCGTTTCCCTGATTGCCCTGGATAGTTCACCGTAGGTGAATTTGTCTCCCAGTCGTTCAAAAACAAACATGGGCGAAATTTTATTGTCGAATTCCCTCATCTCATCGAGAGTAACAATAAACGAAGCTTTATCGTAAACATGCCTTTCTATTCGCTCTGCTTCCGCCAGCATATTACCCACAGGCTCTACAATCATATCGCTATTCTTGTCAATAACAGCCGAACGGAAAACAATGGATGAGATATGCCCTTCACCTGTGGCTCTGAAGCTAAGAATCACCCTTTTTTCGCCCTGCAATAATTCAGACTGGTCAGGGTTTTCTACAATGGATGGATTAAAAAAAGCAGCCGACTCAATGGAGTACTCCATGGTAAAGTAAGAGCCTATTAGTACTTTTTGAGATTGATTAATCTCGTTTGGATTAATTCCCATCCTATCCAGCAGGTGTGACAGCTTATTGAAATGCTTTTCAAAAATTCTTGAAATATTCCTATGTCTTTTGGAGAAACCCCTCAGCACTTGATTCATAGTAGTTCTAGTTTCAGTTTCGGACATTTCTAGAACACTACGAATGATTTTTACGCTTCTTTCGTCGTTGGTGTATAGAAAACGAGCAATCACCCTGCTAGGGTCAGGTGTAAATTTAATATCCTTTCTAGTAACTGCTACTTGCATACTAATATCTTGATTTAAAATATAGTGCAAAGGTAGGGTTAAATTGGTCAGTAATCTTGTTAAGTGCAAGATTAATTCGCTGCTATTCTATTTAGTAATAGTTCACATTAATTGGTCTTGTAACTAATTTGAAAATGCATTATGCCAATACGGACGCACTTTTTTATAAAAACAGAACTTAATTTGGCGTTTTTCCCTTACAGTAAAACTCACATTTTTAGGTTATAAGGCGATTTGAACTTTTTACCTTATCTTTTTTAAAAATCGCCAACCCTAGTTAACTCATAATAAGACCGTTGCATGAAACACACGTTTAAAACCTGTGATTTATATAACTAATAAACAAGTATTTACACAACTTAATGGTATGACTAAGCGTATAACAATTGACGACCTATCTCTTGAGCTTTATTTATTTCCCTCTTACCTAATCGTAAGTCCAATCTAAAGAAAGAGCATATTACAATTTTTTTAGGGTGAAGTATATCCTTGGATAAACACTTTACGCAAATAATTAGTACAATTTTAATTAAAAACCTATAAAGTGAAACGGAAAAGAAAACCAGATTAGAAGCATTATGAACCGCATTGTTCATATCTATTTTTCAGTAATGAAAAGTATTTTTTTAAATGCAAAACAGAAGAGTAACAAGTACACTTAATTATTAACAAACACAAACACAAAATGAAAATGAAAAAATCAATCATGTTATTCGCTGCCATTGTAATGGTAGCAGGTTTCTCAACCAGCCTAATGGCTCAAACTGAGAACACAGCAGTGGGAGCAAAAATTCTTACTGCCATGACAATTACCGAATCTGCACCAATGCATTTTGGTACAATGACTGTTCCTACAGCGGCAACAACTGTTGTTCTCGCAACGGATGGTACCGTAACTGTTGGTAGTGGTACCACTACGCTTTTAGCTCAGGCTCCTATATCTACAGCGGCAGCCTATGACATTACAGGTGATGTAAGTGCCACTTATGCTATTACTATCGATGCAAGTACCACCATTACTAATGGTACACCTGCTGAAGACATGACAGTTGACAATTTTGTTTGTTCCTATGCAGGACTAACAAGTACACTTGATGCTGGAGGTGCAGATAATTTTACCGTAGGGGCAACTTTAAACCTAGTTGATGCCCAACCAGCTGGAACTTACGCTGGAACCTTTGATGTAACTGTAGCTTACAATTAGTGAAATTTTCTACTAAAGGGGAGGCCCACAAGGGTCTTCCCTTTTTATTAAGTAATAATGAACTACATGTTCTCTTTTCATATCTATAAAAAACGAAACAATGAAAATTAGGCTATTGGCAATATGTATTTTAATCTCTGGTTTTGGCTTTCAGTCAATGGCTCAGGGCGATTTACTGGTAACGCCAACTCGGGTTGTATTTGAGGGCAAAAAGCAGAAGGAAGCACTCAACCTTGTGAATAGGGGAAAAGATACAGCCACCTATTCTATCTCATTCATTAATTACAACATGAATGAGGACGGTTCTTTTGAATCAATAGAGAAACCCGACTCAGGACAAATGTTTGCCACTCC
>JAWLEY010000212.1:0-4870 GCA_041685855.1 Perlabentimonas sp. | reverse complement strand
TACCAAAAATATGGTTGCACTACTCGTATCTTAACGCCTCTATGGGGTCTAGTTTCGATGCTTTTACTGCTGGCAAATAGCCCGAAGCTAAACCAACAGCAAAGCAGATAGCTACACCAAGCAGAATCCATATCCAAGGTATTACAAAGGAGCTACCCGTTAATAGTGATATTAAATTACCAGATAAAATTCCCAAGATAATACCAAGCAAACCGCCAAGTTGGCAAATTACAATGGCTTCAAAAAGGAACTGCTGCTTTATTGTAGACGCTTTTGCTCCTATCGCTTTGCGAGTACCAATCTCGCGTGTTCGTTCAGCCACAGCCACAAGCATAATATTCATTAATCCTACTGCAGCACCAATCAAGGTAATTATTCCAATGAGAGTAGCTGCCATTGTAACATACTTAATATTTTCCAAAAGTATCTTAGCTAACGAATCGCTCTTCTCAATGTTAAAGTCAGACTGGTCAATGGACCTTAAATTTCTAACAATTCTAAAAACACCCTCGGCCTCGTATGATGCATAATCGAGATGCTGCGGGTTGTGTGGTTTTACATTTATTGTGTAATCCATGTTTGGCCGAGAGAAGTAGGTTGTTACGTTGTGCACCGGTAATAAGACCGACCTATCAGGACCACCTCCAAATGCAGCTCCTTTTGACTCAAGCACTCCAATAACCCTGTACTTTCCACTACCTACGCTAATAATTTTCCCAATTGGATTCTCATGCCTATCAAAAAGTTGCGATACTATCTCTTTACCAATAACAGCAACAGCCCATCCACTCTCCTCTTCATGTGATGAGAATATCCTTCCCTTTTCAATATTTAACCCGGCAGTTTCAAAATAGCCTGAACTGACTCCCCTCACGCTAATGTTTGGGTTAGTTTTGTTTGATAAGTATTTTATTGTTGCAGCACCTGTTGCCCAAACTGAAATAGAAACGGTAGCAGGGAACTCAAAACGTTCAACAAATTCTTTAGCCTGCTTATAGCTTATATGAGCATGATTTACTGTTCTGTATCTTTTCCCACCAACGTGTACATTCATTCCCCTGCTCTGGATGCTAAAAGTATTTGCACCCATCATGGTAAATTCGTCGTTAATACTTTTTTTAATGGAATCAATGGCGGTGAGAATTCCTACTAAAGCCATAATACCAACGGCAATAATAAGAATTGTTAAAACTGTTCGAAGCGTATTTGAACGTATTGCTCCAAAAGACACCCTCAAGTTATCAATGTACAAGGAAAAACGTTTCACAAGAATAGAATTTGGTTATATGCCTGATTAATAATTATGTATAATGCAATATTAAAAATTTCGCTTGTTCGCTTGTGGAGCCCTCATGTTTTATTCATTAACTTTTGGGTTAACTACCTAGCATGAGGGCTTCATACGTAATTTATAAATTCTATGACTTATATAAAGCATCCGTTAAAAGGGGTTTCTAACACACACCAATATTTAACAGTAAAGTTTCTATTAATACTCAATTTTAACCTCAAAGTTAGCATTATTTATTTTTGAACGTACGTAATGAAAAACGTTTAGTCGAGTTTGAAGAAAATATTGAAAATTTAATACTCGTTTGTATTGTGTTCTCATCTAAATCAACCTTGCGAGCAATTCATAACATCATACAAAAAACCTTACATTTGTAAAAAAAATAAAAATGGTACTTGATGAAAGGTTGAATGCTTTAAGTAAACTAGGCAGCATAATTCTGGAAAACAATAATAAGAAATCCCTCAAACTCTGGGATGCAATTAACGAGGCACACATTTACAATCCATGGTTTACGCCTGAATTTTGCAAGCAATCAATTATTGCCATTGCCAAAGAGTGGCTAAATATCCAAACGCTAAACAGTTGGGTTACAAACTATCCTGATTATTTCTTTAAACCAGCAGAGCCTAAGCTAATTGGTGTTGTTATGGCTGGAAACATTCCGTTTGTTGGACTGCATGATTTGCTCAGCGTACTTATAACCGGGCATAAATTCTATGGAAAAGTATCGTCGAAGGATGCGAGACTTACCCAGGCTTTTGTTGATTTACTTATTGATATAGAACCTAGATTCGGTAAGAATATTCTGATTACCGAAAATAAACTGGAAAAATTTGATGCAATAATTGCTACCGGAAGCGATAATACAGCTCGCTACTTCGAATACTATTTTGGTAAATATCCAAATATCATACGTAAAAACAGGCATAGCGTTGCTATTCTTAAGGGAGATGAAACCAGCGACGAGTTAAATAGACTGGCATCTGATATACTAAGCTATTTTGGCTTGGGTTGCAGGAATGTCTCCAAATTACTGGTTCCAAAAAACTACAATTTTGAGGCTCTGATGCAAGCAATGGAACCATACAAACACCTAATAAACCACAATAAGTATGCTAACAACCATGAGTATCATCGTGCCATCTACCTAATAAATCAGGTTGAACATCTTGATAACGGATTTGTACTACTTAAGCCCGACGAATCGCTGGGAAGCCCAGTTGGAGTAGTTTATTACCAGCATTACAAGGATATTCCCAGCGCAATAAGCTACATTAACAATAACAACGACACGTTACAATGCGTTGTAACGAACATTCCAAAAGTAAAAAATAAGGTTAGCTTTGGCGAAACCCAGCAACCAAAACTAAACGATTATGCCGATGGCATTGACACCATAGACTTTTTGTCAACATTATAACAAACCAGAAGCGCCCTTACACTCTAGTTTTTCAACTTTTTTATGCAAACATTTTTTTTATCCCTTTCATCTAGCTTATTTTGCATGAAATAACCTAAAAGTCATGATATACAAATTCAGAATGATATCGGGTGATGAGAGAGCATTCCTTAGGGAGTATGAGATATGTTCCGATAGCACATTTCTCGATTTTCATAAATTTATACAGGATGATTTAAACTTTGATGCAAACCAATTGGCATCATTCTTCCTTACCGATGAGCAGTGGAATAAGGGATTGGAACTTACGCTTATTGACATGGAGAACGATGCTGGACCGGCTGCCATTCCTATGGATTCTGTTAAATTAAAGGAACTACTAAAAAACAAGAAGGAACGGCTGCTTTACGTTTTTGATATTTTCTCTGACAGATGCTTCTTTATTGAGCTGGCTGATATTACTGAACCAAAGGAGGATGTTCAGTACCCACACTGCACAGCATCGGTTGGTACAGCACCAGAGCAAGTTATTGTTGAGGATATAACCATAGAAGACATTGCGGCGGCAGCTGACGATGACGATTTTGATGAGATAATAAACGATATTGGGCTGCACGATACCGATATTGACCCAGAAGATTTATAGATAAGCACCTACACAAATCTACATAAAACAACCAATTGAGAGCAAACTACCTTATTGTACTTATTGGTCCCACCGGAGTTGGCAAAACCTCAACAAGTTTAGCCATATCAAATAGGTTTAATGCCCCAATAATATCTGCCGATTCCCGCCAGTTTTTTAAGGAGATGAAGATTGGAACCGCAGCACCTACTCCTAATCAACTTAAAGAGGCAGACCATTACCTGGTTGGGCATAAATCAATTACCGAAAGGTATAGCTGCGGTATGTTTGAAATGGATGCGCTTAGTATCCTTAACAATATATACCAAACCAACCCAATGGCCATGCTAGTAGGTGGTTCCATGCTCTATATTGATGCAGTTTGCAGTGGTATTGACGATTTTCCAACTCCCGATGCTGAACTTCGTGAGTCTCTGGAAAAGCAGCTTAAGGAAGATGGCATTGAAGCGCTAAGGGCACAAGCTAAACTGCTCGACCCTGAGCAGTATAATAAGATAGACCTGAAAAATCCGCAGCGTGTTCTTAAGGTGGTTGAAGTATGCCTGCAAACCGGGAAACCCTACAGCAGTTTTCTAAATCAACAAAAAAAGAAACGCCCCTTCACAACAATAAAGGTTGGGCTAAACCGCCCAAGAGAAGAACTTTACTCACAAATCAACTCACGTGTTGATCAGATGATTGAGGATGGCTTAGTTGATGAAGCCAAAAAGCTATACCCGTATAAGGGTAGCAACGCGCTAAAAACGGTGGGATACCGCGAAATATTCGAATATTTCGATGGTAAAATAACTTTAGATAAAGCCATTGAACTAATAAAACGAAACTCAAGACGCTACGCAAAAAGACAACTAACCTGGTGGGCACGGGATAATGAGATAAAATGGTTTAACCCTGAAGAGCAGGAGAACATTATGGAGTTTATTGAAACGGAAGTAAACAAAAAGCAAAGTCCTTAAAATATTCAAGGACCTTGCTTTGCAGGAATCATATTACACAATTACTTTACAGTAAACACCTCAAACGAATACTCTTTTAAACTAACATTCAACTCCTTATTATCTAAAGTGTAACTTGTGCCAAAGTTATTCTTAAACTCTAACCCTTTAAATCTTTCAGGGATAGATACTGAAACAGTGGTTTCGGCATCGGAGTTATTAAATACCACCACAATCACATCATCTAAATACCTGCGTGCGTAAACATACACTTTATCAGAAACCTTTAATGGTTCAAACGTACCATAATTCAATGCCATATGGCTCCTGCGAATATTTGCAAGTTTACTGGTTACCTCTCTGGTATCTTCTTCCTTGGGGTTTAAATCGTCAAACTGCATCATTCGCCGGTTGTCGGGGTCGTTACCTCCGGGCTGACCAAACTCATCGCCCTGGTATATTGTGGGAACACCAGGAATGGTAAGGATAAACGCATTAAACATTTGTAACTTCTTGTATCCAACTGGGTCACCCACGCCTATTTCACGAGTCCATCCTGCGTACTTGGCATCCTCATCAAACGATAAATCGCCTCC
>JAWLEY010000022.1:0-21725 GCA_041685855.1 Perlabentimonas sp. | reverse complement strand
TTACCAGGCAAATAGGGGGAATTCGTCCATTAGCTTGTTTACTTTTTCTCGAACGCCCTCAATAGCTTTCTCATCGTCAATGCTAGATATAACTTCATCAATTAAATCAACAATAATTGGCATGTGCTCTTCTTTCATTCCGCGTGTAGTTATAGCTGGAGTACCAACACGAATTCCCGATGTTTGGAATGGGGAGCGTGAGTCGAAAGGTACCATGTTTTTATTAATGGTTATATCAGCAAGAACAAGGGTGTTCTCAACCTTCTTGCCAGTAATTTCAGGAAACTTTGTGCGTAGGTCAATAAGCATTGAGTGGTTGTCTGTACCGCCTGAAACTACCTTGTAACCTTTTTCGATAAATGCTTTAGCCATAGCATCGGCATTCTTTTTAACCTGAGTTTGGTAATCCTTGTATTCAGGTTGTAGAGCTTCACCAAAAGCCACTGCTTTTGAAGCGATAACATGCTCAAGCGGGCCACCTTGGATACCAGGGAAAACGCTGCTGTTTATAACCTGAGCCATTGTTTTTACCTTACCCTTTAGGGTTTTTAATCCCCATGGATTTTCAAAGTCCTTGCCCATTAGTATGATGCCACCGCGTGGGCCACGGAGCGTTTTATGTGTGGTAGAAGTTACAATATGAGCATGTTTAACAGGGTTGTTAAGCAGGCCAGCTGCAATTAGCCCTGCTGGGTGAGCCATGTCTATCATTAGAATTGCATTCACCTTGTCGGCTATCTCACGCATTCTTTTGTAGTCCCACTCACGCGAGTAGGCAGATGCTCCTCCAACAATAAGTTTTGGCTTGTGCTCAAGGGCAAGCTTCTCCATCTGATCATAATCAACGGTTTCGGTTTCTTTGTCAACTTCGTACGATACGGCGTTGTACCAGATGCCAGACATATTTACCGGAGAGCCATGCGAAAGGTGCCCACCATGCGATAGGTCCAAGCCTAGAAAAGTGTCACCAGGTTTCATTACAGCCATAAACACAGCCATGTTAGCCTGTGCGCCAGAGTGTGGCTGAACGTTTGCATATTCAGCATCAAAAAGTTCTTTTAGCCTGTCAATTGCCAGCTGCTCAGTTTGGTCAACAATTTCGCAACCACCGTAGTAGCGTGCTCCGGGGTAACCTTCTGCATACTTGTTTGTAAGAACGGAACCCATAGCTTCAAGTACCTGTGGGCTGACAAAGTTTTCTGATGCAATTAGTTCAATGCCATGTGTTTGGCGTTTTCTCTCTTTTTCGATTAGATCGAATACGGTTTTATCTCTTTGCATAATTTTTATTTTTGGTAAAAATACGGGTTTTGTGATGAGTAAAAAAGATATTATAAAGCATGATTAGCCTAAGTAGCTTTCAATTACCTTCTCAACCATTGATCTTTGCAAGGGTTTGGTTAAGAATGCTTTCATGCCAACCTTCATGCATTTTTCCTCCATGCTCATGTTGGCAAATGCAGTCTGTGCTACGATTATAACTTCGGGGTGTTTTTCTAAAATTTCTTTTGCTATATCTATCCCGCTAATATCAGGAAGACGAATATCCATTAAGATGAGGTTTGGAAGAGGATTCTCGTTTATGTAATTTAAAGCTTCCTGCCCTGAGTTTTCAAAATGCAGGGTTATATCCTTTTTCTTTAGTATCTCTTTAAGTAGAGTTCTGCTAATATTATCATCTTCTACAACAAGAACTGTTCTTCCGTTTTTTTCGCTTTGCATAAATTTCTTTTTACTTGCTAAATTTGTTTGTTCGACAAAGATACTAGCTAATTAGTCAAAAAACAAGACTAATATTATCAGGCTTTTACAGTGAATTCTTACCCAATGAAAACACTTGTTAGCGTTACGCCTTTTTTGAAAGGTGAATTATTCCAGGTTGCTCATTAGAACTATGGAGAGCAAATGTATTTGCTGGCTTTATTGCATGACCTGCTCGTGAATACTTTCAAAAAGTTGTCTCTCTGTTATGGGTTTTATAAGGTAGGAGTCAAAGCAGCTGTTTTTGATTCTCATTATATCCTCATCAATCGCAAGGGCTGTTTGCGCAATAAGTAAAACATCCGGATTAACACTCTTAAAATATTTTGCAAGTTCGAGGCCACAACCATCTCCAAGCCTAATGTCTAGGAGTATAAGTTTCAAATCGGAGTTGTTCTCGAATTCACTCTTTGCCTCCTTGCAAGAGTTTGCGATAATTGTTTTTACTTTCAGCTGAGAGATATATTCCCTGAGAAGTAGAGCGCTATTCTCATCATCATCAACAATGAGAACAGCACTTTGTTTAAAAGAATCAGACAAAGCATTAATCATATTAATAGTGGCTAAGTTGATGTAAAAATGCTCATTTATTTAATACTACTCGTCAAATAATAGGTTGGGTTTACCCCCTTGTAACGTGTATTTAGTCACAATTTTATGTACAACATAGCAACCATAAATTGTTATGACGTATAAGTATAAAAGAGTATTTTTATAATTGAATTACAACCTATACAAAGTGCACATGAACGAGTTTGAGAATATTCAGAGTTTGGTTGAGGGCCATTGGTTGTCAAAAGTGCTAAAACCGCAGGAGCTGAATACATTATTACAGAAATCAGCCATTGTTAAATATAGAAAACGGGAGACAATCGTTAAGAAAGGCGAGTTTGCAACTCACCTTATTCTGGTAATGGATGGCTATGTTAAGGTTGAGATAGAGGAGGGAAAGAAAAATCTTATACTAGATATAGTTAGAGGTTTAAATTTTATTGGGTTACCGTTAGTTCTGTCTTTTGAGAAGTACTGCTTCTCGGTTGTTTCTCTTACCGAGACTGAGGTACGGTTTATTCCTTTGGAAACCGTTAAGGATATTTTAAGAAACAACTCAGAACTATCTATGGCTGCCATTGAGTATGGAAATACGCACTTTGTTATGCCTTTACTTGAGAAGTTTCAGAGTGCTTCGCGAAATAATATCAGAGGCAGGCTTGCCAAACTAATCTTGAGCCTTTCAACAAAAACACATCAGTCAAAAAGGTTCGTTCTGCTTATTAGCCGATTTGAGATGGCTCAAATGATAGGCTTTTCCAGGGAGAATGTTATTAGAATGCTAACCGAATTCCATAATGAGGGAATTATTTCAATAAGTGGAAAATCACTTGAAATTATTGATTTTTCTCGCCTCGAGGAGCTTGCAAAGTACAGTTAGCTATTTTACTCATCGGAGAACTGAACCAGCATGTTGCGGTATGCTGAGAAAATCTTTGATTTTGACAAAAAGCCAACATATCTGCCTTCATCTACAACAGGTAGGTTCCATGCACCGCTGTCCTCAAATTTTTCCATAACGCTGTCCATGGGCTCGTTGTATTGAATATGATCTGGTGGTATTGACATCAGATCCTTAACCCTAATGCTCTCGTACTTATCCGATTCAAACATTAATTCTCTAACATCATCAAGGAGTACTACTCCTAGCAGCATCTCCTTTGAATCGGTTACTGGGAAAATATTCCTTCGCGATCGGCTAATCGCTTTTACAAGATTCCCCAGAGTATCTTCAGGGCAAACTCTTTCAAAGTCATTTTCTACAACTTTCCCAAGGCTCATGAGGGTTAGCACTGCCTTGTCTTTATGGTGGGTTATTAATTCGCCACGGTCTGCCAACCGCTTAGTGTAAATTGAGTGCGGTTCAAAGTAAATAATGGTAAGGTAAGCAATTGTAGCTGTAATCATAAGCGGAATAAACAGGGCGTATCCGCCTGTGAGCTCAGCAATAAGGAAAATAGCCGTTAATGGGGCATGCATAACACCAGCCATCATGCCGCCCATTCCAATAAGCGTGAAGTTACCTTCGTTCAAATCTGTTTTTAAAGTTGTATTCAGAAGTTTTGAAAGGAAGAACCCTGCTACTCCTCCCATGAAAAGTGTTGGTGCAAATATCCCTCCAACCCCTCCTGCACCCGTGGTTACAGCCATTGCATAAACCTTAAAGATTAGAATAAACCCGAGAGAAAGCAGGATAATCCATGGGTTATCGCGAAATGGGTGAAGAAAACTGTTATTTAGCAATGAGGTTGGTTCTCCATCAAAAAGAGACTGAAGGGTATTAAAACCTTCACCGTAGAGTGGAGGGAAAAGAAAAATCAACAGCCCCAAAATAACGGCTCCAATTATTGTTTTCTTGTATGGATTGGAAATTGCGGAAAATCTTTTCTCAACCCTTAAAGTTGTTCGTGTAAAGTAGAATGAAAGTAGCCCGCAAAAAATTCCAAGTAGAATAAAGAACGGGATTTTGTATAGGGCAAATGGCTCAACAATCTCATAAGCAAAGGTAACATCTCCCCCAAGTAAGAAATAGGAAACTGTAGTAGCCGTAACAGCAGCAATCAGTAGTGGTACAATTGAAGCCATAGTCAAATCAAGCATAAGCACTTCGAGGGTAAAAACCAATCCGGCTAGGGGAGCCTTAAAGATTGAGGCAATTGCTCCGGCTGCACCGCATCCAAGTAGTAATGTTATTGTTTTAAAGTTCAGCCTAAAAAACTGCCCGATGTTTGAACCAATGGCTGCTCCTGTTAGTACAATTGGCGCCTCAGCACCTACCGACCCTCCAAAACCAATAGTAATGGTGCTTGACACCATTGATGAGTATGTGTTATGCCTTTTAAGTTTGCTGCCTTTTCTTGATATTGCATATAGTATTCTTGAAACACCATGTCCAATATTATCCTTTACAAAGTATTTAATGTAAAGAACAGTTATGGCAATTCCAATGCCGGGAAGAGCTAAATATAGAAAGCT
The DNA here is from genome assembly GCA_041685855.1 of Perlabentimonas sp. Classification (GTDB taxonomy): domain Bacteria; phylum Bacteroidota; class Bacteroidia; order Bacteroidales; family Tenuifilaceae; genus Perlabentimonas. The sequence goes on along the minus strand of JAWLEY010000022.1, from coordinate 16,937 downwards.
AAAAGTGCCCTCCTCCATTACCTTTTGCAGGATATCGCGTGTGAAATAAACGGTGTTTTTCAGAATTACAGCAGAAAGACCGCTTAGTATACCTACAATGCCACTAAGAATAAGTAAAAGCCTCTTTTCACCCAGCCCCCTTATTTTAATAACTAATTTGTAAAAGAATCTATTAATTGCCTTAATCATTCTTATTAGGAAGTGTTTAAAAGTATGGCAAAATTTTTGTTTCGCAAATTTAGTAAACCAAAACGTAACACAACATGGATTGCTACTTTTTTGTGTTACATTTAAATATTTTTAAAAACATAGCATGCCTAAACTTCAAATATATTTAATACTCTTTGCGCTTATTGTTTTTGCAGAGCATTCAAATGCGGCAGAGCCCAGCACTGTTTGTGAAGTTAACAATACATCATTTGCGCCTGGCGAGAAGCTAACTTACCTACTCAGTTACACCTGGTTTTTTGTGTGGACAGATGTGGGTGAAGTTGAATTTAATGTTAACGCCGATAAGCGCGATGGTAAAGAAGCTCTGCATCTGCATACGTTTGGCCATACTTACACTTTTTATGATTGGTTCTATAAGGTGAGAGATACTCATGAAACATGGGTTGAAGCAAAGACACTAAAGCCTATATATTTTAATATGGACGTGAACCAGGGGAGCTATACAAAGGAGAATGAGTACTGGTTCGATTGGAAGAGTGGAATAGTAGATGCAAGGATACAGAGGCGTGGTCGTGAGAATAATTTTTATCAAATTCCTATGGAAGATAATTGTGTTTACGACATTGTGTCTGCAATATACATGGCACGCAATCTGAATCTTACAGATATAAAACCCGGTCAATCTTTCCCTTTGAAAGTTGCATTAGACGAAGATGTATTTGATGTTACTTATCGGTTTGTTAAAGAAGAGAAGATTAAGGTTCGTGGTGCAGGTAGGTTTAATACCCTGAAATTTAGAGTAGAACTTATTGCTGGCGATATTTTTGGCGAAGGTCAGTACCTATACGTGTGGGTTACCAATGATTCTAACAAGCTACCTGTCTATATTGAATCGCCAATTAAGGTAGGGAAAGTTAGAGTGAGAATTGATGAATGGCAAGGATTAAAACATCCTCTAAACGCCAAGGTTGATTAATGTTTACTCGTTATTTGAACATTCCATTTTTTAAATCCCCTTATTTAAAATGAAACTAAATTACAAACTTGCCCATGCTTGATTATTCAAGATAGCCAAAGAAATATATTTTTGTAGTCAACTTTCAATCGTTAGTGTGGCTATGACAAAAAAAACGAAAACAGTTGAGCATATAGGGAAGGTGCAGGAAGTTTCTACTAACACTGTGTTGGTTAATATAATTAGCCAATCTGCATGTTCTGCTTGTCATGCCAAAGGGGCGTGTGGCATGGCCGATGCTAGTGAGAAAACTGTTCAGGTAAATAAGCCAAACCATCACTACGCTATCGGGCAGGAAGTAAAAGTTTTACTCAAACAGTCATTAGGGTTCAGGGCATTAATGTTGGGGTATGTTACCCCTTTTTTAATTGTACTTTTCACCTTAATCCTGTTAACAGCAATTGAAGTACCAGAGGGCAGGGCAGGGCTTGCCTCATTATCAACACTAGTGCCATACTATTTTGGATTGTACATTTTGAGAGATAGGGTTTCAAAACAGTTTTCTTTCGATATAGAATCAATTTAATTAACATCGAATAGCATGAGTTATTCTATTATTCTTTATACCGTTTTAATGCTCAGTTCGCTGGGCATTCTAGCAGCGGTTATTCTTTACTTCGTGGCTCAAAAGTTTAAAGTTTACGAAGACCCTCGTATAGACGAGGTGGAAGCAGTATTGCCCGGAGCAAATTGTGGTGGCTGTGGCTACCCAGGCTGCAGAGGCTTTGCAGAGGCTTTTGTTAAGGCCGATGATATTAGCGATTTGTTTTGCCCCCCTGGTGGGAACGAAACTTATGCTGCAGCGGCTAAAGTTGTAGGTAAGGATGCTGCTGCTCAGGTTCCTATGGTTGCTGTTGTGCGTTGCTCAGGATCTTCTGAGCATAGGCCAAAACAAAGCAATTATAATGGAGCCACATCATGCAAGGTAGCCACAACAATTTTTAGTGGCGATACAGGCTGCCAGTACGGTTGTCTTAGTCTGGGTGATTGCGTTGAGGCTTGCTCCTTCGATGCCATTTACATGGATGAAAAGTCGGGGCTTCCTGTTGTGATTGACGATAATTGTACCGCTTGTGGGGCTTGTGTTACTGCTTGCCCAAAAGATATTATCGAGATGCGCAAAAAAGGACCCAAAGGCAAGCGGATTTATGTGTCGTGTATCAACCAAGATAAGGGAGGTGTTGCCAAAAAAGCGTGCGCCGTTGCTTGTATTGGTTGTAAAAAATGCCAAAAGATTTGTCCGCACGATGCTATTGTGGTTGAGAATTTCTTGGCATATATCGATTACAATAAATGTAAATTATGTCGTAAGTGTGTTGATGAGTGTCCTACCAACGCTATTCTGGAGGTGAACTTCCCTCCCAAAAAGAAAAAAGTAGAGACGGAGGCTCAGGCAGAGAAAGCAGAGTAAAAATTGAATTCTGAATTTTTACCTTAAGAATTCATTATTCGATATCAACATAAAAAGTTATGTTAAAAACATTTACAAAAGGCGGGGTACATCCCCCAGAGAATAAGCTATCGGCTAGCAAACCCATTGAGGTTTTGCCAGTGCCCGATAAGGTTATTATTCCCATTTCGCAGCATATTGGTGCTCCTGCAACTCCCGTTGTAGCCAAAGGCGATACGGTACAGGTGGGCCAGGTAATTGCGAAAAGTTCAGGTTTTGTTTCGGCCAATATTCATTCTTCAGTATCGGGCAAGGTTGCATCTTTAGACCCAGTACTCGACTCAACAGGTTACAAAAAACCAGCAATAACAATTGCCGTTGAGGGTGATGAGTGGTTGACTGACATTGACCGGAGTACAGACCTGAGAAAGGAAGTTTCATTATCAGCCGAAGAGATTATTGCAAAGGTGAATGATGGTGGAATTGTAGGTCTAGGTGGTGCAACTTTTCCTTCACATGTTAAGCTGTCCATTCCTAAAGGGAAGAAAGCCGATGTGCTTATAATTAACGGTGTTGAGTGTGAGCCCTATCTTACATCGGACCACAGGGTGATGCTCGAAAAGGGCCAGGAATTGATGGTTGGTATCTCTATCCTAAAAAAGGCACTTGGGGTTGATAGAGCTTTAATTGGAATTGAGAATAATAAGAAGGATGCCATAGAGCATTTGAAAAAAATATCTGCTGAATATGCTGATATTGAGGTGTATGCTCTAAAAGTTAAATATCCGCAAGGAGGTGAAAAGCAGCTTATAAAAGCTCTCATTAATAGAGAAGTGCCATCAGGTGGATTACCCATTGAGGTTGGTACGGTGGTTCATAACGTAGGAACTGCCATTGCTGTTTATGAAGCTGTGCAGAAGAATAAGCCTTTGATTGAAAGGGTGGTTACCATTACCGGTAAAAGTCTTGAAAAAACTGGAAACTATATGGTTCGTATAGGAACTCCAGTGTCGAAGATAATTGAGGCGGTGGGTGGCCTGCCCGACGATACTGCAAAAATTGTGAACGGTGGTCCTATGATGGGAAAAGCAGTTAACTCAATTGAAGTGCCTGTAACAAAAGGTACCTCAGGAGTTATTCTATTTCCTGAACAGGAAGCTTACCGTGAAGAGGAGCAACCAGCCTGTATCCGTTGCGGCAAATGCATCTCTGCATGCGCAATGGGGCTTGAGCCCTACCTGCTAAACCGCTTAGCCCAACGTAAAATGTTTGAGAGACTTGAAGAGGAGAGGGTGATGGATTGTATGGAGTGTGGCTCGTGTAGCTACGTTTGCCCTGCAAATTTACCTTTGCTCGATTATATTCGCTTAGGCAAAGGTGAGGTAGGAGCCATGATAAGAGCAAGAAGAAACTAGTTATATAGGACTGTCATAGAATTTGATGATATAAACCCAAAAATAATGAGCAAATTATTAGTCGTTTCACCATCACCGCATGTTCATAGTGGAGAATCAACCCCCCGGTTGATGTATAACGTGGTGCTGGCGTTAATTCCTGCCTTAGCGGTAACATTATTTTACTTTGGAATTGGTGCATTAGTAGTAACTGCAATATCCATTGTATCGTGCCTGGTGTTTGAATTTCTTATCCAGAAATATATGCTAAAGGTGAAGCCTTCCGTTTCTGATGGGTCGGCCCTGGTTACAGGTTTACTTTTAGCATTTAACTTGCCAAGTAATTTACCTTGGTGGATAGTGGTAATAGGTGCCTTTGTTGCCATAGCAGTTGGTAAAATGAGTTTTGGTGGTTTAGGTGCGAACCCTTTTAACCCAGCATTGGTGGGTAGGGTATTCCTGTTAATCTCATTCCCTGTTCAAATGACCAGCTGGCCTTTGCCAATAGCATCACGCATGCAATATGTTGATGCGGTTACGGGGGCCACTCCTTTGGCAGTTGTGAAGGAAGGGTTGAGCGCAGGTAGTACCATGAGCCAAATTGCCGAACAGGTGCCAAGCCACATGCAGCTGTTTTTAGGAGCAATGGGAGGTTCCCTTGGTGAAATTGCTGCGTTTGCGCTACTTATCGGCTTTGCCTGGATGCTAATTACAAAGGTAATTACCTGGCATATTCCGGTATCAATATTTTCAACAATTGCTGTATTCACAGGTATCCTCTGGCTTATTAATCCTGAAGGTAATGCCGACCCCATTTTTCATCTTATAACTGGAGGTGTAATGCTTGGGGCAATATTTATGGCAACCGATTATGTAACGTCACCCATGCATCCAAAAGGCATGTGGATATTTGGAATTGGAATTGGTGTAATAACCGTGGTAATTCGTGTTTGGGGTGCTTACCCCGAAGGTATATCGTTTGCTATACTAATAATGAACGCTTTCGTTCCATTAATAAATAGATATTTAAAACCATCACGTTTTGGAGAGGAGATTAAATGATTATTTAATAGTGATTAATGTTAAATGATTGTTGAATAATTTGGAATAGCATGGTTAATCGAGATTTAAAAATAAGAACAAAAAAATTTGCACATGATTGTGTGAAAGCTTCCATGCTATTTCCAAGTAATAAACTAGGGTTACACCTTCAGGGGCAACTGATTAGATGTTCAACATCTGTTGCCGCAAATTACCGTGCAGCTTGTATTGCCCAAACAAAAAAGAGTTTTGTTTCAAAGTTAAGTATAGTTATTGAGGAGGTTGATGAATCAAATTTTTGGTTAGAATTTGTAAGAGACGAGAATTTATTGTCAACATCCGAACCTTTAAAATCCTTAATAAAGGAATCAATTGAATTAACAGCGATATTTATTTCATCCCGCATAACAGCCCAGAAAAATGAAAAAGAAAGTATTATTAATAATTAGTCATTATCAATTAAACATTTCTTACTATGGCTAAAGAATCGAACTTTACAAATATGATTCTAACCCTGTTTACAGTTACACTTTTGGCTTCGGCTAGTTTGGGGTTAGTTTATAGTTTTACAAAGGGGCCTATTGAAGATGCTCAAAATGCAAAAATCAATAAAGCAATCAGCCTTGTTTTGCCTGAGTTTGACAACCAACCTTCTGCTGAAAAGTATACCAGGGAGGTTGATGGAGGCGAATTAATTTTTTATCCCGCATCAAAAAATGGTGAAGAGTTAGGCATGGCTATTCAAACCTTCTCGAAAAATGGGTTTAGTGGCCAAATCGATCTAATGGTTGGTCTTTTGCCCGATGGTACCATTCATGGCGTTGAGGTTATTGCTCACAAGGAAACTCCCGGCTTGGGGGATAAGATGGAGAGTGGAAAATCTGATTTTAGTGTTCAGTTTCAGGGGAAGCACCCTGAAAAATTTGAGTTGGCTGTGAAGAAGGATGGTGGTCAGGTAGATGCTATAACTGCTTCAACTATTAGTTCTCGTGCATATTGCGATGCTGTGCAGCGAGCATACGATGCATTCATTAAGGAAGGAGGTGAGAAATGAATCAGGTAACTAACTTTACAAAAGGATTTATTAAGGAGAACCCCGTTTTTGTATTGCTTTTGGGTATGTGTCCTGCACTTGGAACAACAACAAGTGCCATTAATGGACTGGGAATGGGCTTGGCTACAACTTTTGTTTTGGTTATGGCCAACTTGGTGATATCTTTGGTTAAAAAACAAATACCTGCCAAAGTTCGTATCCCTTCTTTTATTGTTGTAATTGCCTCCTTTGTAACCATGGTTGATTTGAGTATGGCCGGTTTCTTGCCTGCTTTGCATGAGCAGCTGGGTCTTTTTATCCCTCTTATTGTAGTGAACTGCCTGGTACTTGGCCGTGCAGAGGCTTTTGCATCAAAAAACAATGTTGGCTCTTCTGTTATTGATGGTTTAGGTATGGGGTTAGGTTTTTCATTTGGATTAACACTATTAGGTGCAACTCGTGAAATATTGGGTAGTGGAAAAGTTTTTGGTGTTGCCCTTTTTCCTGAAACTTACGCAATGCTAGTTTTTGTTCTTGCTCCAGGTGCCTTTATCGCCTTAGGTTACCTAACTGCTATTATGAATCGGTTTTCCAAAAAATAAAATATTTGTGCTATGGAGTATATCATTATTATAATATCAGCAGTATTTGTTAATAATATTGTATTAGCTCAATTCCTAGGAATATGCCCGTTCCTAGGCGTGTCTGGTAAGGTTGAAACAGCAATTGGGATGAGCGGTGCTGTTACCTTTGTAATGACCATTGCTGCAATTGTTACCTACCTAATAATGCACTATGTGCTAATTCCGCTAGAGATCGATTACATGCAGACAGTAGCATATATTCTTGTAATTGCATCTTTAGTTCAAATGGTAGAGATTATCCTTAAAAAAGCTAGTCCAGCGTTATATCAGGCACTTGGTGTTTTTCTTCCGCTAATAACTACAAACTGTGCAATTCTTGGGGTAGCCATTCTTTTGGTGCAAAAAGAGTTTAACCTATTGGAGAGTGTAGTGTTTGCCATAGGGCACGCGATTGGTTTCGCGCTTGCTCTCATCGTTTTTGCAGGTATTCGCGAAGCACTCGACCTGGTTGATGTTCCCAAAGCAATGAAAGGAGCACCAATAGCTCTTTTAGTAGCAGGTATTCTTGCTTTAGCTTTTATGGGTTTTGCAGGAATAGTTTAGATATAATCCAGCCTAAATAATTAGCCCGCTCGATGTTAGTACGAGGGGGCTTTTGTTTATCTACTCTTTAAGGTTGTTAATTAAAAATAAATTGGCACAAGTTTTGTAAAAGTATTTTTAATATATTTGTATATCAAACTATTTTTTAACTAAACCTTATTCTATTATGAAAAAATTTAAATTGTTCGCATTAGTTGGAGCATTTGCAATGCTCTTTAGTGCATGTAGTAAAGATGATATCTCTATTGTTGGTAAGTGGAATATTGATAAAATGACCTTTGAGATGACAATGGTTGTCGATGGTGAAACGCAAACAGAAACAGGAGCAGAGACCAACCAGGGTTGGATTGAATTTAAGAGTGGTGGAACCGGAATTGATGATGCTGGAGATTCTTTTACTTGGACTTTGTCTGGTGATAAACTAACAATTAGTGAGGACGGTGAAGACCCACTCACCATGACCTTAACAACATTGACTGAAGATAAAATTGTTGGCGAGTGGACAGACCAAGAGGTGTGGCAAGGGGTTGATGTTACAACGGATATCACAATTGAACTAACCAAGTTATAAATAGCTTATACACCTTGATTGAAATGAAGCCCTTCTGCATACGAAGGGTTTTTTTATTTGCTTGATTTTCAATAATGAATAAATTCAAAAACTCCGTCACTTACTAGATTAGAGACTGCTATCCCACAATTACCTCCATTTGGTAACTAAGTTGACTATTATTATTTTGAACTACCAGATGAAAATATCTTATCAATTTTTAAGTTATGATAGTCGTCAAAAACAAAGCGATTTGATACTATAATGCTTAGGAACAGATTAATTGAGCAACCTGCAAAGATTGCAAGAACAATCATTATTTGATATTTTATGGCTACAGCTGGCGAGCTGCCACTTAGGAGTTGCCCCGTCATCATGCCGGGGAGTGATATTAGCCCCATTACCGATATGTTTGCTATCAGCGGATTTAGAGCCTGCTTTATGGCTTCGCTCAGGAAGGGTCGAAGGGTTAGCTTCATGTTGTTGCCCGTATTGGTAAGTAGGAAATGGTATAGGTCGGTTTTCTCGTTCAGGTCTTTAAAGTATGTACGTAACCCAATAATATTATGGTTTAGCGCATTTCCTAGAATCATTCCGGTAATTGGTATAAAGTACTGCGCTTCAAAAACATAATCGAGTTTAATAATTAGCCCCAAGAAAAATGCATCAATTATTACCACTGAGGTTAACCCCGATATGAAAAGAGGAAGAAGGAACGGCCTCCAGTTTAATGAGGCTCGTTTAATTGTTGTAAAAATTCCTACCATAATCATTATAAGTACCCACAACGAATTTATCCAAACGTTATTCTGCTCAAAAATCCATTCTAAATACACGGCTACCAGCGATAGCTGAATAACCATCCTAAAAATGCTGAGTAGCGTACTTTTAATAATACGTATTCGGTAGTACAAAAGGAAGGCTATGGGGAGCGCAAGTATTGTAAAGCTAAGTAGCAGCTCCAATAATCCAATATCAATTATGCTATTCATAGGTCATATATTTTATCAGCAGATTTTACCCAAAGATGATTATGGGATGCCGAAACGATGGTTTTGCCACTAAACTGTTTTACAACTTTAATAATAAGGGATGTTGATTCGTCGTCGAGCGATGCGGTAGGCTCATCCATTAGCACAATGTCTTTGTCAAGTGCAAAGCATATAGCAATTACAACCCTCTGCTTCTGTCCGCCGCTAATTTTTGAAAAATCTTTGTTGATTATATCAAACTCTAATCCAAGTTGGTTTAGAAGTTTGTTAACTGTTGACTCCTGAACTTGTAGGTTCATCATCTGAGCCAGCTCTAAACCATTCTGCACGGGTAGGTTAATGTTTTGCGGTATCCAAACCATCGATTTTCGAATCGACTTAATATTGGCGGCGTTTAGCTGTTCTCCATTAATCTCAATTGTGCCGCTGCTTGGCAGTACGTAACCTTGCAGTATCTTTAAAAAGGTTGATTTTCCCTTTCCTGAAATACCTCGAATACACGCATGCTCTCCTTTTTCTATGTGTATGTTTAGGTTGTCAAGAACCTTTTTCCCGTCAAATGATAGGCTAATGTCTTTACATTTAATCATGTTGAATATTTACTGATAAATCATTCTAAAACAAATAGTTCAATTAAAAGAGATTGTTCACGTGTATTACCCAGAATCAATATTCGAAAAGTATTAATAAAAATCCAACACACAAAGGACACGATTTTTTTTTAGATTTTAAACAGCTAATAAAAGTTTGATATCCAGCAATGCTTTTTCTCAATATATGGTTAAACCATGTTTAGCCTAACCCAACGCTTTCGTGAACAAACGGTGATTCTTAATGTTTACATATAAATTGAAAAATAATTATCGCATAAGCTATGAAAAGAACAATACTATTGCTTGCAAGCTTAACATTTTTTAGTGCTAGTGTATTTGCCCAGTTTGGAGATGTGCAGGGGAAAGTAGTAGACGAGGAAACCAGCGAGGGAATACCATTTGCTACTGTTGCCTTATATAATCAGAATAGCAATGAGCCAATAGAGGGGGTTACAACAAATGTGGATGGAACTTTTGAAATAAAGGCAATACCCTTTGGCGATTATAAAATTGAAGTATCGTTTATGGGTTACAATACAAAGGAAATTGCAGATGTATCAATAAAAAAGGAGGCTTCTAATGTTAATCTAGGTTCAATAATTCTGAATCCTTCATCAGTCCAGCTTGAAGGCGTTGAAGTAACAGCCATGCAGCGAACGGTAAGTAGTAAAATTGATAGGCGCACCTACCGTGCTAATGACTTTGAAACAGCCCGTGGTGGTAATGCCACCGATGTGCTTAATCGTCTTCCATCCGTATCGGTTTCGCCCGATGGCGATGTGTCTGTTAGAGGCACTACAGATTTTATGGTTTATTTAAATGGTAGGCCAACCCAAATTGAACCATCAATTTTGCTCGGGCAAATTGCGGCCAACAACATTGAGAGTATTGACGTTATTACCGTTCCTGGCGCAAAGTACGATGCACAGGGTAAAGGCGGAATTATTAATATATCCACCAAAACCAAAAGTGTTGAGGGATTCTCACTCTCGGCAAACGGCCAGTTAGGTGGTGCACCATGGGGTCATAGAACTGATAGAATTACAGGACGGGAGCTAACAGATAATAGTTACACTGGAGGTTTAAACCTAATGTATGCCAATAATGGCTGGGTGCTTTATGGAGGAGTTAACTACAGCTCTCGCGACGTAAATAGTAGCCGGTCGGGTTCTGCACGTATTCTGAATAAAGAGAACAACTCCTATAAGCACATGGTTGCCTCAGGAATGAAACCAGAGTGGTACGAGAATCTTTCGGCAAACTTTGGGTTTGAAGCCAATCTATCGGAGCGTTCCTCCCTCTCTGCATCCTATTACTATGGAACAAGAACAGAGGGACGTAAGGCACTTTACCTATACAACATTTTTACTGGCGATGAGCAAATGAATTCCATAGAAGGTATACCGACTAACGAGCACTGGATATTTAACCCCAACGAAGGAATTCGTGAAGGTACCTTTCATACTGCAAGTATCGATTATTCATTTCGTTTTGATGAGAGCGCTAAGCTAAATTTATCGGGCCTTTATGAACATTCTGTGTTAACTCATAGCGTTAATAATCCAAACATTCATTATAATCCAAGTACTGAAGAACTTGGCGACTATCTTCTTCACTATAACCAGATGGATAGTACACCGCTGGATGGCTTGAGGATTTCTATAGACTTTGAAAAACAATTCGACAATGGTAATACCCTAAGTTTGGGATTGCAGCCGCAATTCTTTGCCATAGCAGGCGGATTAGATTACGATACGTTAAATGTTCAAACCGGCACCTGGGGTGCTTATAGCGAATTTGAGAATAATATTGATTTAACGCGAGGTATTTATGCAGGATATATTGATTATAGCGGCAGCTTAGGAGCACTAATCTACAAGGCTGGATTACGCTTGGAGTACACCGACCAGATTCTGAATATTGACAATCCTGACTATTTCAGTATTTTCGACAGGCCAACAACAGATGAGCATATTCAGAAGAAGCTCGATTGGTTCCCAACCATCCATGCCAGCTATCCTATTGCCGATGCTGATAAAATTACGCTTGCAGCAAGTAGAAGAATAAGCCGAGCACCTATAAAAAATATGGCACCATTCTTATTCCGTCGTCATTTGGAGGTTATTCTTGTGGGCGACCCAGCATTAAAACCCGAGTACATTAATAACGTGGAGCTTTCCTACACCAAAGCAGTAGACAAGCAGCGACTAACCCTTACGGGTTTTTATCGTGGTGTTGACAATGCTGTTTTTAGGGTGAATACAGTTTATGATGAGGAACTCCTGCTTGTCCGTAGTTTTACTAATTCGGGCAATACAACGGCACTTGGAGCCGAACTAAATGCCAACCTTGAAATAGGAAGCAAAATCAAACTTTTTGTTGGAGGTTCTTTGTACGACTACCATGTTCAGGCCGATATTTTTGGCTTTAGTGAGGATAACAGGTCACTTTCTTGGAGCCTAAAAGGTAATGCTAACTATATTATTACTCGCGAACTCAGTTTTAATGCCGATTTTGATGTTCGCTCTGCCCAGGTTACTGCCCAGGGGCGTAACGAGATGCGTTATCTTGCCAATGCAGCAATAAAGTATTCTCCCTCCAAAATTCAAGGGTGGAGCTTTACCCTTCGAGGACTTAATCTTCTAAATTCTAATACAAAGGAGTTAAACACCCGAGCGTACGATGCCAGCGGAACCCAGATATTCTATCAGGATACTCAGTATTATTGGTATGGACCTATTGTGGAGATGGCAATTTCGTATGACTTAAAATGGAAAGGGCAAACCAAGAAAACGGGAAGCGAGTTTGGTAGGGATGAGTTTTAATAGTTGAAAACGACATATCAATAAAAAACCGAGAAGGCATCTAAATACCTTCTCGGTTTTTATTATTGCACAACATAATTTTTTATTACTCTTTAATACACCTAATTGATTTACCGTATTCCATATTTGCATAGCCCCACCATTTTCCTTTAATCCCTAACTTATCATGTTCTCCGTAAAGTTTTCTAATTCCTCCAGGTTGTTCTGCAGAATAGCTAACTGACCCTCCTGCTCCAATTGCTACCCCTCCTGAGGTAGGAATGGTTTCTTGGGCGCTTATTTTAAAACAGGGACTGAATAATATCAGCAAAACCAAGGTTGCTTTAATTCTTTTTTCATTTTTCATTTTCAGTTTAGTATAATCAAGATTTCACATTGTATGCAATCTTATTACCTGGCTCATGATTCATAAGATGTTAATACGATAAGTATTAAGCGTATATTCCTTTAGCTAATTAAAATGTAGATATTTTATGCTGCATGTTACAGGTAGTTGCTTATTTTATTCGTCATTATTTTTTCCTTACTTAAATTGTTGTCGTATATGAAAAGTAGGAGCAAAACAATAATCAGAGATATAAATCCAGCTAAGCCAGTCATTCCAACAGTTAAATCGTTACCACCCTCAATAACAATTATGGCTATTCCTGCTGTGGCATTTAAGGTTCCATGCAATATTGCAGCAGCTATTACAGACTTTGCCTTAATTGTAATGTAAAGGAAAAGCGGAGTGAGCAAAATACACCAAACGGTCATCATCAGTACTCCAATTTCGGGATGTTGAGGATAGTTATGTCCCATTAAAATAAGAGGTGAATGCCAGATTCCCCATATAAATCCGATGATAATTGATGCCTTAAGAAAATTCATTTCTTTAAATGATTTCAGTAGAAATCCCCGCCAACCCAGTTCTTCTCCAAAACCAGCAATGGCATTAATTGTAACACCTGCAATTAATCCCTGAAAAACAGTTAACCATATAGGATGAATGGGCATTGTCTCGGTTGCGTTTTTCATTTGCTCCAGTTGTTCTGGAGACATCATATCTTCAAATCTATTCACCATCCCTGCCATTTCAGGACTAAAAGTTACATCAGGAAACAACAAGCTTATGCCAAGTGTTCCAAAACTCATAATTGGCGCTATTAGCCACGCAATGAAGAACCACTTATTGATTTTAAACGAAATAAAGAGATTGGACTTTAATTTTTCTTTGTGAATTACTTTTTCTACCAGAATAGCACAAATCATAGGGATAAACATATAAGTTGCTCCCAGAATGGTTGCGCTAATTTTGTTGTCGTACTGTCCACCGAATAATTTATATAACCCTACCAATGAAAAACTGATTGCAAACGTCAGCGCCAGAAATAGTGTTGTTCTGTTAATTTTGTCCATAGTTGTTTGTTTTTTACAATTATTTAAAAAATTATTCTTATCGCTTAACTTTTTTTAGGATTATTTTGGATTGGGAATGCTATAATAGACTGAATCTCACATTTTGTAATCTGCCAAGTTCGGGCATTACAAACCCGTTTATGTTGTTTCTCTCATCGCGAGTAAACACAAGCGTACCCAGCCTGTTTGTTGTAAACTTGTCGCCACTCATATGGGTTAGTTCCAACTTATCAATTCCAAAATACTTTTTAAAGGTTGATGGGGTATGGACATAAAGTTTGCCATCATGAAAAGTTATTGGGTACTCCATATTTAAATCGCGATGGATATATAGTCCTGCAAATTGCTTAATCTCTTCAATGCCTAACTCAACCCTCTCGCCAACCCTAGAGCCATTAAACGTTCGTCCACTCTGGTGCCAAGCCATTTGGGTTACTTCACCATTTTCTGATTTAGTAAATGTGCATTGAGCATTAAATGCCTTTAGGAAAAAATTGTAATCGTCCTCGGCAAAAAGTTGAAATTTATCTTCATCAGGCAAAACCAGCCAGAATGTATCCTGCTTAACCCTAAAGGTTAACTCCATGCCATCGGCTAACTCGTAGGTTCCAGCAAAACGTTTCGCCAGGTCAATATTCGTATCCACCTCAACGCGAGGTTTTGATGGCTGCTCCACAATCCTGTCGTCAAGAATAATATCCGCTATGCCATTCACAATGCCCCGGGCATTAATGTTCTCGTTGTTGAACGATGCAACGATAATCAGGTTATCATCAGGGAAATGCATAAAGTAATTCCTGAAACCGGGAAGCCCACCCTGATGCTTCACCAGTTTAACTCCTTTATAATTGCGCACAAAAAATCCGTAGGTGTACGTGATACTATCGCCATTTTCAAGTGTGTTGTACTTACTGGTGATGCGGTTTATCATTTCAGCATTTCCTACTTTGGGTGCGAAGAAGTTTTGCCCCCACTTTACCATATCGTTTAGGCTTGCCCAAATATTTCCGCTGCCGTAGCTATAATCGGTGGTGGAGCTAACTTTTACGGGTTCATCTTCATTTATTTTGTAACCATGTGCATTGTTAACCAGTTTTTGGCTCGGGTGAGCGTTTACCAATGCCGTTTCCATGCCCAGCGGTTTAAAAATCCGCTGATTCAGAAAATCACCGAAAGCCATTCCGCTAACCTCTTCAACTATGCTGGCTAGAAAAGAGTAGCCTCCGTTAGAGTAAACGTGCTGCGTGTTTGGCTTAAAGTTTAATTGCGAATACTGCTTAAGTAGCGTAATCTCGTTGTTGTGACTCCACACCTCATCGAAAGAACTACCAATCATTATTCTTAGCCAATCGGTAGAGGCTACACCGCTGGTATGCTGAAGCAAATGACGTATGGTTATCTTATGCTCATAGTCAGGCAAATCTGTCAGGTACATTTTTATATCCTCATCCAAATCAAGTTTACCCTCCTGCTCCAAAAGCATTATGGCAAAGGCGGTGAACTGCTTGGCAACAGATGCAAGGTCGAAAAGAGTGTTCTCGTTTACTTTAAGTTTATGCTCAACGTCCATTGTTCCGAAGCAATTCTTATAAATAACACTATTGCTTGAAAGTACAGCAATTGCGCCACCTGGAAGGTTTTGGCTTTGGTTCGTTGTAATTAGCGAATCAATTCTGTGAGTTAAATTTTGAGATTGTGAAATACCTGTGGTAGCTGTAAAGAGTATCATTATTTTTACTATTGCGATTGTTAATGTTAGTTTTTTCATTGTTTAAGTTTTAAATAATTGACTTAAAAGTGTAATTCCTTGTCTATCGGTTAATAGTTCGACTATTATTGCACCTTTTGACTTTTTTTAGTGGAAAGAACTGTAGTATCCTGCAAAATACAGAGTGGCAAAGCAAAGTACTAATGATAGCACAGCACGCGATATGACCATTTTCCAATAAGCTTTTCTATCTTTCTGCACGATGTCCACTAACTCTGCGGCTTTGCTGCTAAATTTCTCGTAGAAGAAAATAATCCCGATTGCTTTTAGCGAACCTAAAGTAAAAACGCCGGTTAGTATCCATACCGAAACCAACTGTAAACTAAGGGCCTGAATCCATAAAACAATCAGAATGGCTAATCCTAAAATGCCTCCAATTAGATACCATGCAGGACGCTTTCCCTTTGTATTCGCTTCTTCTGCCTTAAAGAATAGTTCAGGTTTAATAAGTTGAATTATTGTCCAAACGAGACTACCTGCGGCCAATAGGCCAAGTGTGATAATTATAAACTTCATGGTTGTAATCGTTTTTTATTTACTTCCAGCACTTTCTAAATAGGGCAAAGGCGAAACGAATTCAAACTCTTTTGAGACATCAAAAAACAAGTTTAATAAATTCAGGTGTTCTCTTCCAATAATCAGTAAAATCCTATCGTCAGCACTATAGGGTAATCTTTGAATGTTTCGAAAGATTCTAAGGTTGCGATTAAACCATCTTCCCGTCTCAAAATCAACTCCTTTAAAATCTCCGGATTTCTCTTCGTACTTAAATGGGTTCAACAGATACGTTGATAATCTTTCTTTAATCCCACTTGGTTCATTTAGTTCATTCAATTTATTAATTATACTTGAAACTTCTTTTGAAGTACCCGAAGTTCCATAGATAGAATCCGGCGAGTTGTAGTAGTACTCTTCAAATTTTGCTGCCCGGGTACTGTCCTTAAATAATCTTTCAATACTCTCATAATGCTTACCCCTGTCATCTACACAAAAAACTTCAGGGATATTTAAGGTTTTTCCTATTCTAAAACCCAGCTGATAAACTTCGCTTTTCCCTAAATTGAATTGATTGTTTTTATACATTGAATAGAGAGAGTCGATTTTTAATTGTTGGTCAGGTGTTACCTCAATAGCGATAATGGTAGGTTTGTATTCGCAAATGGCTTTTGAAATCGCTATAATTTCAGACTGATAGGGCTCATCCAGCACTGAAATTTTATCTTTATCTTCCGTCTTTATGGCATCCAAATTAGGATAGGCAAAATGGAAAACACCAAGTGTCATTATTTGTACACGAGTTTGTTTGACAACCTCCTGACCAAAAGAGATGGAGGTAATAAGGAGTAAAGAGTAAATAAGAGTTATAGTTTTCATATTTTTTGAGTGATTTTATTAGTATATAATTATTTAAGATTTGAATTAAAACTCTATCTTATACCCAAGCGCTGGAATGGGCATCTTCATCTTGTCGATTATAATATCCTTTGTTATGAAATCGTAAAAAGGATTGGAATAATCGGGTTGCAATAAGGCATTTTTCATCATTAAGAACCATACCCCGGTGTACTTTGCTTTGTTAA
>JAWLEY010000211.1:0-4891 GCA_041685855.1 Perlabentimonas sp. | reverse complement strand
CCTTTCTCTTCCAGGAATTTACAAAGAGATTTATCGTCAACAGGGATTGTTCCGCGAATGGTTGTGTAACCCTTTTCTTGCGATTCAATTTCTGCAAATTCAACCATAGCCTTTGCAAGCCCCCTGCGCTGAAAATGTGGGAATATTGCCAGTCGGTCAATATGTGAAGAATTCTCAACTTCAGGGTCGGGCTTAAGCGTAATGGTTCCAACGGGAACCTTCTTCACGAAGATGATGTAAACATTCCCATCAGAAATGTCTTGCGATATTTCTGCATAATCGGCATGTGTATTGTGCCAGTACTTAACCCCTTTGTCTTTTAGCTGCTGCGCACATTCTCTAATTATGTAGAGTACCTCTAAAAGTTGGGTTTCCTTTGCGGGTAAAATCTCCATGTAACCTATTTGTTTTCACTAAATAGAATATTTAGCGGTTTTGTTTTTGTGTCATTACGTTATAAATATACGGTTTTTCCGTTTACAAAGGTCATTTTTACTTTTATGTTTGGCACCTTGTCAATGGGAATAGTCATTAAATCTTCCTTAAGTACAACAAAGTCGGCATGTTTGTTAGGCTCAAGGCTTCCTTTATCTTCCTCTTCAAAAGCGGCCTTGGCTGCCCAAATTGTCATTGCTTTAAGGGCTTGCTCACGGGTAAGTGCATTTTCCATCTGAAAACCATTGGGAGGGTAGCCATCCCGGTTTTTTCGAGCAACTCCGGCATAAAATCCATACAGAGGGTTAATGTGCTCAATGGGAAAATCACTGCCATTGGGCAACCAGCCATTCTGCTTTAGAAGGTCCTGATATATATATGCAGTTTTAATTCGGTCGCCTAGCCTCTCGGCTGCCCAAATCATGTCGGAAGTGGCATGGGTTGTTTGTATTGAGGGTACAACGGATAGCTCCCCAAAACGAGGGAGGTCATCAGGGTGAACTGTTTGAGCATGCTCAACTCGCCAACGAAGGTTGTTGTTAGGTTCAAGAAACTTCTCGTAAACATCAAGCGCTAACCTTGTGGCGGCATCGCCAATACAGTGAATAGCAACCTGATAGCCTGCGTCGTAAGTCTTTTGGCAAATATTTGTCAGGTACTCCTCGGTCTCTAGTTGTAATCCTTTGGTATTTGGAGCATCGCTGTAGGGTTCAATAAGTAGTGCACCTCTCGACCCTAATGCACCATCGGCAAAGAGTTTAATTGTTCTTACGGTTAAGCTGGGCGTTTTTAGTATTCCGTTTTTATCAGCATATTTAAGGTTCTCTTCTGTAGGGCTAAGCATAACATTAACCTTCATATCCAGCTTATCCTCCTGATGCATTTTTTCAAGCAGCCTAACATCATCAATGTCTAGCCCTGCATCGTTTACTGATGTTAGTCCAACCTCAAAGCAGTTTCTTTGGGCTGCAATAAGCGCTTCCTCCTTTTGTGCTCTGGTGTAAGCAGGAATGTGCTTGCGAACCAGGTTAATAGCATTATCAATTAGCACACCAGTCATTTCATTTTTTTCTAACACAATCTCACCACCGGAAACCAATGTATCGTGTTTGAAACCAGCCATATCTAGCGCCTTTGTGTTAGCAATGGCAGCATGACCATCTATACGGGTAAGGAGAACTGGGGTGTTTGGAAATGCATCATCTAAAAGTTCCTTAGTTGGGAACTCCTTAACATCCCATTCAGTCTGGTTCCAGCCACGGCCAATAACCCACTCAGCCGGATATTCTTTGTGGTGAACTACAAGCCTGTCCACAACATCGCTCCACGATAATGCACCCGCAAGCCATGCTTCTCTTAGGCCCAGTCCGTAACTCATGAAATGGCTGTGTGGGTCAATAAATCCTGGGTAAACAAAATCACCGTTAAGATTATGTTCTTCCTTGCCAACGTAGTGGCTTTTAATATGTTCGTTGGTACCAAGTTCAATAATTTTGCCGTTATCTACAGCCATACTTTGGTGTACTGTAAAATTGCTGTCAACACTATATATATTGGCATTGCTGATAACTAAATCTACTTTTTGTTTGGGATTACATGACATAATAATTACAGATGATAGTAGTAAGAATATTAACCATTTACTTTTTAACATTGGTTTAAGGTTTTTGTTTGCAAGTTACAAATATAATCGTTTGTTTCAACAATCCATGTAACTCGCTATGCAGTTGTTTGGTAAATCTAATAAGTGCATCTCTACAATAATTCATATCTTTGAAAGTTATTATTTTAATGTTCTAAAGGGTAATTTTAAGTAGATGAGACGAGCAATAATTCCAGCAGTATTACTAATTTTCCTTTGGTTGCTTTCATGCCAAAAGGATAACATTTCATATAGCCCATCCTTAAATATAAGTTTTAGTAGCGATACAGTTTTGTTCGATACTGTTTTTACAACCATTGGTTCAGCCACGCGCCATTTTAAAGTATATAATAATAATCAGAGCGATGTGGAGATTTCCTCAATTCGTCTAGCGGGCGGAGAGTCATCTCCCTACAGAATTAATGTTGATGGTGAGCCAACTACTCATGCTCGCGATGTGCTGTTACGTAGTAAAGATAGCCTCTTTGTTTTTGTAGAGGTAAACGTAAATCCAACTTCTCAGAATGCCCCAATGCTAATTGCCGATTCACTTGTTTTTAATACGAATGGCAACATGCAGGATGTTAAACTTGTATCGTGGGGGCAGGATGTACATTTGTTAAATAGCGTCGGGTTAACTGGTGCAAATGTATTTACTGCCGATAAACCCTATTTAATCTACAATTATCTTTATGTTGCTGAGGATGGTAATCTTAAAATTGAGGAGGGAGCTCATCTGCACTTTCATAATCAGGCTCAACTGGTAGTTGACGGCACGCTTGAGGTGGATGGGGCACCAGAGAATGCTGTTGTTTTTCAGGGCGATAGGTTAGAAGAGTTTTACCGAGATAAGGCAGGGCAGTGGGGAGGTTTATGGTTTAGGGCAGGTAGCCATAGCAATAGCATGAACTGGGCAGAGGTGAAAAATGCAATTCTTGGTGTTGTAGTTGATACTTTTGCAATTCCCGATTCACCAACTTTAACCATGCACAATACCAGGGTTGAGAACATGAGTGCCATTGGTCTTTACGCCCGAGGAGCAATTGTTGAAGCAGGAAACTGCTTGTTTGCTAATGCAGGTCAAACAGCCGTAGCCTTAACAATGGGAGGGAAATACAGATTTTACCAGTCAACTATAGCCAACTATTGGGGGCAATATACTAACCGCAAGGGACCTGCTCTTCTTTTAAATAATTACTACACTTACAAGGACACCATAACAGAGAATACAATGCTTGAAACAAGAGACCTTGAGGAAGCGTACTTTGTTAATTGCATTATTTACGGATCGCGTGATAGCGAACTTGAAATTGATAACATTTATCAGGGTCAAGCTGTTGATGCCCAAATGAATTATCTGTTTGAGAATTCGTTTTTAAAAGCAGGACAAGATTTTGACCTGAGTAATGAGGACTATTTTGTTGATGTTTTTAATGAGAATCCACTTTTTAAGGAGCCCTTTGAAAATAATTATGAGCTAGATACCCTAAGCCCGGCAATGGATATTGGGCTATATGAGGTTGCAGCGCAGTTCCCCGTTGACCTTAACAATGTAAGCAGGCTGGATGATGATGGCCCCGACCTTGGTGCTTTTGAAAGGGTAGAGATAGAGTAGCAAACCGTAATGGTTCGTTGTTTTTGATTAAAAAAAACTGGACAAACGTATTCATATTTATTTTCCGGCTTGGGACTTAAAATTGGTGAAAAAAATTTCAAAATCTTATTAACTTTAACCCTTATTGCATCAACATACTTTATACTTTAGTTGAAAATCTGTTTTGTAATGAACCCAAAAAGAATTAACACAAGCATAACCCTTCCTACAATCGTTTTGTTTATTTCATTCATACTGCTATTCCAGCCAGCAGTGTCACAGAATAGGTATCGGATTATGTTTTATAATGCTGAGAACTTATTCGACCCCTTTGATGACAGTCTGACTCGTGATGAGGAGTACACCCCCAAAGGTGACCGTTACTGGACATGGAAAAAGATGACAAAAAAGGTGAATAATACTTACAAAGTAATTGCTGCAGTAGGAGAGTGGGAGCCTCCCACTATTGTTGGTTTGTGTGAGGTTGAGAACAGGCTGGTGGTTGATAGGATAACAAGCCACACTCCTCTTTCAAAGTATAATTATAAGATTGTTCATCGAGAGTCACCCGACAGACGAGGGATTGATGTAGCCTTAATTTATCGCCCCGACCAGTTTACGGTTCAGGACCAGCGTTACTTTAAGGTTTATTACCCCGATGACTCAACCCGAACCACACGCGAGGTGCTTTATACACGAGGCATCCTTGATAATTTGGATACATTGCACGTTTTTGTTAATCATTGGCCATCAAAATGGGGAGGTGAACTGGCTACGGAACCCGGACGAATTGCTGCGGCAAAAGTAGTTAGGGAGAAGGTCGATTCCATTAAAATTTTTCACCCCGATGCAAGAGTTATTATTATGGGCGATTTTAACGACACCCCCAGCAGTCCTCCCTTAATTGAAGGTCTGAAAGCATCACCACCCGAAAAGCCCTTTAAGCCCAACGGACTTTATAATCTGCATCAACCCTTCGAGGGTCAGGGCATTGGTACTCTCAAATATCAAGGCAACTGGGAGGTTATTGATATGATGATAGTCACAAAAGGGTTACTCAACCGCAAGCATGGAGTGTACACAACTCCGGACGGTGGGAAAATATTTAATGCCGATTTTCTTGTTGAAGACGATGATGCTTTTGTTGGCGTTAAGCCTTTTAGAACGTACATAGGTTTTCGATATCACGGAGGGTACAGCGACCACTTTCCTATTTACAT
>JAWLEY010000210.1:0-4895 GCA_041685855.1 Perlabentimonas sp. | reverse complement strand
GTCGAATCGGTTGCATCGTGTCTTTTGATGGCCTGTACTACTACTGCACACTATTTTCTAAATAGTTTTTTTATACCTTTGCCATTCATGACACTTTCGGTTGTAATAGTAAACTATAATGTTAAGTACTTTCTTGAGCAGTGCTTGATTTCTGTATTCAGTGCACTAAAAAGCATTGATGCCGAAGTGTTTGTTGTTGATAATGCCTCGGCAGACGGTTCGTGTCAGATGGTTAGGAAACGCTTCCCTCAGGTTACTCTCATAGAGAATACGCAGAACTACGGGTTCTCCTACGCAAATAATCAGGCCATGAGGGTGGCAAAAGGTGAGTTCGTTTTGCTTCTAAACCCCGATACGGTTGTTGAGGAGGATACGTTTACCAAATGTATCACTTTTATGAAGCAGCACCCGGAGGCGGGTAGCTTATCTGTTAAAATGATAGATGGGAAAGGAAACTTTCTGCCCGAATCAAAAAGGGCATTGCCATCGCCCATGGTTTCGTTTTACAAAATATTTGGTTTGTCGCAGCTATTTCCCCATTCCAAAACATTTGCACGCTATCACCTTGGACATCTTGATAATGATGAGGTGAACGAGATAGAGATTCTTCCTGGTGCTTTCATGTTTATGCGGAAAGAGGCGCTCGACAAGGTGGGATTACTTGACGAGGAGTTTTTTATGTATGGCGAGGATATTGACCTGTCGTACCGAATATTAAAGGGTGGATACAAAAATTATTACTACCCCAAAACCACAATTATTCACTACAAGGGGGAGAGTACAAAGAAGGGTAGTATCAACTACGTGCTGGTTTTTTACAAAGCAATGATGATTTTTGCCCGCAAGCACTTTAGCAAGAAGAATGCATCTTTGTATATCTTCTTAATTTATTTGGCAATTTACTTTAGAGCCGGATTAAGTTTGCTAAAGCGCTTCGCTTCCCGATTCTTTCAACCTACTGTTGATGCTTTATTAATGGGACTGGGGTTTATTATTATTATACCTGCTTGGGAAAGCTTTAGGTTTAACAGTGTTAATATTTATCCCGATCAATGGGTTGTTGTTCTCTCGGTTTCTTACGTACTAATTTGGCTCATATCAAGTTGGTTGTCGGGTGCATACGATAAGCCGCAAAAACTTTTTGCTGCATCAAAAGGTATAGCCGTCGGTACACTTATTATTCTTGCAATATACGCTTTGCTTCCTAATGATGTTAGGTTCTCAAGAGCAATTATTTTGTTAAATGCTGCATGGAGTATTGTTTTTGTACAATTAGCGCATATCCTTATTGGCTATTTGCAGGGTAATGTTTTTAGCATTTTTCAAAAGAGAAAACGTATTGCAGTAGTTGGTACACCCATTGAGGTAGATAGGGTGCTGAGTATATTAGATGCTGCTGGAGCCGATACGGATTTTGTAGGACAAATATCACCATCTGAGAAAATTACTCATAACGATCAGATTGCCACAATAAACCAACTTCCTGATGTAGTAAGAGTTAATAGAATTAACGAGCTAATTTTCTGCTCAGGCGAAATATCGTCGCAAGAAATTATTAAGAATATGCTTCAGCTTTTGCCAGATAATGTTGATTATAAAATTGCTCCCCCCGATAGTCTTTCTGTAATTGGTAGTAATTCCATTGATACCTCAGGCGATCTTTACACCATTGATTTTAGTGCCATATCTAAGCCGCACAATAAGCGTAATAAAAGGTTTTTTGATGTAGGGGTTTCTTTGTTTATCATATTGCTCTCCCCGTTGCTGGTTCTTTTTGTAAAACGATTCGGGTTTTTAATATCCAAAGCAACAGCAGTTTTGTTTGGTCGTTACACATGGGTTGGTTATGCCAGGGGGAAGAATGTTGATGTATCGGGACTGCCATCTTTGAGGGAAGGGGTTTTCTCTCCAATCCGAAAGGATAGCAAGAATATTGATAGCTCCGTGTTGGAAAGGTTAAACATTCTGTACGCAAAAAACTACAGCGTTGCCACCGACTTTTCAGTTATTTGGAGCAACCTTTGGTAGGTAAAGGCAAGGTGTTTAGTCTATTAATTTTTAATCTTTTATAAAAGTAATTATGAAAAAGTTCTTTTTACCCTTTTTATGCTTAATTGTAGTTGCCGGTTGCAAAACTACCCTGGACAAAGACTACACCAAACTTGAGGGATTTGCTCAGGGAACAACCTACAGTATCACCTTTTTTGACGACTCCTTAAGTAGGGATTTATCCCCTGGGATTACTGATATTATTGAACAGGTTGATAGCTCCATGTCGTTATATCGCGAGAACTCAATAATTAATCGATTTAATAACAGTGAAGAAGGAATTGAGGTCGATTCTCTTCTTGCAGAGGTTGTTAGGTTGTCGCTTGACTATTCACGACAAACCAATGGAGCCTTCGATATTACAGTTGGCCCACTAATTAAAACGTGGGGGTTTTATGGCAAGAAAGGGGAAGTGCCCAGTGATGACAAGATTAAATCTTTTATGAAATACATTGGGCACGATAAAATCTGGCTGGAAAATAATTTCTTGCATAAGAAGTATCCTGAGGTTGCCATTGATGTGAATGCCATTGCTCAAGGGTATGTTGTTGATTTAATTTCTGAGTATCTTGAGAGTAAAGGTGTTAATGACTATTTAGTTGAACTGGGCGGAGAAATTAGAACCAAGGGCGTTAGTTCGCGTGGCGATAATTGGCTGGTAGGCATTGATAGACCTGACGATAATGCATTGTCTGGTGAGAACCTTCAGATTATTCTAAAACTTTCGGGCGAATCGTTGGTAACTTCGGGGAACTATCGAAAATTTTACGAGCGCAATGGAGTTAGGTATAGCCACACAATTAACCCAAAAACTGGCTATCCAGTTACCCACACCCTGCTTAGTGCTACGGTTGTTGATAAAACTTCTGCTGGAGCCGATGCGTTGGCAACTGCATTTATGGTAATGGGTGAAAATCTTGCACAGGAATGGCTTAAAAATAATCCGCAGGTTGAAGCCTTCTTAATCTCTTCAAATGACGAAGGTGAGTATGAGGTATGGATGTCAAATAAACTTAAAGAAAGGGTTGCGGATTAATAAATCTATAGACTTTTTTGTTTTTAGTTTCTTTCTTTGTAGCGTATCCCGCAAGGCTTAGAGCCACAGCCACAACCGAATGATTGTGAGTCATTCGTTGAGCAACTCCCATTATCCTGATTGTTCTTTTTGCCTAATAAGGAGAAAGCAACAAAGAGGAAACCAACTGTTAAAATAAGTAAACCTATAGTAGCAGCAACTAATTTAAGCGTTTCCATAGCATTTGTTTTGTATGATTTAATGGTAAAACATACAGCAGCTAAGTTTGTTCAGGTAAAATATGTGAAATATAAAAAAAGAGGAGGTTAGCAGCTTTCCCTGGCATGTTCGTAGCAGGAAGCGCAAGCAGTCTTCTTCCCCTTTTTCGACCATGCCTTTATCTCCTCATGTCTTGGACAGTTAACACCACGCTTACGCATCTCTTTATTGTGCCCAGCAGAAGTTTCGGGAAATTTATGCGATTTATGAAATAATACTTTTATTCCAAGCAGTGCAAAAACCAATGCCATTAAGGTAACAACAACTCCAAGAAGAATTAGGTATTCCATTTGCATAAACATATTTTAATTCGATGTAAATATAGTAATTTTTCACATGCGGCATTCAAGGAAAAAAAGGCACGTTTTTTGTTAAGTAAGGATATAATAATTAGATAAATAGAAGCGAACTAATATTTTTATATATTTGATTATAAAAGAACCTAAAACTTAAATTATGAAATTAACAATCACTACCCTGGTTTGTATTGTTGCACTTAGTTTTGCAGGATTTGCAAACAACGAAGATGCAATAAAAGAGAGCATTGCTAAAATTGCAAAGGAGCTTGAAGAGAAGCATCCTGGCCGGTCAAAAATAAAGGTGGCTATTTTGCAATTCAGAACTAACGATAATAAACTTACTCCTTTTAATAGTTACATTCAGGATGAGCTTAGCCAAAATTACAAAGATAGTAAGCGCTTTGAGGTTATCGACCAGAATGCAATGAATCGTGTAGCCGATGAATTTGGCTGGAACCTAGACATGAGTAACGAGTACAGGCAGTACTCAGACCTTAGCGAACAAATATTCAGGAAAATTGGAGTTGTGCCAGAGGTGTTTATATATGGTCAGATAAACGATAATATTGAAACAATAACTCTAACTGGTTACCTGGTTCCTAACGGGTTAAAGAGTACAAATATTTATTCAACTCAAAAATTTTCTTCTTCAGCAGTAACAGATAGACTGCTGGGTAAACCAGTAAGAAAACCCAAGCCTGAGCCTAAACCAGAGGTTGTTGTGGTAGAAAAAGAGGTAATTGTAGAGAAAGAAGTACCAGTTTATGTTGAAAAGGAAGTGGTTGTTGAGAAAGAGGTTTATATTGAGAAACCTGAAAAGCATCCTCGCGATAACCAGAACGGATTTGTAGGTACTGTTGGCGATATGGATTTTGAACTTACTGAGGCAAGAGTTGTTGGGGATAAGGTTGAGGTTGAGTTGGTTGTTGTTAATAACAAGATGGACGATAGGATTGAGTATATGGATAGCCGATTTATTGATCCCAATGGGAATGAATTTGTAAGCAGAAATTACAATAACACTTTCCGACATAGAGACCTGATTGAAGCTGTTCCAATACGAGGAACAGTTACTTTTAAGGGTAACAATATCCAGAGGACAGAAAAGATGGCAGTTATTGAGATTAATGTTTATGGAACTGGAAGTAGAAACCTTCTGGGAACGCTTCGTTTCCGTAATGTTCCCGTTGAGAAGTAATTTCCTTTTTTGCAATGCACAGGCCCCGTTCCTTTCTGGTTCGGGGTTTTTTATG
>JAWLEY010000209.1:0-4919 GCA_041685855.1 Perlabentimonas sp. | reverse complement strand
GGAATAATTGTGTCAGCCATAAGTCTGGCTGCTCGCTCATAATCAATCTTTTTCTTCTCAAATTGCGCCTTCGCTTCCAGGTAGCCTGCCTCAAGGTTATCGTGAACCAATTCACCCGAGGTTATGGTTAAAAGATGCTGTTTTGTATTCACAGCAACACCCTCCTGAATTCCTTCAAAGGCAAAGAAGGCAAGGCCATCGTGGTTGGCAACTACAACCTGCTCGTCGCCACGTGCGGGCATTATTTCACCACCTGTTTTAACTATTTCGCCAAAGGAGGAATAAACAATATCAATCACCCCATGGTCATCATGGTTTTGATGGTCATGGTTGTGTTCGTGAGCTTTTTCATCGTCTTGCGAATGCGAATGGTTTGATTCGGTTTCTTTTGCATTTTCGCCGGAATGGTCGTGTCCGCATCCAAGCAAATCATTGCTATGGTCGGAGTTGCAAGCCGACACTAACAATGCAAAAAGTATTATGCTATATTTTTTCATGTTTTAAATATTTTATGGTACTGACTGAAATCCTAAAGGAAATTCATTATTGGTTTTCGGTAAATCTTTGTAGGTAATCACCAATTATACCTTTACACAAAGGCTTTTAGGCACTAACTTGTAATAATTGTGTGTAACAATACAGGAGGAGGACAATGGTCAACTCCTTCATAATTAATTGTAAAATGCCAGAATTTGGTGAATTAACAAATTGGAGGTCCTCTTAACGAGAAGGCAATGGGATGGTATGTATCCGAATGAAAGTCTTGCGGTATGTAAACCCGCTTTTTTGAAAGCGATTGTGAAGATGCTGAAAGAGTACAGTGGCTGCAAACAGAGTGGAAAGAATTATTATGCTGGTATTTTAAATTGGTTTCATTTATTCCAAACTCAGATTTTCTTTCCTCATTATGAATGTCGGCAAGAACATTGCAAACCGACTCACTATCTGTTTCTTCCTCGTGGTTATGACTTTCGCAGCAAGTTTCAACTTGACCTGCTGCATCGTGATGATGATGTGGAACAACCTCATGGCCTATCATGCCAGTTAGAACCAGCAAAAGGGAGAAATTTAAAAGCCATGTGGTTAGTAATTTCATGCAGCAAATATAGAGAAAATTCTGTAATAGATTAAATTCCTTTAACAACAACACCGTTTATCTTTTTCTTCAGCAACCTTAAACATAACGGGTTTGAACTTGTTTATACACTACATTAGAAACTGGAGACGTATGCAAAACTCTTTTAAAAACTTACAATGGATTAAAAGTTCAACAATACTATTGGTGCTTTTGATTTTTGCTTCTAATGAAGTTTTATCCCAAACTTCTTACACCGATTTTGCTCATAAGAGCTTAACCACTCAAAATATTGGAATGTACACATTAGGAGGATGGGCCATTGCCAATATTGCCACTGGAGCATACGGATGGGCAAACTTTTCCAACGACAGGCAGTACTTTAGCCAGATGAACCTGATGTGGAATGTTGTTAATCTATCTATTGCAGGATTTGCACTTTACAATAACTCGCAGTTAGATTTTTTAAGCATGACTACAGATGAAATGCTGAGTAACCATGTGAAAACGGAGAAAATTCTTCTTGTTAACTCTGCTCTTGACCTTGGTTATATTGGAACAGGTTTTTTACTGCGATATCTTTCAAAAAGTGCAAACAAGTACCCCGACCTCCTTCGAGGTTATGGCAATTCGCTTATTCTTCAGGGTGGTTTTTTGCTCGTTTTTGATTTGGTATTATACCAGATATTAAAAACACAACGACTTGATTTTTTGAATAATATAAGCTTATCACCAAGTAATGATTATATTGGTATGGGTTTACTCATAAATTTATAGAGAATGCTTAATGAAGATACTCCTAACGGGTGCAACCGGATATATAGCTAAAAGGCTACTCCCTGTCCTTTTAAAAGAGGGACACAATGTTGTTTGTTGTGTGCGTGATTCGAAAAGATTTGACGCCAAACAGTTTAAATCTTCCAGGCTTGAGGTAATTGAGGCAAACTTTCTTGATAGGTCAACCCTCAAAAATATACCAACCAATATTGATGCTGCATACTACCTAATCCATTCCATGTCGTCATCGATAAATGATTTTGAGAAGCTAGAAAAAACCTCTGCCTTAAATTTTCGTGAAAGGATTGAAGAAACTAATGTAAAGCAGGTAATTTACCTTAGTGGCATTGTTAATAACAAAAAGTTATCAAAGCACCTATCATCACGAAAACAGGTTGAGGAGATACTATCGGATGCAAAATTTAGTTTAACAACCCTAAGAGCAGGTATTATTGTTGGTTCAGGCAGCGCATCGTTTGAAATCATTCGCGATTTGGTTGAGAAACTCCCAATTATGATTGCACCAAGATGGTTAAACACCAAATCGCAACCCATTGCCATTCACGATGTTATTGCTTTTCTTAGCGGTGTATTAATGAATAAGCAGACATTTGGTGAAAGTTTTGATATTGGTGGCCCAGAAGTGCTAACTTACAGGCAGATGCTGCTTAAATATGCCAAGGTGCGAAACCTAAAGCGAAGAATATTTGTGATACCAGTTATGACCCCTAAACTGTCGTCGTATTGGCTATACTTTGTAACATCCACGTCGTATAAGCTTGCTGCAAACTTAGTTGATAGCATGAAAGTTGAGGTGGTATGCAAAGACAATCAGCTGCAGGAAATACTAGAGATTTCACCCATAACATACGAGGAGGCTGTACTCAAAGCTTTCGATAAAATTGAACAGCAAGAGATTGTGTCCAGCTGGACAGATGCTTTGTCGAGCAAAATACTTGAGGATGGAATATCTAACCTGATTAATGTACCAACCTTTGGGTGCTTTAAGGATAGTAGAATAAAAAGAATATCTAATGAAGAAAAGGTGCTGAACCGAATTTGGGGTATTGGTGGGCGCAACGGATGGTATTATGCCAATTGGCTTTGGGCGTTCAGAGGCTTTTTAGATAAGTTAATAGGGGGCGTTGGATTAAACAGGGGAAGGAAGAATGAGACGGAAATAGCTCCCGGTGACTCGCTTGATTTTTGGAGAGTAGTTTACGCAAGCAGACAGGAGAGGAGACTTTTGCTATATGCTGAGATGAAGCTACCTGGGGAAGCATGGCTAGAATTTAAGATTAGCAATAAGGTACTTTATCAAACGGCAACCTTTCGACCGCTTGGGCTATGGGGAAGGTTATACTGGTATGCAGTATTGCCATTTCATAGCATAATTTTTAAAGGAATGATAAATAAGATTGCAAGAAATTAAAAAAGAGCATATTATGGCATTTTACCAGCTACATAAAGAGCAGCTTATCCCCGCTAGCATTGATAAAGTTTGGGATTTCATATCATCTCCCAATAACTTAAAACAGATTACTCCTAAGTATATGGGCTTTAGGATAACTTCTAATAATTTGAATGAAAAAGTTTATCCTGGAATGATTATCACCTACAAAGTAAAACCGCTACTTGGTATTCCCATGGCCTGGTTAACAGAAATTACGCATGTAGATGATAAAAAGTATTTTGTTGACGAGCAAAAAATTGGTCCCTATGCCTTTTGGCAACATCAGCACTTTATAAAGCAAGTAGATGGAGGTGTTTTGATGACTGATATCGTTACATATAAACCTCCATTGGGAATTCTTGGCAGTTTGGCAAACTGGCTTTTTATTAGAAAGCAGCTGAACGGTATTTTTAATTACAGAGAAAAAGTTCTTAATACGCTTTTCCCCAATAATAAATAATTGAAAGACCCAAACGTTAACAACCAATCTATAACAAGTTAGTTAGGTTAAGATTTGTCAGATTTTCATTGAATCTGTTTTAATGCGGTTTATAATTGTGAGCGGTTTTTATAGTAATGCTTGTACCTGCTGATATTTTGTATCCTAACAGTAGAAGCACTTCACCTCAATTTGCTTACTATAAATTTGACATTTACTCAAAAAAATGCTTTGCACATATTCTTAACAAAGCATTTTTTAACCCTACAATTGTTTGCTAATCTTAAGTAGTTGTTACGATTATTCCTAATAAGGACAATTCCTACACTAAGATTTCTGATGTTTGCTACTCTCCACAATTTGGCTAGCAACAAACCAAATCATTATCGACAATAAGTAAGTTAGAAGTCCATAAAGAGTAGAAATCATTGAAACCTTTAGTCCTCCAAACACCATAGCTGGTGAAATATCACCGCCAAGTTCAATTACGGAGAATGCCATGTAAAAACCGAGTAACTGGGCAGTAATTCCAACTATCATTGTTAGTAAACCAATAGACTTTCCGTATTTTAACATTCGCAAAGTTCTATCCTGATTTATTTTTTTGGAATTAAGATAGATAATAAGATGATAGCTCATCCAGGCAATCATAATAACTAATAGGATTGTTAAAATACTCATAGTTACGGGGCCACCTAATAAAAATAAATTCTTCATAATAAATCTTTTTTATGATTAATACTATTGCTAAATTAGGGGTTACATGGGTTGTAGGCAAGGTTGAATCCATTTATAAACCTGCCGTTTGTCTTCACTAATTTGATATATTAATATTTTTAATCAAATTAGGAGAAAATATTTTAATAAATGAGAAAAGAATCGATAAATCTATACTATCACATTACCTACTGGCTTTTTGTCATAATTAGCCTAACCCTAGTTTTTGGCTTATCATGGGAAAACAATATTGCTGCATTCTACTTCGTAACCATGCTTCTGCCAATTGTGATTGGAACATCATATTTCTTTAATTATATACTTGTTCCAAAATTCTTTTTAAAAAGAAAAATTTTAAGTTTCTCATTATATACAATATACACAGTTATCGTTTCACTATACTTGGAGTCTATAGTGTTACTTTTCTCATTCATCTATTTAGGTAAATTCAGTTTTCA
>JAWLEY010000208.1:0-4958 GCA_041685855.1 Perlabentimonas sp. | reverse complement strand
GCTGCAAAAGCAGACTGCCCGAAAAGACCCAGACATGCTATAAAAACTGCCAATACAGAAAATAGATTTATAAGTTGAGCTATTCGCTTATCCGATTTATACAGCATATCATACTGTTCATCTAAAAAATGATACTCGAATGGTATTCCCGGAACATAATTCTTCCAGACACCTTCTACCTGTTTAATAATTGCGGGTATATCGGAATCAGCAATTTTTAAAAACAAAAAACTGCGATTGCTCTCTTGCTCCAGATTTTTATACTGGTAGAAAACCTGTGGTTGAATTTTTTCATGTAGCGTTTTAAAATATGTATCCTTTATTATCCCTACAATAATCCCCCATTGCCCATAGAGAGCGAAATCCTGTCCCAAAGGATTCTCAAGCTGCATTTGCCTTACCGCCTCCTCATTCAAAATATAGTTTTGCTTATCGGTTTGGATTAACTCATCGAAGTTTCTCCCCTCAACGAACTCAACCTCCATCATCTTAAAATACTCAGGATCAATTCGTGTTGTTTCAGTAACAAAGTAATTGTCCTCACCCGTGTTCCTTACCTCACCATTATCTCTCCAAATAGTGCCCCGGGTATTATTCCTAATCCCGAAAGGGACACAACCCTTCATAGCTATCTGGCGAACGCCTGGTATAGCTGCCAATTCTCCCTTCACCGCTTCAAGGTGAGTATGAATGCCCCCGAGAAGTTGAAAGTGTAGAACATGCTCTTTATTAAACCCAAGATCCTTTTCTTGTGTGTAGGTCAATTGCTTGTATATCCCAATAGTACAAATTATTAGAGTGATTGCAATGGCATGCTGTAACCCCACCATAAACTCAAGCTTTCTGATTTTTCCTATGCCAACTCCGGGGGATTGTAACAGGTGCAAAGGTTTAGAACGTGATAATAGCATTGCAGGATATATTCCTGATAAGATTAAGGTCCCAACAAAAATTAGCAACAGGATGATTCTAAACCAGGGTTCATACAGCATATAACTCAGCTCTTTGCCGATAAATGAACTAAACCAGGGAAGGAAATTAAATAGTAAAAACAGTGAAATAAGGAAAGAAACTGATACAACCAGAAATGAGTTGTAAAAAGATTGAAAGAATAAATTTTTCCGCGAAGCACCATGAATCCTCTGTATTGAATAGCTATTCAACTTTTTTGTAATTAACGAAACAGTTATACTTATATAATTACTACATGCCATAAGTAGTATTAGCAAGCCAACGGCACTAAGTATAAATACATTTCGTTTGTCGCCGGTATCTCCCACCCTGTTAATGATCTCATTATCCAGGTAGATATCATTAAGAGGTCTTAGGATAAGCTTATTTCTGCCACTATAGATGTTTGGCATTTTATTATCCATGGCAACCTTATTGATTGAACTTATTACATCTGACGAATTAGCATCCTGATGTGTTAGTATATAGGTAAGATAATTGGGATTACCCCACTTATCACTATAAAACTGTATGGCTAACTCGTGCGAAAGGATAAAATCAAATTGCAAATGCGATTTTGCCGGTATATCTTCAATTACAGCTTGAACTGTAAGGTTATATTGGCCGAAAATAAGCAGCTGCTTTCCTAAAGGATTCTCATCGCCAAAATAACGTTGGGCAAATGACTCGGTTATTACCATCGTATTTTCAACACTTAAAGCTTCCCTTGCATCGCCGGCAACAGGGGTTAACGAGAAAATATCAAATATCTCTGGATCCGAAGAAATTCCCTTTTCCTCAATAAAACTATTTTCACCATAGCTAAATGGTATGGGAGTAAATCTTACTATACGAGTTATTTGCTCTACACTTGGGCAATTATTGATAATTTCGGGAGCAAAAGGAGATGGAGTACCGTCCCATCTCACACCATCCTCAACTGACAGATTATTAACCTGATAGATACGATGGTAATTCGCATTGAATTTATCATACCCCGATTCATGAATAACCCACATGCATATTAGAGCCACCGAAAGCAGAGCAACACTCAACCCCAATATATTAAGGAACGTATAGAACCTGTTTACAAAAACATCTCTTATTGTCAGCCTAGTTTGTCTCAACATATTTTTTTATTTAATCAGTTTATAACTATTCGTTTCTCAACGCCTCCATCCCGATAGCTTTTTCTGGGGCTTTTCGTACCTCAAAGCTTACGAAAAATGCATCGGGATGTCCGCTCTCCTCACTACTCGTATCGGAGAGCTTCCACCGGATTTCTCCTAGCCGCCAGCCAGCTTTGCCAGCTTACCGTTAGCAATGCTAAGCAGTGTCAATCCCGACGAAAGCTTATACCTTATAACTGTTTTGAATAGATGTTTTAACTGTATCATTTTTGGGTTATTTGATGATGGATGTTGCCTGTCTCGGCTACCGATAGGTTGACGAGAGATATTAGATGTTGGATTGAAGTCAGAAGATGGGAAATCTCACGTAAAACCGATTACCGTTTAGCGTCTACCAACCACCGATTACTGACAACTGACAACCCCTCTACAACATCACCTCCATCTCTCGCTTCATATTCTCGGTTAGAATTTTTCCATCAAAAAGGTTAACCAATCTGTGGGCAAACTCTGAGTCGTGAATTGAGTGGGTTACCATTACTATGGTTGCACCTTCGCGATTTAGTTCGGTAAGCAGGTTCATCACCTCTAGGCCGTTTTTTGAGTCGAGGTTACCCGTGGGCTCATCGGCAAGTATTAGTTTGGGGTTGGCTACCACGGCTCTTGCAATAGCCACCCGTTGCTGCTGTCCGCCCGATAGCTGCTGTGGGTAGTGGTTACGCCGATGGCTAATCTTCATACGCTCCAGCACGGCATTCACCATCTCTTTACGCTCCTTGGCCTTAATGCGCATATAAACAAGTGGTAGCTCCACATTCTCGTGCACATTCAGCTCATCAACCAGGTTAAAACTTTGAAAAACAAAACCTATGTTACCCTTGCGGATATCGGTTCGCTTGTTCTCGCTTAGGATTCCCACTTCCTTTCCATCAAAAAAGTACTGACCAGAAGTAGGGTTGTCTAACATTCCAACAATGTTTAGAAGTGTTGATTTACCACAACCCGAAGGTCCCATTACAGCAACAAACTCGCCTTTTTTAACTGATAAAGACACATCGTTCAGAGCTAGGGTTTCCACCTCGTCGGTGCGGAAGATTTTGTTTAGGTTAGTTGTTTGAATCATAGTGATGATTAATTAGTTTATTATCAATTATCCATTTAGCATTCATCCTTGCTAAATTTATGCCAAAGGATTATTTTATCTGTATATGAGAGACATAGAGTTATTTAACAAAGGGTGTTTGTATAAATATTTTACACCAGCGTGTCAAATATTTATACACAACTTTGCATTTGCATTCAACAACATTTACATTTGTTTTTTAATTTACATAGCAATGCCCAAAGAAAATATCCTGATTGTTGACGACAACAAGAATGTGCTTGTAGCCCTTGAGATGCTGCTTGCCCCTGAGTTCGATAGTGTAGTGTGCATTTCAAACCCAAATCTTCTGGAAGCGAAGCTTGAGGAGTTTCAGTGTAATTTGGTGCTGCTAGATATGAACTTTAAAACTGGCGTAAACACAGGTAACGAAGGATTATTCTGGCTGCAAAGAATTAAACAAAAGTTCCCAAATCTTTCCGTGGTTCTTATCACCGCATACGGCGATGTGGAGCTGGCTGTTAAAGCCCTGAAAGCTGGGGCAACAGATTTTATTTTAAAACCCTGGGATAACCAAAAGCTACTGGCAACGGTCAGGTCGGCCGTTCAGCTTAGCCTCTCAAAAAACGAGGTGAAAGACCTTCGCCAAAAGGAGAAGAGTTTGATAATGAGCCTTAACAGAAACAACAAGACCATTATTAGCAGCTCTCCAGAAATGAAAGTAGTGCTTAGAACGGTAGAAAAGGTTGCTAAAACCGATACAAACATCCTGATTACTGGTGAAAATGGAACAGGCAAAGAATTGATTGCAAGGAGAATACACCAATTATCGAATCGATGTAATGAGCTGATGGTTACTTTGGATATGGGAGCGATTAGCGAAACGCTTTTCGAAAGCGAGCTTTTTGGTCATGTTAAAGGCGCCTTTACCGATGCCAACGAGCACCGCACAGGAAAATTCGAATTGGCAAATAAGGGTACGCTTTTTCTCGACGAGATTGCCAACCTTCCTCTTAATCTTCAATCAAAACTTCTGGTAGCCTTACAAAACAGGGAGATTACTCCTGTTGGCTCAAATAAACCTACCCCAATTGATATTCGCTTGGTTTGTGCTACTAATAGGAACCTAAGGGAAATGGTTGATAATGGGCTATTCCGTGAGGACTTGCTTTACCGAATAAACACCATACAGATTGAAGTACCGCCACTGCGCGACAGGAAAGATGATATTCTTGTTCTTGCCAAACATTTCCTTACCAAGTATTCCGATAAGTATAACAAACCTAGAGCGACAATTGCAGAAAGCGCAAAACAAAAACTTAAAGAGTACCACTGGGCAGGTAACGTAAGGGAACTGGAGCACTCCATTGAAAAAGCAGTGATAATGAGCGATACAGGGGAACTCTGCGTAAACGATTTTTTCTCAGGTTCGGTAAGTAATCCTAACCCTGTTCCCAGCAGCCTTAAACTGGATGAAATGGAACAAAAGATGATCACTCTTGCCATTGAGAAAAATGGAGGAAATATAAAAGCTGCAGCACATCAACTGGGTGTAACCAGACAAACCCTTTACAACAAGATGAAAAAGTACGGTATTTATTAACTCATACGGTTTAAAAGATGACCAAATCATACCAAATCAATATCATTATCCGCATTTCGCTCGTCCTTATTGTCAGCATAGTTTCAGGTTGGATGCTTAACAGCGACACGCCATTATACAATACACTTACAGTTATGCTTTTGGCAATTATAATTGCAATAAATTTGGCATG
>JAWLEY010000207.1:0-4990 GCA_041685855.1 Perlabentimonas sp. | reverse complement strand
AGCAAACTAGGAGAATATGAAAAAGCCTTGGATTATCTTCAAAATTCTATTAAAATTTCAGAGAAAATAGGAGATAAACAAGGAGTTGGCAACTCATACAACAGTATCGGAATAATTTTGGGTTATAGAGGCATGCATTCTAAAGCAATTGAATATTATAAAAAATCATTGGAAATTAAAAAAGAACTGGGAGATAAGAAAGGAATTGGCAACTCATTGATGAATATAGGAACAATATACTCAACCCTTGGTGCGTATGATATTGCCATTGAACATTTTGAGAAATCCCTTAATATTAGGCAAGAGATAGGGGATAAGCACGGAATAAGTTCTTGCTATAATAACATAGGGATTATTTATGCAAACCAAGGTTCATATAGTCTTTCCATTGAGCACTTTAAGAAATCATTAGAAGTTTTTGAAGAGTTGGGAGACAAACTGGGCATAAGTGCCACATATAATAACATTGGATATATTTATCAAAGTCAGGGTTCATATTCTCTAGCTTTTGATTTCTATAAGAAATCGTTAGAAATAAGTAAAGAATTAGGAGATAAAAGAGGCGTTGCAAGTGGTTACACTAATCTCGGTGTTGTTAAAAAGATCCAAGGCAACTATTCTTCTGCCATTGAGCATTACTATAAATCACTCAAAATAGGTGAGGAAATTGGCGATAAAAATTTAGTATGCCGTTCTTACTTTAACATTGGAAATATTCACATGGCTCAAAAATCTTACTCACTGGCGATTGAATTACATCAAAATGCTTTAGAAATAGCAAAAGAGATAGACAGCAAAAAGCTTATAAGCCAATGCTACGGAAATATTGGTAATGTTTATAAAGCACAAAAAGTTTACGATCAGGCCATCGAATACTATAATAAATCATTGAAAATTTCAGAGGAATTAGGTGACAAAAGAGGTATGAGTTTTAGCATGGGGAATATTGGAAATATTTACGCTGAGCAAGGCTCCTATGATCTTGCACTGAAAAATTTTAAGAAAACAGCTGAAATTGCTGAGGAAATTGGGGATAAAAATACTGCAGCAGCGACTAAGGGAAACATTGCAAAAATAAATATTAATTTAGGTGATTCATCATTACTAGTTAAGGAGAAAATGCAATACTACTCTCAGGCAGTCGAGTATGCCGAGCAAGCCCTTGAAATTGCTAAGGAGATAGATGCTCTCCCGCTAGAAAATGAGCAGTACGACAGATTACACAAAGCGTGGGCTAACCTGGGTAATTACCAAAAAGCCTACGAGTACTCCAACCTTTACAACCAAACCCGTGATAGCCTATTCAGCGATGAGAAAACCAGAGCCATAACCGAGATGCAAACCAAGTACGAAACCGAAAAGAAACAGCAGGAGATAGAGAACCAGCAGCTGTTAATTGAGAAGCAGGAGATTGACAATAAGCGCCAACGCGCCCAGCGTAATTTTTTCATTGGAGGTTCAGTGCTACTGGCAATAATGGTTTTGCTAATTTTCTTGGGTTACCAGCAAAAGAAACAAGCCAATACAATTATAACGCATAAAAACGTCCTGCTGGAAGAGGCCAACGAGGAAATTAGGGCGCAAAAGGAGGAGATTGAAGCACAGCGCGACATGGTTGTTGAGCAGAAGGAGCGCATTGAGATACAGACCAAGCATATCACCGATAGCATCAGCTACGCCCAGCGCATTCAGAATGCCGTTTTGCCCCGTAGCAGTTATACTCAAAACATCTTAGGTGAGCATTTTATCCTTTTCAAACCTAAGGATATCGTATCAGGCGATTTTTTCTGGGCTACTCGTATCAACCATTGGTTGGTGTTTACCGTTGCCGATTGCACAGGGCATGGTGTTCCAGGCGCATTTATGAGCATGTTGGGAGTATCGTACTTAAAAGATATTGTGAACAAGAAAGAGGTTACAAAGGCAAGCAATATTCTTGAACTAATGCGCGAATCAGTAATAGATGCATTGCAGCAACGAGACGAGGAGAATGAGCAACACGATGGGCTGGATATTGCAATTTGCGTCCTGAATACAAAAAACAATCAGCTGCAATTTGCCGGAGCAAACAACCCGCTATACATTGTAAATGCTAGAAAAGAACTTCAAATCATTAAACCCGATAAGCAGCCCGTTGCCATTCATCAGGTGATGAAGCCTTTTACCAATCACGAAATAAAAGTTAACAAAGGAGACTCCATTTACATAACAAGCGATGGCTTTCAGGATCAGTTTGGAGGTCCTCAAAAGTCCAAATTTATGGTAAAAAACCTAAGAATATTGCTGGCAAGCAATGTGGAAAAACCCATGGCAGAGCAAAAAGTTATTCTAGAAGAAGTATTTGATAGTTGGAAAGGTGAGAACCCTCAAATTGATGATGTTACCATAATGGGGGTAAGAGTTTAAGCATTTGGTAGGTTCTTGTTAACTTCAAACACATAGTTATATGAAATTTATGTTATAAAAAGTCAAGAACTCTCATATCTGAATATGCCTATATGAAAACAACAAAGAAATTCTGGCACTATTCCATCGCCCTTGTGGTAACAACATCATTGCTTCTAAGCAGCTGCGAAAAGGAAAATGAAATAAGCGTTCCTGTTCTAACCACCGCAGAGGTAACAGAAATTACACAATCAACAGCCATCTCTGGTGGTAATATAACCGATAATGGTGGGGGTACTGTTACATCACGGGGCGTATGCTGGAGCACAAGCCAAAACCCAACCATCAGCGACAATAAAACCGATGATGGCGACGGTCCCGGTAGCTATTCAAGTAGCATAACCAACCTAGAACCCAATACACTATACTATGTACGGGCCTATGCTACTAATAGTGCGGGAACAAGTTACGGCAATCAGGTTAACTTCCAAACAATAGAAAACTCCATAATATATGGCGATGGCATTACAGATATTGATGGCAATGAGTACATTACTGTAATTATTGGCGAACAGGAATGGATGGCAGAAAATTTAAAAACATCAAAATATAGCAATGGGGATGAAATTCCCAATATAACCGGTTGGACAGATTGGGGGAATTTAACTACTGGCGGGTGGTCGCACTACGATAACGAGCCTTCAAGAGATGAAACATACGGAAAACTTTACAACTGGTATGCTGTTATTGATACTCGCGGTTTATGTCCAGCGGGTTGGATCATACCAAGTGATGATAACTGGAAGCAACTTGAAATGTATCTGGGAATGACACAGGAACAAGCAAACTCAACCGGAGGACGGGGTACCGATGAGGGTGGTAAAATGAAATCTATCTCAACAGAACCCAATCCCCACCCAAGATGGGATAGCCCCAATACGGGTGCTACCAACGAAAGAGGTTTCTCCGGTCTTCCAGGGGGCTACCGTAGCGGTAATGGTAATTTCTTTTTTATTGGAGAAGAGGGTCTATGGTGGAGCATTTCAGACATTGAGCATCCTACGCTACCAAGCGCATGGAATCGGCGCTTAGTTAACGCACATAGTAAAGTAACAAGGAGCACATCCGATAAGCAAAACGGATTTTCTGTTCGCTGCCTTAAAGATAATTAGTGTCTAGCTACGCAAATTATAATCTCAGATAGGATTGATTTAACCTCTAAATATTTACAAAAACTAGTCATTGTAAAAAAGCCCACTGAAAAGCAAATACATTAACTATAGAATATAAAATGGTAGTGTAAAATGAAAACACAAAAATCAACTTCAAGAAGTTTATACATCCTCACTTTTATCTTTACATATTTTTTAGGAACGCATCCATGCTTTACACAAATGCAAGCTGACCCTGCTCGTAATGTTCAAAAGGGCCATATTGAAGTAGGTTCAAGTTTTATGCATGAAGTGGTTAGCTACGACATTGAGTTTGATTCGCAAGTTGAATACGAACCTTGGAACTATAGTGCAGACAGACAAATGATAAACCTTTACGGAACATATGGAATTTCAGAGAAAGTGGATGCTTTTCTGGGAGTAACATACATTCCTGAACTTATCTCTGAAAGCACATTTATATCGGGTTTTGCCTCTAATCGACGTAATGAAGGTAACAAAGGGAAGGGTGCTCAATTAGGCCTTCGTTTCAAACATTATTTCGGGAAATCCTCGTTCTCAATTCGTATTTATAGTCTAATGAACTACTTCTCTGAATCGCACGGAATAGCCACCAGAAAAATCTATCCAGATGAATTACCTCCTGGCGTTCCTGAGGGTGCGTATTTACACAGTACAATGTATAGAAAATTTATTATTACAGAGGGGATTCTTGGATGCATAATTGCCTACGATATCTGGAAATTCCGACCATATATTGGAATTGAAACATTTCCAATTCAAAAGGGGAAATACAAAAACTATCAGGATCGTGACTACGAAAATCAATACATTGATGAGGGAGGTGCAGTAAAACGAGAGGGTCCTATTGCAAGGCTAGGGTTACAATTTGCTTTGGGTGGCTGGTGGCTGAGAGGTGAATTAACCGGAAATTATTTTTCTGTTGGGATTGGTTATGCATTATAACTCAGAACTGCTGCTTAAATCTGTTCGTACTTGTTTTTATACAAAATTTAGGATTATCTAACTCCCTCAACTATAATAGCAAGAATAAAAAGATAAATCCCAAACAATAAGAACGATATAAAACCTCAAATTAATGATGTTCCTATAATAAGAGTAAAAATGTAGCAACAGGAAATCAACCCTCCTTAAACGGCCAGTTCACAATCGAAATAATTATGTAGATAAGAATAATTGGTGCTAGCGATGCGCTGCTCATTATTATCATGGCCACTACAGCAAGTATGACAAGCAAGTACTGCTGCCACGTGTTCCTTATTGAAAAACCCTTTATCTTTAGTGAGAACATTGGAACAGGCGATACAAGCAGAGCCGATAAAACTAACACCATTACAATAACTGCCGATGGCGATGCGGTTACAACCTCAAACCAGGCTGCATAGGAACTATTTAAACCTAGAACTATACCT
>JAWLEY010000206.1:0-4998 GCA_041685855.1 Perlabentimonas sp. | reverse complement strand
AGCTGTTGATTTAGGTTGCGGATATGCTCAATTGTTTTTTTAGCCCTTTGGTTGGGTGGAGTTGAGGCAAAAACCTCTTCTCCTGCAAGGGGAAATAGTAGTTCAGCCGTTAGGTTGGCTGTTTTGCTTAGGTTGTACTCTAATCCGTAGGGTAAGAAGATACTCATGCAGGCTCCGTGAGGTACGTGACAAACCCCGCCTGTTGCGTGCCCCAGCGTATGCACCATTCCAACCATTGAGTTGGAGAAAGCAGCACCTGCCAGGGCAGAACCATTGGCTAGCGCCAAGCGGGCATCAAGGTTGCACGGGTCTTCAATGGCAGTTATTAAATTTTCGCTAATTAGACGGATGGCAAGTAATGCTGCGCTATCGCTCATGGGGTTTTTGGCAAGGCAGGTATATGCCTCACAAGCGTGGGTTAGGGCATCCATTGCTGTTTGTGCCGTGAGGTGGGGGGGCAATGTTTTGGTCATGCGTGAATCGAGCAATGCAATATCAGGCAGGAGGTTGTAAGAGACGAAACCTAGTTTTACGCTGTTCTCATGGTCGGCAATTACGGCTGCAAGCGTCATTTCCGAGCCCGTTCCCGATGTTGTTGGGACAGCAATTAGCGGTTTTAGTTTGCTTTTTACTTTTCCTGAGCCAGCATATTTCATCAAATTATCGCCACCAAGCGATACCAGTATGTTTACGCCTTTAGCAGTATCGAGTACAGAACCGCCACCAATGGCTATAATTGAATCGCAATTCATTAAACGATACTGGTGAGTAATCTGTTTGATGGTTTGCAGGTCAGAATCGGCGGGTACATCATCAAAAATTGGGATACTCATTTTGCCCATTGCATCGGTAGCTATCTTTACCAATCCAACGCCGTTTACGCCTTTGTCTGTTATTAACATTGGGCGCTTAGCGTTTAAGTTTGAGAGTAGTTCAGGAATTTGCTCAAGTACATTGTGCCCTGAGATTATTTTCACCCTGTTGCAGTATTCGTAGTATCCTGGGATTTGCATAATTTAGTTGTTGTTTAAAATATAAAACACAGAGGCTCAGAGGGACAGAGTTGTCAGTTGTTGGTTGTCAGTTGTCAGTTGTCAGTTGTCGGTTGTTGGTTGAGTTTAACGACTACCGTATTATCCAATTAAGACTCTAGTGTATGTTAAAACTCTACTCCGTAATTTTCTTCCTAATGTCATTCTTGAGCGGTTGGGGTAGCGTTTTACACCCAGCTTGGCAATGAATTTTGGGAGAAGGAGTACTTCCAGCATATCCATAATCCTAAGTACTGCACTTGCTATGGGTAAATCGCCCTCAACAATTAGCCTATCCCTTGCGGTGGCGGTGCATGACGATTCCTGAAAGGTGAACATCAGTACGGCAGCTTCAAGGCTCTTAATTTTCATTGAAAGAGTTAGTATTTTGCCCTTTGGGTTCCATCCGTAGTAACGAATTTTGCCCTTTTTATCTTTGCCAACAATCATGTGTGGACCGTTTGGTGCAACGCATAGGTCGAGCATAAAATCGGAGGGCATGCTATCAAACTCTTTTTTCGCTACGGGGTCAACTTTGGCA
Source organism: Perlabentimonas sp. (assembly GCA_041685855.1). Taxonomy (GTDB): domain Bacteria; phylum Bacteroidota; class Bacteroidia; order Bacteroidales; family Tenuifilaceae; genus Perlabentimonas. The sequence continues at coordinate 3,426 of JAWLEY010000206.1, read as the reverse complement.
ACTGCCTGAAATGCGCGCCCAAAAACAAAAAGTAGAAGGCTAACGTATAAGCGTTTTAGGCGCTTTTTTCCGGGTTTAACCATGCGATAATCATTATATCTCATTGCCTTTCCTCCATGTTTTTTTGTAAAAAATTGTAGCAAAAATCTTTTTCGATTTGTCCTTTGCTGTCCTCCTCAATTTTTTGGGCAACTTTTGTTAAAATATGCTCCTGAACCTTTAATTCGCTTAGGTTTTTTGGTATAATCTTTTCCAACGATTTGGTAATTTTTCTTATCTCTTCAATGGCCCTTGTAATTTTATCTTGCTTGGGAGTAGAGCAGAATTGTTCTATACCCACCATTGCCAAGAGTAAATCATGCCTTATATCCATCCCTTTATCCATTTTATATTGAAGAGAAGGTGCTAAAAGTATTCCGGCAAAGAGTCCCTGAGGTAATTCGGTATTGTTTGCCAATATGCCAGAACACATACAGCATAAATGCCCTCTGGTGTTTGAACGGATGGTACCAGCAATGGAAATTCCGTTAGCTAGGCCGACCCCTGCCTTTTTATCGTTGGGTTTTCTGATTATAATTTTCAGATTATCAACAATAAGTCGAATGGCCGTTAGTGCCGATGCATCAACAAAAGGATTGTTGCTAGATGTTTCGGCTCCCTCTATGCATTGTGCTAATGAATTGAAGGCTGCAAATATCAACGAATTGAAATTTCTCTTTGCAGATATCATCCTATTATCGATACAAACAATATCAGGATAAAGAAAATCGGAATGGAGTATTTTCCCATCAACATTGATTGTGTTGGTAACCTCGTGTCCATTAATCTTTGCCGTAGCAATGTAAACAAATGGCTTTAGGGTAGTGTTAAGTTCTAGGGGTTCGTCAATCTCTATTCCGTTAAGCCTCAGGTTTAGGGCTTTGGCTATATCCATAACCGATTCGCCCCCGAGGGCGATTATTGAGTCGCAATCACGCCAACGAAAAAGCCCAGCTAATTTTTCAATTTCATTTGGATTTACGTAGGGTAGGACGTTGTCAACCAGCGCAACAATGGTAATATTTGAGTCGGCCAATGCACGGATAAATTTTTTAACGTTCACATTATCAGCCTTGCTAGCGATAACCATTGGCTGTGATGCGTTGTAGCCATCTAGTTCAATGTGAATATGCTCCATAGCCCTGTGTCCCACAAGGAACTTGGGTTGGGCGAAGAAGGAGTGATTTTGAGATTGATTCATTTGGATATTTGGTTGTTGGTTGTTGGTTGTTGGTTGTTGGTTGTCAGTTGTTGCCATTAACGGCCACCGACTACTGATTTACAGCAATCCCTAGTTTTTCCATAGTTTTCTTAGTTGGAATGCCATTTTGGTCAAACCCTCTGAGTTTATAGAATCGTTTTACCATTTTTTCAAGAGGGATAGGCTTTTTCTTGTCGTCGCTTCGTCTAAATTCTTTTAGTAGCTTTTTGGGCAGGGTATCGTCCTTTGCGCTAATTCCTTCGCGGGTATTCATGTATCGTTCAAGCACGTAAATTCTTTCTCCAGCCTTTAGTAATTCCTTGTTGCTCATTTTTATTCCAGTAATTGCGCTCCACATTTTTGTGTAAAGACTATAGTCGATAAGCATTATTGCAACGGGGTGCATATACTGCATTAGGAGAGCGAGGATTGGTTTTGGAGTATATTTTACCAGCGGAGGTTCCATCATGTAGGCGAACTGTGTGAATGCGCAGGTATGCATTGAGTCGATAATCTCCTTAATATTTTGCAAAAATTTTACGTAAGCAGCCTTACCTAAAGATTTATAGGGATTGAGCAGTTTAAAGAGTACCTCCTGAGCAATAACGTAAGCGTTGAGATGACAACCACCGCGGTTGGCAACGGAGTAGGAGAGTGCCTGTCCGAACGAACCACGTGGGTCGTATGCAGCCAGTTCAAGACCTTTAGTCTGGATTGCAAAGGATTCTCCGCCATGCTTTTTACTAACGGCCCTGGTGCCCAGAGCTAAATCTGCGCCTAAGCCTTTAATATTAGCAATATCTTTAATTGCTTGTTCAATAGCATCAATTTTTCCAAAACCCAAATCAGATTTAATTATTCCTTTCTGGGTGGCTTCTATGGCCCAGCCAATGGTGCTCCCAGCCGATATGGTATCCATACCAAGTTGACCGCACAATCGCCCTAGTTTGGCCACGGCAACCGAATCGAAAATTCCAAGGTTTGAGCCTATCAGACCTGCCGTCTCGTATTCTGGAACGGCGGTTGTTTCCCCCTCAAAGTTCCCTTTATGTCCACACAGAATTGAGCAGGGCTTACAGGTGTGATACTTGGTATCGTAGGTTTTCTTATAGTTTTCACCAGATAGTTCCTTGTGTTCGGGATGAGAACCATCACTAAAATTGTTAATGGGGAGAATATTGGCATCGTTGCAGGGTATAACATTGGCAGTTGTACCGTAATCGCGATAAAAGCCCGATGTCATTTCGTTTGAGTTTATTTGCTTATTGGCCAACTTTCGGGCCTTGTCAAATGCATTGGGGTTTGCAGGCTCAATTTTAAACTCTTTCCCTTTGGCTACTATGGCCTTTATGTTTTTTGAGCCAAGCACAGCACCCATACCACCACGACCCAGGAACCTGTGTCCTGAAATTATATTGGCGTATCGTACCATGTTTTCACCAGCAGGGCCAATGGCTAAAATGCCACCTTCATCTTCAAGTTCATGGAGCGTATCATCGGTGTACTTACCCCATAAGTGGGAGGCATCTCTAATCTCAACCCCTTTTGAATCAATATATAAATATGATTTTTCGGGTGCTTTCCCTTTAAGTATAATTCCATCCCACCCGGAAGTTTTCAGACTCATGCCAAAAGGTCCACCGCACGATGCAGAGGCAATAATGCCAGTTAGCGGCGATTTTGTAACCGCCGACCAACGACCAGAGCAGGGTGCACCCGTCCCCATGTAAACCCCAGGCATAAAAGCAATTATGTTATCCTCTGAAAGGGGGTTGATACCTACCTTTAACCTATCGAACAGTAGTTTGATGCCTAGTCCCTTACTGCCAATAAATTTTTTGCGTAGTTCTGTACTTATTGTGATAGTGGTTGTTTTGCCGGTGCTAAGATTAATTTCTAACACCTTGTTGCTGGTACCGTTTATTTTTTCCATAGGATTAGAATTGTTGGTAATTACAAAAACAAAGATAAGTTAACCAAAATTCACGAAACGATAACAAATGTTAATAAAATTATAGTTCGCTTCTTAATCGGCTTAAATGCACAGGTGTTATGTTTAGATACGATGCTATTATATGCTGAGGAACCCGTTGTAGAATGTTGGGGTAGCGATTGTTCATATTTTTGTACCTTGTTTTTGCATCTTCGGTGTATATTGACTTCACCTTATTTGTAAATACAAAAAG
>JAWLEY010000205.1:0-5009 GCA_041685855.1 Perlabentimonas sp. | reverse complement strand
GATTAAGGTTGCATTTTATGGCTGGAATTCTTACAGTTATTAAGAAGGCGAAAAATATGATGATTAATATCAACTAAAAAAATAACTTATACTAGTTTATTGTTGTTTACTTTTCTCAATTTACAACGTATCTTTACAAAGGATTTTGCATATTATTTATTATGCAATTAAGGTTGGAACATTTTTTGAAGTGTTATTGTTAAGTTTTTTAAAGGTTTAATTTTTTTATCTTATTTAATATGAAAACAAAAAGAATAGTGGTTTTTGCTATATGCTTGGTTGCTAGCGTTGTGTTAACGTCATGTCACAACAATGTTCCTTGTCCTGTATATGCTCAGGGTGAAATAGCTGAAGAAAATATTACCGCAGAATAACTGTTGCATTATATTTTTTTTTATCTTGCCAACAGTATTAAATAAAATGTTGGATGATGAGATTAAAAAGCAAAGTATCGGTACTGTTGGTGGTTCTGGCAGTTGCAATGATGGTTTTTAGTTCGTGCTCTAAAAAGGCATGCCCTGCTTATAGTACAAGCAATCCAGTTGAGAAACAACAGAACGCTTAACGATTTTAACTTCCTTTTTAACCCTACTTTCTCTGCCCCTAGGGCTATTGAGAAGGTTTTTTTTTGTATTATATTCCTCTGCCCATTTTATTCTGAGCGTTGTTTATTCCTGTTAGAATTTAGTTTAATACTTAAGTACTTATAATTGTTGTGTGCAATCATAATAAAAAGACTGCTTTGACAATTTATTGGTTGATTGAAATAATATATTGAATACCTAGCCACACAAAACAAGAGTTTGTCAATCCCTTCCTTTAACCTTTGCTTCTATTGCCAAACTCATGCTTTTTGACCCACACACCCACACACAGCGACTAACGCAATTGTCGATTGTAAAGCGAAAAATGTCGATTAAAAACAGGGAAGGATATACTAGATTTTAATTATAAGGAGCGATTATGAATTTTTGTAGTGAATTAAAAATTTTAAAAAATTACGATTATGAAAAAAACAATTTTGTATTCACTACACGGATTCGTTTGGTTTTGCGACCTAAGTATTATTTTTCTGGTATCATTAGCTGGGAATTTATGGGTAAATCAAAGTGTGCTAATTAGTATTGGAATGCTTCTGGGAATTTTTGCCTGGTCTCTTGCTCTTTTTTACATGGGGTATTCACTTATTGTACCTAAATTCTTTTCTAAACAAAAATTCCTTACTGGGATAGCAGCTGTTTTTGTGACCAGTTTGATTTTTCCGCTCATTCCTCATATTGATAAAGTTGCTTCAGCAATATCCGGGAATGGTTGGAAGGGTTATTCTTTAGATGGCTTTGTACAAGTTTTTTTTCTCTCACTGCTTATTTGTGGTTCAGGTTTACTTTTAAGGGCTTTTGTAAACTGGATTGAAGAACAACAAAAGAAAAAAGAACTTGAGGGTGAAAAATTGAAATCCAAACTAATGGTACTTATTAATCAGAATAACCCGCATTTTATCTTCAATGTTTTAAATAATATTGATTCTTTGATAACATCTAAACCAGCAAAAGCCTCTGAAATTCTCAACAAGCTTTCAGGACTATTACGATATATTTATTCTAATTCAGATAAAGACAAAGTTTCATTGTTTTCTGAAATTGAATATATTGAAAACTATATTGAACTACAGTCACTAAGGCTTGATAATGAAATTAATATTCAATTAGAAAAAAATAGTATTTCTGTAAACACTTATGTTGTACCAATGCTGTTTTTACCTTTTATTGAGAATGTGTTCAAACATGGATTAGTGGATAGTAATCATCCAGCAAAAATTAAGTTTTTAACATCAGGTAAAGAGCTTGTTTTTGAATGTCAAAACAGTTATAATGCAAAAAAGGAAGAAAATACTGATTCTGGCTTTGGGCTGTCAAATATTGTTAAGCGCCTTGACTTGATGTATCCATCAAAGTATAAGCTTAATATTGAAAAAAGTAAGGGTGTCTATTCTGTTTCATTAACTTTGACGATTGATGAAGATTAAGTGCATTATCATAGAAGACGAAAAACTGGCTGCTGAGAAACTGTCTAACTTTATTGAAAAGATATCAGTGCTCGAGCTTGTATCGGTTTTTACAGATGGTATCTCAGCTATCAATTTTCTGAAAAACAATACTGTTGAACTAGTCTTTCTGGATATTGAGATGAAAGACTTTAATGGCATTCAATTCCTGAAAGCATTGCAAGTTAAACCGGCAGTTATTGTTACTTCGGCCTATGAAAAATATGCTATAGCTGGATATGAATTCTCGGTTGTGGACTATCTTCTGAAGCCCTATACTCTTGAAAGGTTTCTTCAATCAGTCGATAAGGCAATTAATTTGAAGGAATTAAAAGACAAAGCAAAGAATTATGAATTGATTGCTTCACAGAATAATGAGTATATTTTTATTAAATCTGAGAACCACATTGAAAAAGTTGAACTTGACGATATACTTTATATTGAAGGCATGAAGGATTATCTGAGAATTCACACCCCGGCAAAAAAGATAATGACTCTGCAAAGTTTTAACAGGATTCTTGAACATCTGCCCGAAAAAAGATTCAAACGTGTTCACAATTCCTTTGTTATAGCATTAAACAAGATTGAAAGTATCGAACGCAACCGTATTAAAATTGGAGAAACACTTATTCCTATTAGTGATAAATATAAAGACAGTTTCTTTAGCTCAATTAGGACTTAATTTATCAAGGTAAAAACAAACTCCCGGGGAAAGAGCGAATTGAGTAAATCCCTTCGCTTGAAAACACATTGCCAAGCCACACAGGCAAATTCTCAAGCCAAAACTTGGCAAAGAGTTTTCAAACCCTTCCGCACGGGACCTCAATAACCCTAGTTAGACTATAATATATTTAGGATTGAAAAATATGTGCAGCACACAATTCAGCTAATAGCCACTTAGTAAACTGATGTTTAACGGGCTTTATCGCTGATTGATTATTTTTGTGTTTTTACTGATAGGGTCGGCGTAGGCTCGCAAATGGTCATACGCTGGCCGTCATCAGTAAGATTTTTACCTACTAACGGGGCGTAACTATTATTGCCCACTATTCCTCCAATAATACTGTATATCTAAATTTTTGGCAATTTATTACCTTATTCGTATTTTGTGCACTGTAAAATAAAAACAGTACATAATGGAAACTAACAAAGAACTTCGCGATGCTTCGGTAATTGCATTAAGAGATTGTATGGGGCTTAAAAAAGATGAGACCCTTCTGGTTATTACCGATGAGATTAAAAGAGAAATTGGACAGGCGCTTCACGAGGCTGGGAAGGAACAATGCAAGGAATCTATTCTGCTTGAGATTAAAGCAAGAGAGATAAACGGGCAGGAGCCACCCGAGGCAGTTGCTGACATGATGAAAAGGGTAGACGTAGTTATCTGTCCTACATCAAAATCCCTAACCCATACCGATGCGCGCCGAAATGCTGTGAAGGAGGGCGTAAGGGTTGGAACCATGCCAAATATTACCATAGATACTATGGCACGATGCCTTAGCGCTGATTACGATAAGATAATTAAACTAACAGATTTTATTGCCGATAAGATGGAGGGTGTTAGCAACATCCGAGTAGTTACAGAGAAAGGTACAGACGTTAATATGCCCGTTAAGGATAGGATGATTATTCGTAGCAAGGGTGTTCTCAGGAACAAGGGCGAGAGTGGCAACCTGCCATCTGGAGAGGTTTTTCTGGCTCCGTGGGAAGATAAAACCAACGGCAAACTGGTAATTGATGGTTCAATGGCTAGCATTGGTATTATTAAAACCCCAATAGAGGTTGACATTGTTAATGGTTTTGCCGAGAACATCAATGGTGGCGAGGAGGCCCAAAGGTTGGTTGAGATTCTTGATAAATCGGGACGCGATGCTCGTGCGGTTGCTGAATTTGGAATTGGAACAAATTACAAGGCCAAGCTTACTGGTCTTATACTTGAGGACGAAAAAGTTTTTGGTACAATCCATATTGCCTTTGGAAACAACATAAGCATGGGTGGCCACATTTCAGTTAGTAGTCACCTTGATGGTTTAGTAACTGAGCCCGATGTTTATTTTGATGATGAGCTTATTATGAAGAAAGGTAAAATGATTGGGTTCGAGATGTAGTTACAACTAATTAAACCTTTTCCCTTTAGTCATTCTAAAGAATAAACGTTATAATTTTTTAATGTGCTACTTCATAATAGCCTAAAAGGCCTTAAATTAGTTCTAGCCTCAAAATCACCCCGAAGGCAGCACCTGCTCGCAGAGTTGGGTGTTCCCTTCGAGGTGCGTTTAAATGGTGAGGTGGATGAATCGTATCCACCAGATTTGCCTCACACTGAAATTCCAGTTTATCTTGCTCAAAAAAAAGCAAAGCCTCTCCTTAAAACGCTGGCTGAAAACGAGGTGTTGATTACTTCCGATACCATTGTTTGGTGTAGTGAGCAGGTGCTAGGAAAGCCAACCGATAGGAGTGATGCCATAGCTATACTACAAGAACTTTCGGGAAAGAGGCACGATGTAATTACTGGTGTCTCCTTAATATTCAAAGGGAACGAGCATAGTTTCGCTGCAACAACTCAGGTGTTTTTTAAAGAGCTATCGCAGGAAGAAATCATTTACTACGTTGATAAGTATAAGCCCTACGATAAAGCGGGTGCCTATGGTATTCAGGAATGGATTGGGTACGTTGGCGTTGAGCGTATAGATGGCTCTTACTTTAACGTTATGGGGCTCCCTGTACAGAGGTTATATACGGAGTTGCAATCTTTTATTCAGAAGTTAGAAAGCCCCAAGACCAACCGACAACCGACAACTGACAACTGACAACCCAATCACTCAAATATATTTTTATGCAAAAACTTACAATCTTTTTTACAGCGATCTTCTGCTTAGCTATTACCAATCTCAGGGCCGATGAAGGCATGTGGATTCCCCTCCTTATTGAAAAGTACAACATCTCCGAAATGCAGAGCAAGGGA
>JAWLEY010000204.1:0-5068 GCA_041685855.1 Perlabentimonas sp. | reverse complement strand
ACTACCGACTACCGATCTCGTTATGCTCCGCATCCCGAGACAAGCCACCGACCAACTTAACAACCCCATCAAAAACATGCACTGCTGGGCCCTGAAGCCAGATATTCCGAAATTGTTCACTGGTTGACCTCTCGAAAGAAACAATCAAATCACCCCCTCGGGCAGACAAAATATATAAACTCTCATCCTCATTAAACCAATGGTTTGCTGCAATGGCTGTTGCCACAGCACCAGTTCCACACGCCAAGGTCTCTGCCTCAACGCCCCTTTCGTATGTTCGAATTTTTATACCATTGGTAGAGTACTGAGCAAAGTTTACGTTCACCCCACCTGGGTGCGACGAGAAACTGTTTCTAATAATTCTGCCCTGACCTTCAACATCAACCTTATCAACATCATTAACAAATTGAACGTAATGAGGTGAGCCTGTATTGATAATATAATGATCGTCCTCGGTTTGAATCTCATTAACATCAATCATCTTTAATCGCACATTCTTCTTGTCAAGTATCTCAGCTTTATGCTCGCCATCAACACCCATAAAATGAGCGTTACCCTTAATAATACCCAACCTACTTGCAAACATCACCAGGCACCTTCCGCCGTTGCCACACATGGTTGCCTCATGACCATCGGAGTTAAAGTAGCGCATGTAAAAGTCTGCATGCTCGCTATTTTCGAGCAGCATTAATCCATCGGCTCCAATACCCATATGCCTTTGGCATAAATCGTTTATAATTTGAGGAGTAGGTTCAAATTCATTGCTTCTATTATCAATAATTATAAAGTCGTTTCCGGCTCCGTGATATTTTGAGAAGGATTGTTGCATTTGTTTTGGTTTTTTTCTGTTTTTGATAATGAGGAGCTGGTTTTCAGTAGTCAGTGGTCAGTAGTCGGTGATTGGTGATTGGTGATTGGTGATTGTTGGATCATTATTAACGGTTTTTATTGCAAAATTGGGCTGACTTTCCCATCATTGATTTAACATCTTTCCAATTGAAGAACACTTATCTAATAAGCTATTCATCAAATCATTGTTAATGTATCCACAATCAAACGAAACCTCAATCCAGTGCTGTGTTTCCAGCTGTTCTCCATCCGCATCAGTTAATTTGCTGATAAAGTGTTTTTCGTATCGTCGTTTTGCCCATGCTTCGGCAATTTGCGCTCCAACAGACCGTGACGAACGCCTTACTTGATCTGTTAAAGAGTATTTTTCTTCAGGGGGAAATTTCTTTGTAAGTTCGAAAACCTCTTTTGAGAGTTCACGAGATAAATTATAAACATCCAAATCACGAAAACTATTTGCTAAACTCATACCAAAATCACTAAGTATATGTTCTAATTCTGTCGAAAGCCCTTAGGTCTATTCCTAAAACCAACCACTGACTACTGACAACTGACAACCGACTACCTACAATCGAGCACTTCGAGAACCTCAGTGCCCGCTTCAGTGCCCGAATCAGTGCCCAACTCAGACACTGACAACCAACAACCAACAACCAACAAATGACAACTGACAACTAACAACTGACAACTAACAACTAACAACCAACCACCGACCAAAACTACCTACTAACAACCACAACCTCAATTCTACGATTCTGAGACCTACCCTCGGGAGTATCGCTAGTTGCAACTGGGTCATCGGCTCCCATGTCTCTCACCTCCAGGTTGCTAAAACCATTTTCAATTATATATTTTGCAACAGCACCAGCACGCTCCTTGCCAATGTCAGGGCTATCTATTATCTCCAGCTCATCGGCATAACCCTGAACCTCAATCCTAACCGTTGGGTTGTCCTTAAGCTGGCGCACAAGCCTGTTAAGTTCTGCTACAGCCTCGGGTGTAAGGTGAGCGCTGCCAGAATCGAACTGAATATTAAGCCCCAACCTTGAACCAACCGATACTGGTTGAAGCATTATATCGCGATCAACATTCATAAAGGTGGTAACCTGCTTAAGGGCAAGATTGTCTGACATATACCAGTAATCATCAGCGAGCACCTCGAGCACGTAACTATCACTAGCCATAAATTTCAAGGTATATTCGCCGCTGGATGCGCTGGAATTTGTTGATGTAACAATTGAGTTTGTACGTGAGTTTATAAGGTTAATTTTTGCCCTAACAGGTTGCTGAGTATTGGCATCCTTAACCGTACCTGATATTGTGGTACGGCGCACCTGCTGCACACCACCCTGCGTATCTGATTCCGATGCTGCAAAGTTTATTCTACGCACCTTCTCGTCAAAAACAAAGTTTACCTCAAACTGCTTGTAACCGTTAAATTGCACCAGATAATTATTTTGTCTTAAATCGAAATTTTCGTAAAAAATATTGTTAATACTTACAATATACTCATCGGTAATTGGAGCATAAAGAACAAACTCCCCATTCTTATCGGTAAGGGTTGAGAACGAGCGCCCTTGACTATCGGTAGCTGTTATGCGCACATTAGAAACATCAATATTACCTAACCCCGATAAGCGGCTACGGTTAAGCACAATTTTACCAAAGACTTTGTTTTTTTCTACGAAGGGGAAGTAGTACTTACCGTCCCTATCAATATCTATTACAATATCGCCCAGAGCTTTACTGAAAGTTCCAGCATCTCCGCCAATTGGGTTATAATTTATCTTATACCGCCCTTCAGGAACTCTTTCAAGAGAAACACGTCCAATTTGATCGGAAAGTAGTTCTGCAGAGAAAAGGTCTCCTGGAATCTTACCTATAACATCACTCTCTTCCTTTGAGATATTAACCAACACATTTTTTATGCCAGGTTCATTTGACTCTTGCGTATAATTACCATTAAAATCTTTAAAGAATACCAATTCAACATCATGGTACCTCACGCGAGGCTGATTAATATCAAACTCTTTTTTAACACCCAACTCAAGATAAAAGTTCTGATACTTTTCAACTAGATCTTGAGCGGTTGTTCTACTTTGAATTGAATATACACCTAATGAGTGAATAACCCAGTTCTTTGGTAAGTACCAGCGGAGTTGACCTGTTAGGTTGGAGTAGACAGAGCCAGTTTCCACATCATTCGCATAACTGAGTCCAGCAAAGGCTCTAAGTATATTTTTATATACAAACCCATCAAAAGCTGGCATAAACTGCAACCTTCTATTCGGTTTACTAAAGCCAGTGTAGTTTATCTGATCCATCACAGATTTGGGACCCGATGTGTAAAAGGCTAATACGTTTAGCCTTCGACTTCTTAGGTTCAAAGAAAAATACTGATAGTTAAACCAAATATTATCTGATGGTGCACCATCAGCAACAAAAGGATTGCTAAATACATTTACTCTGGCTACCTCATACTTAGGGGCAATAGAGATTGTTCCTGTTGAATTCCTAATTCGTGCGCCTAAATACATTTTGTAACCTAAAGAACCGTAATGTTTATCATAATTAAAGGTTGCCAACCCCTCCCAAATATAGTTCTCTACAGCAGGGCCACCATATACCTGAATTGTTGGTGATGCTTGAAAAAGATGTTCTATTTTGAACTCTCGAGCTTGGCTTTGAGTTGAACGAACAGTTATATTATCCTGTATGCTAGGCCTGTTGATTCTACTTTCAATTAAATATAAGGAGAGCCTATGTTCCCTGTTAAACTGGTATCTTGTATTTGCATAAACTCTTAAGCGCCCAGCCTGTGGCCCGTTATATAAGGGGCTGGCATACCTCGCACGTAGCGAATTATCAAAATTGCCAAATTTTGATTTATACTTTAGCTCCCCTCCAAACTCGTTATGCTGACTCTGTCCATCGAGTTCTCTTTGAATCTGGTTGTAAGCAAAAATCCCCTGAATATTATGGTTACTAAAAAGAAAAACACCTCCACCGGCCAATGCCATAAGAGACTGAAAGTCATTCTCTGCATTATTGCTATAGGTAACCCCGCTTGTCAGGTAATCTGTATTATTAAAATAATAATTTCCTATTCCTCCATAATTTACAGTTTCTGTTCTTTTATCCTTATTTGCTAATGCTTCAAAATTAAACTCTTTACCGTTATAGGCTAAGTAACCTCCCCTGCCAAACATATTACTCTCAAAAGAACGGTAGTTATCGCCAAGTTCCAACTGCCATTTACCAATATTCCCTCCAATATGCATTCTGTTATGAATATAGAAATCCTCCTTTTCTTTTGAAGAGAAGTTTCTGTAGTAGTAGTAAACATCCTTATCTCCATTAAAAAGGGTCTTTCCTTCAACCGTAGCAGAAACAATGGGTTTTTTATTTGCATCGAGTAATCCCTTACCCACAATATTGGCTACAAGGACTTTCTCCTTTGATGGTATTTGATTAGAAAGTTTTGACTCTAACTTTCTAAACCAAATAGTGCTGGAAATTGTGGTATCCATTGTAGATATTGTAGCGTCAAGTTTGTAATTAATACGCCCAAAATCCTCCTGAGTTCGTAAAGCAACATCGAAAGTAAATAAAGAATCCGTATAGGGATTAATAACTACATCTTTAGAATGACGGAAATTGCTTTGGGAGCCTACACCCAAATAATTATTACCATCAAACATGAAGTTTACCGGCTCGTCACGGTTACCATTATTTTTAACTAATATTGAAAAAGAAGATGTTTCTGATACAGGGTCAATATAAAGAATTCTATCAACGTACCGAACACTGAGATCGGTTTCGCGGGGGATTTTTACAAAACAGTACTCGTTCTTAATAGTATTCCCTCTACTATCGGAAAAGGATGCTATAACGCTGTAGCCAATATCGCCCCTAACATCGCCTCCAACTGCAACTCTGATAGGAATAATAAGCGAATCGTTAGGATCAATTTGTAATTCGATTTTTTCCTGTCCAATAACTTTCCAACCTTGAGGTATTGTAATGTTAAGAGTTATATTCTCTGTACGGTTGGAGTTGTTTTTTACCTTTAAGGTATTAAAGAAAGATTGCTTAGCAGCAGCTTGTATTGAGTGGCGTGAGAACTTTGCTTCAATATTTATTGGTTCTTCAGAGTAACGAAAAAACTGCCCATGTAATGCCAAAGGAGAAAGCAACATTACAACAAGTAATATTAAAA
>JAWLEY010000203.1:0-5071 GCA_041685855.1 Perlabentimonas sp. | reverse complement strand
TTTTAGCATCCTATCCTTGCCATTTATATCTTTTCTGATTTCAGTGTTGACAAATCCTTTCTTCTGGAAAACCTCCTTGGTTTGATTACCCAGCGCTTCATTTATCTCGCAATAAACAGTGCCATTGGGTTTAATATTGCCTTTGGCAAATTTTGCTATAGCCTCGTAAAAAATCAGCGGTTTGTTATCGTTTACAAAAAGAGCCAGCTCTGGTTCGTTGTTTAGCACGTTAGGTTGCATTTGTGTTTTCTCGCTCTCGCGAACGTAAGGGGGATTGCTGACAATAATATCGAAAGGGGCGCTGCTAATATGTTCAGGCGGATTTAGTATATCACACTGAAAAAATCCTATGTCAACCTCATTTTTTTTAGCGTTTTGCTCAGCTACCTTCAGGGCTTCAGGGCTATAATCTAAAGCAAATACCGTTGCTTTGGGAATGTGTTTTGCTAAAGCAATTGCTATGCAACCAGAACCAGTGCCAATATCGAGAATCTTAGGGTTACTCAAACTATTTTCCGAAATTATCCATTGAACCAACTCCTCGGTTTCAGGGCGGGGAATAAGCACGCTGCTGTTCACATCTATATTTAATCCAAAAAACTCAGTTTGACCAAGGATATATTGAATTGGCTTTTGTAACTTTAGCTGCGAAAGGGAGGTTTGTGTTTTGTTGAACTGAGTGCTGTTTAGGGTAATCTCATTATTTGTTATTATCTGATGGGGTTTAAAGCCCGATATATGCTCAATAAGCATTCTTGAAATTGCCTCGGCTTCTCTTTTTGAGTAGGTATTGCATAATTCAGCAACAAGATTTTTATATGTCTTATAAACACTATATTCGCCCATTAAAAAGTGATTTTTATTATTTCAAAAATACGTAAATAATATGGAACAACCGATATTAGATAGGCTGTACATGAATAGGTGCCTTGAGTTGGCATCAAACGGAATGGGGAACGTTGCACCAAACCCTATGGTTGGTTCTGTTGTAGTTAAGGATAAAAAGATTATTGCTGAGGGTTATCATAAGGAGTACGGAATGGATCATGCTGAACGAATGGCTATTAATTCTGTAAAGGATAATGATGTTCTTAATGGTTCAACATTATACGTATCGCTTGAGCCTTGCTCACATTTCGGTAAAACGCCACCATGCACCGACCTAATTATTGAGTCGGGAATAAAAAGGGTGGTTATTGCCACCAAAGACCCAAACCCAAAAGTGCAGGGTAGGGGCATTGACGTTCTTAAAAAAGCAGGGATATACGTTACAGTTGGCGTGCTTGAGAAGGAGGCCAGGGAGCTTAATCGTAGGTTTTTCGTTTACCATGTAAAGAAGCGCCCTTACGTTATCTTAAAATGGGCTCAAACTCTCGATGGGTTTATTGATGCAGTTAGAAAACCCACCGACCCAATTGCCCCTGTTTGGATAACCAATGAGTTGGCAAGAACGGTTGTTCACCGTTGGAGAAGCGAGGAGCAGGCTATTCTTATAGGAACAAATACTGTTGAGAAGGATAACCCACGCCTGAATGTACGCGAGTGGAGTGGTCGTAGCCCGTTAAGGGTTGTGCTGGACAGAACGCTTAGGCTCTCACCTGACTATAAGGTGTACGATGGTTCTATGCCTACCCTGGTATTTATTGGGAATAACTCCAAGGCTTCGTCGCAGAAGGCAACATTTGCTTCAATACCTAACATGGAATTGCAAACTATTGACTTTGCAAAGGGTGCTGAGAGCCAGGTATTAAATGAGCTTTATGAGCGTGGTGTAGTGTCCCTAATAATTGAGGGGGGCGCCATGCTTATTAACAGCTTTGTTAAAAGGAGATTTTGGGATGAGGCCAGGGTGTTTGTTGGGAATAGCTTTTTTGGCGATGGTGTTAAAGCACCCGTTTTTAATGGAGAACTTTTCTCTTACGATGAAATTGGCGATAGCAAGCTGTTTACATACAGAAATAGAGTGAGTAGCCGCTAAACTTTTGCAAACTCAATGGCCGACTCGTCCCACGATGGGGCAGATTTTATAGCAGGTATGATGTCTGTAGCCTTACTAACAACCTGCCAGATATCCCGATGTTCGGTTCGTAAGAACTTCTCCTCAACCATTTTCTCAATAAGAAGTTCTAAATGAGTATAAAACCCATTGGTGTTTAGCACAACAATGGGTTTTGTGAATTTGCCTAGTCGTTTAAGTGTAAACACCTCCATAAGTTCTTCAAGGGTTCCGCAACCACCAGGTAACGCAACTACGGCATCTACATCTTTAATAAGTTGTTTTTTGCGCTCTCGCATATCCTTTACCAGATGGAGATGCGTTAGCTTCTTGTGTCCCCATTCTACTTTATCCATAAATACAGGAAGTACACCAATTACATCTCCGCCTAAGCTAAGAGCCGTATCGGCCAGATGCCCCATAAGGCCAACCGACCCACCACCATAAACTATGGTGGCGCCAGCGGTTACAAGTTCATTAGCAACTACTCGGGTCTCATCAAAATAAGCATCAGCCACCTTTTCGCTGGAGGCGCAAAAAACACATACTCGCATTGTAAAAATATTAATCGTTATTTATAACGATTTTGTTGTTGGTACCTATAATAATGCTTCAAGTTTTGAAACGAGGGTGTTTTTTGGAACTGCTCCAACTTGCTTGTCGGCTACCTCGCCATTCTTAAAGAACAGGATGGTTGGAATGTTGCGAATACCAAATTTAGCTGCAACGCCAGGGTTGTTATCAACATCAACCTTGCCAACAACGGCTTTTCCTTCAAATTCTTCAGATATTTGCTGAACAAAAGGAGCTACCATGCGGCAGGGTCCACACCATTCTGCCCAGAAGTCAAGCAGGACTGGTTTATCTGATTTAAGTACAATTTCCTCAAAATTAGCATCGGTAATTTCTAGTGCCATAGTTTGGTTTTTAAATGGTTTAACAAATTTTCATTGTAAATATAACAGTTTCTTTTCAAAAAAGTTTCAGCAATTAGTAAACTCAATTATGAAAACTTAATTTACCTTAAAGTTAACATCCATTTTATGCAGATGCTCAATAAGTTGGTTGCTAACATCAACCCTGTATGTACGGGAGAACATGTTAAGACTAATATTGCTTTTTGGGTCAAATACTTTAAGGTTTAGCTGCACCTTCCCTTTGTTTTCGTCCGATAGGTAACGGATTTCCTCAACCAGCTTCTCGTTAACTTCATCAACCATAAGTGAGATGGTGAGCTTTTTAACAAACTCTTCTCTTACATCCGAAAGCATGTGGATGCTCTTAATGGAGAACTCCAACTCGCCTTGCCTAAAACGGTTTGGTTCAAACTTACCCTTTACTAAGAGGGAGTAACCAGTGTAGAAAAACTTGCGAAAGTTCTCAAAATCTTTTCCAAAAAGCACAATCTCGTACGAGTCGGTAAAGTCCTCAATGGTAAGACGTCCGTATAGCGTTCCCTTTTTTGTTGGGAGAACTTTCGCGCTCGAAACAATGCCCGCAAAGGAGAGGTCTCTTCCGTTAAGCGATTCTGGGTCTTGAAGTTCAGTAAGCGTGGTGTTGCAAAAACTGTCAATCTCCAGCTTATAATCGTCCAGTGGATGTGCCGAAAGGTAGATGCCTATCAGCTCCTTCTCTTTGTTGAGGTTTTCCAGCTTGGTCCACCCTTCAACTGTTGGAGCATTTGGTTTTTGTAACTCAAACCCCGACTCCATACCCCCGAAAAGGGTTTGTTGAACGTTGTTCTTTTCCTGCTGAGCCTTAGCTCCGTACCTTGTAAGCTGCTCAATAAAGGTTACGCCCTTTTCATCCTGACCAAAGAACTGAGCCCTGTCAATTTTTTCAAGATTATCAAAACCTCCTGCTAGTGCAAGGGCCTCCATGTTCTTTTTATT
Source organism: Perlabentimonas sp. (assembly GCA_041685855.1). Lineage (GTDB taxonomy): Bacteria > Bacteroidota > Bacteroidia > Bacteroidales > Tenuifilaceae > Perlabentimonas. The sequence continues at coordinate 1,183 of JAWLEY010000203.1, read as the reverse complement.
AACCGTTTGAAGGTTTACCCTTTCAACAAAGTCGTAAATATCTTTGTAATTTCCAGCCTTGCGCGTTTCAATTATGTTATTAACAGCACCTTCACCCACGCCCTTAATTGCTCCAAGGCCAAAACGAATGTCGCCATTGGGCATTACAGTAAATTTATAGTTACTCTCGTTAACATCGGGGCCTAGCACCTGAATGCCCATGCGTCTGCATTCGTCCATAAAGAGAGTAATCTTCTTAATATCGGAGAGGTTACGGCTTAAAACAGCGGCCATAAACTCGCTTGGGTAGTGAGCTTTTAGGAATGCTGTTTGGTATGATACGTAGGCGTAGCAGGTTGAATGCGATTTATTGAAAGCATACTGAGCAAAAGCTTCCCAGTCGTTCCAAATTTTTTCCACCTTCTTCTTGTCATAACCTCTTTCAAGGCAACCGTCAACAAACTGGGCTTTTAGCTTTGCCATTACATCCTTCAGCTTTTTACCCATTGCTTTCCTAAGCGAGTCGGCTTGCCCCTTAGTAAAACCTGCCAGTTTTTGAGAAAGAAGCATCACCTGCTCCTGATAAACTGTAATGCCGTATGTGTCCTTTAAGTACTCCTCCATTTCAGGAATATCGTACTCAATCTTTTCCCTGCCATGCTTACGGTTTATGAAATTGGGAATGTACTCCAGCGGTCCTGGCCTGTACAGCGCATTCATGGCAATTAAATCTTCAAACCTGTTGGGTTTTAACCCTCGCAGGTACTTCTTCATCCCAGGCGATTCAAACTGGAAAAGCGCTGTGGTGTCGCCATTTGCATATAGTTCAAAAGTTTTCTTATCATCTAATGGTATGGCGTTTATGTCTATGTCAATATCTTTCGATTCTTTTATGAATACCAGGGCATCTTTAATGATTGACAACGTTTTAAGCCCCAGGAAATCCATTTTCAGAAGACCAACATCCTCAACATGCTTTCCATCGTACTGGGTAACATAAAGGTCGGCATCCTTATTTATTGATATTGGAATATGTTCCTCAAGGCTGTTGCGACCAATAATAATGCCGCAGGCATGAACGCCTGTCTGCCTAACCGAACCCTCAAGCACTTCGGCGTATTGCAGGGTGGTGCGAACAAGCTCATCTGGCGATTTTTTGCATTGAAGCAATTCGGGAACCTCTTTGTAAGCTTTTTGCAGGGTT
>JAWLEY010000202.1:0-5072 GCA_041685855.1 Perlabentimonas sp. | reverse complement strand
TGGGTAGAACGCTCAAGCGTAAACCTAAAAATAGCTGAGCTAATATCGAAAAAATACAGGTACAAGTTGAATGCTGCAACAATGGTAGGGCAGGGAAAAAGCGTGTTTCAAGCAGAAATTGACTCGGCCTGTGAAACCATCGATTTTTTAAGGTTTAACTCGCATTTTATTTCCGAGATTTACAATCAGCAGCCCCATTCGGAACCAGGTGTTGTGAATCGTACAGAATACAGAGCTCTTGAGGGGTTTATTCTTGCAATAACACCATTTAATTTTACTGCCATTGGCTCGAATCTTAACATGTCGCCCGTACTAATGGGTAACACTGTGGTTTGGAAGCCAGCAACAGCTGCATTGCTCTCAAACTACATGCTAATGAAAATATACAAGGAGGCGGGATTGCCCGATGGTGTAATTAACTTTATTCCTGGTAAAGGTTCTGTTATTGGAGGTTCGGCTATTCCTCATCCTATGCTGGCTGGAATCCATTTTACTGGTTCAACATCTACATTTAATAGTTTATGGAAGCAGGTGGGCGAGAATCTTGATAAGTATAAGTCGTATCCCAAAATTGTTGGAGAAACAGGCGGTAAAGATTTTATTGTAGTGCATCCCTCTGCAGATTTGGATATTGCGGCTACAGCCATTGTTCGGGGAGCTTTTGAGTATCAGGGGCAGAAATGCTCTGCTGCATCACGAGCATACGTACCAAAATCAGTCTGGGAACCTCTTAAAAAGCGAATGGGAGAGATGATTTCCGAGATTAAGATGGGTGAAGTGAACGATTTTGAGAATTTCATGAATGCTGTAATAGAGGAATCGGCATACAACAAGATTATGGGTTATATTAATAAGGCTAAGGAGTCGAAAGATGCCGAGGTAATTTTTGGAGGCAATGGCGATAGCAGTAAGGGCTGGTATATTGAGCCCACTGTTGTTCTGGCCAAGGAGCCAAATTTTATTACCATGGAAGAGGAAATTTTTGGGCCTGTTCTTAGCTTATACGTTTACGACGATGATAAATGGGACGAGACCTTAAAGCTGGTTGATGAAACTTCGCCATACGGATTAACAGGTGCGGTAATTGCGACTGATAGAAAAGCCCTGAATCAGGCCTGCGCTGTATTGCGCTACGCTGCAGGTAACTTCTATTTTAACGATAAGCCTACAGGTGCTGTAGTTGGACAGCAACCATTTGGTGGTGCTCGTAATAGCGGAACCAACGATAAAGCTGGTGGCCCTTACAACTTATTGCGCTGGACTAGCCCTCGAACTGTTAAAGAAACGCTTGTTCCGCCAACAGACTTTAAGTATCCTTACATGTCGTTTAGGAACTGTGAGGGATAAATTTATGGCTTATTAAGGTTAGGGTCTCGGAAGTTTAAAACTTGCTTAACCATCTCCATAGATACCTTTGCCTGATTATGTAAAGGGTTTATTTCCAGAGTTTTTTGAAAGTCCTTTATAGCCGCTGGTAGGGCATTGCTCTGCCAGCGTGCTTTTCTTCTATGAAAATATGCTTCGGCATTAAGAGGATTATTCATAATTGCTTGGGATAATAATCTCTCGGCTTCTTCTAAATTACCCGAATAAAGGGCTTGCATGCCCAACTCCAATTTATCGCTCATAAATTAGTAAACCTTATTTTCTATTAAATAGCTGTATGCCTCTCCAGGCATAAAATAGCGGGCATCCTTTCCTTGCTTTAGCATGTCCCTTATAAAAGTTGAGCTTATTTCAATAATTGGTGCATTTATCCCCGTAACTCTATAGTTTGATGTAAGCTTCTCAAGGTTGTAACCAATTCTTGGGTAAACAAGAATTTCATGATTTTCGAGTAGCTCTTTATAATTTTTCCATTTCTCTATGGAAGCCAATGAATCGGCACCCATAATAACGGAGAACTCTCTATTTGGATATATTTCAACTAGATGGTTGAGCGTATCAATGGTGTATGAAGGCCGAGGCATCTCCATCTCAACATCACATACTTTTATCTTGTCAGAGTGGTTATTCGCTGCAAGTTTTACCATTTTAAGCCTATGCTGATTATCGGCAAGTTGGGATTTTTCCTTAAGGGGATTTTGTGGGCTAACAACAAACCAGAGCTCATCAGTATTGGTATATTCAAGTATGTAGCCTGCTATAGCAACATGACCAATATGAATGGGGTTGAACGAACCGAAAAAAAGGGCAGTTTTCATCTATTCCTTTCGTTTTACTAATTAATGCTACAACGCTCTTAAGGTACTAACTATTGATAAAATCCAGAACAATTTTTTCAGCATCGGCAATGGCCTGCTCAAGGTTATCGTTAACAATTATGGTATCAAAACCTTTTGCGTATTTCAACTCCTCGTTTGCTTTCCCAACACGCTTTGCAATGCTTTCTTCGGTATCGGTTCCACGGTTTTTTAAACGTTTATGCAGTTCCTCAATTGATGGGGGCATAATGAAAACAGCAAGCGCCCTGTTGCCAAACTGTTCCTTTAGGTTAGCACCACCAATAACATCAACATCAAAAACAACGTGGTTCCCTTTGGCCCAGATGCGCTCCAACTCCGATTTTAGGGTTCCATAGTAGGAGCCGGGGTAAACCTCTTCCCATTCTACAAAGTCTTGGTTTTCAATTCTGTTTCTAAACTCATCGGGGGTAAGGAAGTGGTAATCGTGACCATCTACCTCTCCCTTTCTCATCTCTCGGCTGCAAGCCGATACCGAAAACTCAAGATTTTGATGTTTGCTCAGTAATCTGCGTACTATGGTTGTTTTGCCTGAACCTGAGGGTGCAGAGAAAATTATTAGTTTACCGTCCATTTTATGCCAATTGTACCTTAAAAATTAAAATATACTATAAAACATTAAGCAGCTGCTCCTTGATTTTTTCAAGCGAGTCCTTCATCTTTACTACAATTTTTTGAATATCAGCATGGTTTGCTTTTGAGCCCAGAGTGTTAATTTCTCTGCCCATCTCCTGCGATATAAACCCTAGTTTACGTCCCACTGGTTCATCTTCATTAATTGTATCGAGAAAATAGTTGCAATGATTTTTAAGCCTAACCTTCTCCTCGTTTATGTCAAATTTTTCCATGTAGTATATTAGCTCCTGCTCAAACCTGTTCTGGTCAATGCTTATATCGTTCTTCAACTTCTCAAGATTGTCAGTAATTCTTGTCTTAAGCGTTTCTATCCTTTCAGGCTCATAAGGTTCAATGCTAGTAAGAAGTTCCTGTATGGTTTTAACGTTCTGTGTTAAATCGGTTTTGGTAATTTCACCCTCCTGGTTTCTAAACTTGTTAAGGTTATCCAGCGCACAACTAAGGGCTTTAAAAAGGGAGTCCCACTCATTATCAGTAATTTCCTGAGGTTTTGAGTTGAATATTTCTGGTAATCTTAGGATTGTTTGCACAAGTGGTTCGGTCTGCATGGGCATATCTAGGTCGCTGGTAATGTCCTTAATCTGGTTAAGGTAAGATTTAAAGACCTCCTGATTTATCGTGGGTGCTGATGCTGTTTCTTCTGCCTCGGTGGTTATGTATAAATCTACCTTCCCGCGTTGAATATTTTGGGCAATAGCATTCCTTAGCTCCAGCTCCCTCTCTTTATAAGGTAGAGGGATTTTAAAAGAAGAGATGTCAAACTGCTTACTGTTCAGCGATTTTATTTCAACAATTATTTTTTTACCGTTAACCATTTCTTCGGCTTTACCGAATCCTGTCATTGATTTTATCATAATTTTCTGTTTTTCTGTATAGTATTGTTTAACCTAACTCGTTATTATTTAGCAGATTTGGTCTTAGTTTGCGTGTGCGCTCAATCGACTGCTCCAGCTGCCACTTCTCAATCTCCTTAAAATTTCCTGAGGTAAGAACCTTAGGTACTTCCCATCCATTGAAGTTGGCCGGACGGGTATATATTGGTGGTGCTAAAAGGTTATCCTGAAAAGAATCGGTTAGGGCAGATGTTTCATCGGAAAGTACACCCGGTACCAGCCTAACCACGCTATCAACAATAACTGCTGCGGCAAGTTCACCACCTGATAGCACGTAATCACCAATTGAAATTTCGCGGGTTACGAGGTGCTCTCTAACTCTGTGGTCAATTCCTTTATAGTGTCCGCAAAGTATAATTATATTCTTGTATGTGCTTACCTGGTTAGCTATTGGCTGGTTTAGCAGTTCACCATCTGGTGATGTGTAAATAATCTCATCATAATTCCGCTCAGCCTTCAATTTGGATATTATTTTATAGATTGGTTCAATTTTCATTACCATACCTGCATCCGGACCAAAAGCATAATCGTCAACTGTTCTGTGCTTATCGGTTGTATAGTCTCTTAAATGATGTAAATGAATTTCAACCAGCCCCTTTTGCTGGGCACGTTTAATTATGGAGTGATTCAATGGGCTGCTTAGTAGTTCAGGTAGCACCGAAATAATATCTATACGCATGGCAAATCAGTAATTTGAGTGCAAAGGTACAATTATTAGAATAATTTGCCTGTTTTTTACGATGCAGTAGAGGTTTGTTTTTTCTGGCGGACTTATGCTGCTGAATAAATATAAATTTTCCTTTTCACTTTTGAGATTTATCCTTACATTTAGCAATGTAATTTTTTATTATATGAAGAGAATACTAGTAGTTTCACAACGTAACTCGTGCCGTTCGCAAATGGCAGAAGGTTGGCTAAATTATTATGGTAAAGGTGCAATTGAAGTTGTTAGCGCTGGAATTGACCCAACCGAATTAGATTTACACGCAGCCAATGCCATGAGTGAAGCAATAATTGAAATAGCCCACCAAAAGGCAAAAGGAATTGCACAGGTTGTTGATAAAGAGTATAGGTATGTTCTTGTACTCGCATCTGATATTGAGCATGTACTGCCAGCTTTTAAAGGCGAACCTCATGTTTACGAATTTCCATTCCCTGATGTAGCAGGAAAACAAATGGATGACGAAGAAAAGAAGAAAGCCTATGGGGAGCTTAGGGATGAGATTGAAAATTTCTGTTTCGATTTTGTTCATCAAAAAATAAAACCATTATTTTAATATTTAGATATGGTACAGCATGT
>JAWLEY010000201.1:0-5116 GCA_041685855.1 Perlabentimonas sp. | reverse complement strand
GAGATACGTAAGGATGATAAAGTTGTAAGGTTTGCAGCAGGAGAATTTTCAAATTGTGTTTGGGGATTTTATCAAAAACAGGAATAATTGATTATAAATGCATAAAGATTAACTTCGTTGAGCTTGCACTTCGTACTACGGTTCCTTCACTTCCTGCCTGTTGGTTTACCGTGCCTTCGGCAGGTTTACGTGCCGAATGGCATGCAAGCAGTGCCGTCAGGCATGCAGACAGGGTGCGCAGCACCAAATCTGAACTCAATGTTGAATGAACCGTTACTATAGGTAGTGTATTCACCATTTTTATGGGAGTTTTACTTTTTACGGGTATAAATTGACTTTATTTGAGTTGCCATTGAAAAATAAAAACAGCATGCTATAAATATTTAGCATTAAGATTTTCTGTTACTCAACTTTCATAGGAATAAACCCTTGTTCTTCAAGTTTTTGTATTACACTTCTAATTAAAAAATTATTGGTGAAACTTATATGATACTTTCTTTCGCTATCAGCTTCGCTAACTATCATTTTCTTTTCTTTCAATGCTCTTAAATATCTTGAAATGGATGTTTGATGAGTGCCTTTAAGCACACTTTGTATATCCGAATTCCGGATTACTTGCTTTTCTACTGTCACTTTCAATATTTTATATTCTTTTGCATCTATATATCTCATAATTTTAGAATGTTCTAATGCAGGAAGTAATATTGACGTTTTAAGATATTCATAATCTGTTAGCATATCTATTTTATCAATTTCATTTTTTAATCCTTCAAGAACATAGGTACACCATTTTTCTAATCCCTCATGATGACCGGTGTCAGCTTCTGATAAATATTGATAATATTTGTCACGATCGTTACAAAAAACTGCTGTTGGATTTAATATACGACCAACATGTACATTAAACCCTGCTTTTACCAGTAATGCATAAGTAAATAATCTGCCAACTCTACCATTGCCATTCCCAAAAGGGTGAATCCACATAAATCTATGATGTGCTAATGCCACTTTTAACAAATCATATTTTGGAGAATGGTTTTTATTTAGAAAGTCAAATAATTCTTGCATATAACTTTCTACTTGTTGTTGTGTTTCCGGTGGTTTGTGATTAGATCCTTTAATTTCTACAGAATAATTCCTATAATGACCTGGCGTTTTATCTCCTTCTCCTGACGGTGGCGGTGTCAATCCTTCAACAATCATTGTATGAATTTCACTAATAAAGATTCTTCCTAATTGAATATTATTTATATTATTGTCAATGAAGTTTATACATTTTTCAATATTTCGGATTTCTTGAATTTGCTCGTTGATATATTTCCTGTCTTCCAGTTTCGTTTCAATAAATTCGGAAATTGTAGTGTTATTTCCTTCTATTCTTGCAGAACCAATACTTTCCAGGGTTTGAAAAATACTTTTTAACTGAAAAAAAACATGCGGATGTGTTGTTCCTCCAAGTCGTTTTTTTCTAAGATGATCAAGCTCTATTACTAAATCCGTTAATCTAGTTTCAAAAGATGGTTGTATGAGTTTTATATCTGTATGAATAAATTTAGCCATGTTTTTCAAATGATTTGACAGGTTGTTAACAACAGATTTAGCACAAATGTAATTATTTATCAGGTATTCAGCAAAATAATGTTAATAAGTTTTTATTAAGAATTAGCAAAGAGCTTCGCAACAATTAGCAAGCATCTTGTTTACAATAGGCAAATCTCTTGACAATTTTAATTTATATGTTCTGTATTTTAGTGACAAATTTTATATTATTTTTACTTTTAATAAAAAGTTGCTATCTCCCTGCTAAGCGGAATTGCTGCCTGTCGGCAGACAGGTGTCATTCCGCTTGTTTTTTCGAAAAACAGGTAATTTTTCATCCTCTTACCATTCTCCATCACAAAACCGAATGGAATCAGAGTCATAATCAAAGGTTGAGCATTAATTGTCCGATTTTCGCTCTTCCAAAGAGTATATAAATGCCTGCTGGACCTATGTTGTTTTAATTCCCCCGGGCGAAATTATTACGTCTGAAATAGGCTGTTACAGCTCTCGTGGTGACCACATGATGACTTTCACCGGTACTTTTGAAAATTTCCGGGTGCGTATTTACGACGAGGGATAGTATTTTCCTACAATCCTTTTGTAGGATAGTTTAGATGTATAAAGATCTGTGGGACAGGAATAGTTTTAGCACTTACCAAAAAATTGTTCACAATTTCAATAAAAAGATCACCAAATTTGTAACAAAGTTGCTTCTTGCCATACTAACCAGATAAAAACCGGATTTAGAAGATCTTTCCGATACATTATGAAAAATAAAGAGACACTATTTCGCGAACTACTTGAGCAGCACGACAGTCGCATTCGCAGTATATGCAGGTACTATGCCCGGGATAAGAGTTTTCAGGATGACTTGTACCAAGAGGTAGTCATGCATATTTGGAAAAGCATGGATAGCTTCCGGGGCGATGCCCAATGGGGAACCTGGATATACAGGGTAGCCATGAATACTGTGATGGGTGCCGCAGGAAAGGAACTGCATCACAGGAAAATATACATGACACAATCGTCGCCCGATTTGGTGCTGCAATTTGTCGATGAACCTCCGCAGGCCATTTATCCCGAGGAGATGCACCAATGGCTTGAGGCGGAAATCAATCAACTGAACATTATAGACCGGGCGCTTGTGGTGCTGTTTTTGGAGGGTGTTGGGGGTAAGGAGATTGCCTCGGTAGTGGGGCTTACCGAGCCCAATGTGCGGGTGAAACTTCACCGCATCAAGGAGCAGTTAGCAAAGGTATTAACCGTAAAAATGCAGAAGTATGGCAACTAATAATTCAACAATAGAGCAATTAATTTCGCAAATGCACAAGGAGGATGCCAGGCAAAGGCGTTTGGCTATGGTACTACGCTGGCTATACATTGTGCTGGGGGTGCCTTATATCATTCGGTTTGTGGTGCTGCCCGATGCCGACATGACCATTTCCGATAGATTATCCGGGACTTTAATGGGTGCTGGGTTGTTGATATTTGCTGTTGTTTTCTGGCTGCAGCATAGGCAATTAAAATCGCTTGATTATAGCCAACCTATTCTGACGTTTTTGCGATCATCGGTGAGCCGTTACCGTTTTTTTCAACCTCGAATAATTTCTGTCTTATTGGCCGCAGCCTTTGTGGGTGCGGGTGTTAGTATGAGGTTGTTAGAAGAGCAACCCGAAGGCTTTACGACAATGCAATGGGTGGTTACAATGCAGGTAATTTGGTGGGCGGTTCTGGCTGTTTCACTTGGAATCGGGTACCTGGTTTGGCGCCACAGGACACGTCCTTTATGGTTGGGGATTAAACGAGTGCTGCAGGAGGTGAAGGAGTAGCTTCCTTTAAAGAAACGTTCTGTGTAATAAGGTGGAGAGAGTAAGAAGCACGATTTGTGAGCGGTACTGCGTTAGAACTTGTTTTTACATAAATCAAGCTCTTGGCTTACACGATGGCAAAGTGTACGCAAAGCAAAAAAAGGTCAAAGGCTATTCGACAATACAGACAAAAGAGAAAACAAAAAACACCATGAATAGTACAGGTATGCAAAGAAATAAGTTTATAGGAAGCTTATTGACACGTGTGTGGGTAGATCGTGTTACGTGCCAATGGGCAGAATGCGCAACCCGCTTAAACTGCTGGCTTATAAATTGTTAGTGTTTTATGATTCGCTTTTTTTTAAAATTTATGTAATAGGAAAGATCTCATTATATAGAATTAACAACAAAAAAGAAACCAACTTTAAAATTACTTAGTTATGAAAGGAAATCCTCCAAAGCTTCTGCTAATTTTCTTGCTATTATTGCCCTTTTTCTCTGTCTTCGGAAAGGAGTCCGATAGGAAAATCAAGGTGGCTACAAACACCAATATTGAAACCCTCATGATTTGTTATGAGCTTGCGGAAAATGGCGGATGGCATTTTCCTTCAAGTTATTGTCATCCCTTGAATGAGGTAGCCAGGGAGCGCTTCAAAATATTTCGTGAGCATGAGGCGATAATAACCATGAATGAGCTATTGAAGAAGGGCTTTTGGTTGGATAAAATGGTTAAGGTAATGCTTGTTTCTGAACCATTTCCAATTGGGAATACGGATTTCAAGTTAAGCGAAAAAGATGCTTCTCTGGTAGCAGACACCCCCCAGGAGGCCAACCTGATTATTGAGGAGTTTGTTTTACAACTAAGTGCGTTTTACCGCGATGCTGAACTTCAATCCTTCTTTAGAGATTATAGCGAGTATTACCTTTCCGTTAATGAAGAGGTGAGGGCACACCTGCCAGATGATGGGCTGATTGAAAACATGGAGCAGTTCTATGGAAGTTCAGCTGCTGCTTATCAGTTAATTCCCTCACCCATAATGAAAATGACACTTGGTTTTGGTCCTCGAGTAAAGAATGATGAAGGGATGGTGGTGTATAATGTTTTTGGCCCCCTGGTACTAACAACAGATCCGAAGGAGTATGGGTATGGGTATGGCAGTAAGCAGAAAATCCTAAGAATTTCCAGGCATGAGTTTGGACACTCTTTTGTGAATCCTATAATGGAATTGAGTGAAAACAGAGAGCTGATTCAGCAATATGCTTATCTGTATGAACCTATAAAAGACAAAATGAAAGAACTAGGCTATACAACTTGGTGGACTTGCGTAACAGAACATATTGTACGGTTGGGGGAGGTGCGGCTTTCGGGCAGGATGGAAGAGGCGGCTTGTACCAGGAAGTTGAGAGATTATCAGGTGGAAAAAAAAGGATTTGTATACCTTCCTTACTTAGAGGAATGTATACGTGAGTATGAGAATAACCGTGAGCAATATCCGTCTTTGGCGACCTTTATGCCTGTATTGCTAAGTAGTTTTGAGCATGTTCAAAATACAGAAAAGCAGGAGATTTCATGGTTATTGGTGCTTAAATATGTGGTAAGAAGTATCTTTTAACCGAAACTCAATCTTCGCTACCAACGTTATTATTTTGTTGCTGCGCAATGCCCAAGTGTGTTTTGGTAAGTCTGCTCTGAAAATTCTCTTAACCGCTTTGCAGGAAAGCTGTGAAGAGTTATGGCGATAGGTACCCTGGCTCCCTGTAAGGTG
>JAWLEY010000200.1:0-5131 GCA_041685855.1 Perlabentimonas sp. | reverse complement strand
TTACTCTGCAACTTTCCTTATAAGCATCAACCCATCACGAAGCGGAAGAAGAACCTGCTCAAGCCTGATATCTGCAGTAACTTTTAAATTAAAGTTTTTTACCCCTTGAGTATAATCGTCGTTAGCATCTTCATCTAGAACCTTTCCGCTCCATAAAACGTTATCGGCAACTATAAATCCACCCACAGTAACTCTGGGTATTACTACATCTAAGTACTCTGGATACTCCCTTTTGTCACCATCAATTAGCACCAGGTCAAAACGTTCGGTAAAAGAAGGTACAATATCTACTGCGCTCCCAACATGCAGCGTAATTTTATCAGATAAACCTGCTTTTTCGAAAAACGATTCGGCCGTTTCAACAATTTCATCGTTACGTTCAATGGTATGAAGATGCCCGTTTTTAGGTAAACCACGGGCCATACAAATAGCAGAGTAGCCCGTAAATGTACCAATCTCAAGAACTCTGGAAGGTAAAATCATTCTACACAAAAACTCCAGAAACTTGCCCTGCATGGGTCCACTTAACATTCTTGCCTGCAGAGCGGTAAGATGCGTATGCCTGTTAAGTTGGCTAAGCACATCATCCTCCTTAGAGGTGTGAGTCAAAATATACTCTTCCAAGTCATTTGAGTAGAATTGTCCGGCTTCCATTTACTTAAAAATTAATGTTGATAATTTTGTTGGCTCCATAACATCATTGGCAATAGCCTGTAATTCGGATGCAGGTATGCTTTCAATCTTTTTATTTATCACGCTTAAATCCTCAAAAGCATTAAAAAACAGGTAGCTACGTGCAATGTTTAGCATTAAAGCCTCGCTATTCTCCGATGCTATAGCAAGTTGTCCAATAAGTTGCCTTTTAGCTTTAATAAGTTGCTGTACCCCTAACTTAGTAGATCTCACCTTTTCAAGTTCGTAATGTAGCAGATCTAAAGATTTATGAAAGTTAACCTTATCGGTAGCAAAATATATACTAAAAAGGCCGGTATCGGAAAAAGGGGTGTAAGATGATTCCACATTGTAGGCATACCCGCTTCTCTCTCTCAGCGACATGTTCAAACGCGAGTTTTGTCCGGGGCCACCTAAAATATTGTTTAGCAAATGCATTGCTATTCTCTTTGGATGCTCCAAACTATAAGCCCTGCAACCTACAATGCAATGCTTCTGATAGGTTCTTTTGTTAACTTCCTTGCTTCTGGGCTCTGTATCAATAATTGGATTTCGTGAGTGTGTACGAGGGTTTGGGGGAATAGCTCCAAAATACCTTTCTGCCAAACGAACAACCCTCGACATGGGTATATTGCCCAGAGAGCAAAAAACCATCTGGTCGGTATTGTAGTTGCGTTGTATAAAGTTCTTAATATCGTTACGGGAAAACTTTCTAATATGCTTTTTGGTTCCAAGAATGTTTCTCCCGAATGGATGATCAGGGTAAACCAACTCATCAAAATCGTCAAAAATAAGTTCGGATGGTGAATCTTTGTAGGAATTAATCTCATCGAGAACAACCTCCTTCTCCTTAACCAACTCCTTCTCCGGGAAAGTTGAACGAAACAAAATATCATACAACAATTCTACAGCCCTATGGTAATCCTCCTTTAAAAAAGTAGCATGAACAACGGTCTCTTCTTTGGATGTATATGCATTCAATTCGCCCCCAACATCATCAAGCCTGTTCATTATATGATAAGCTTTCCGCCTTTTTGTTCCTTTAAAAATAACGTGCTCAATAAAATGGGCAATACCATGCTCATAATCCAGCTCATCTCGCGTGCCTGCATTAACCATCATGCAACAATAGGCAACCGGCGATGGGGTTCTCAAATGAACAACCTTTATACCGTTATTCAGTATATGACTCTCAATTTTCATTATAAATAATTTGAGGTGCAAACGTAGCGATTTGCAACGAAAAGCCAAAAATATAGTTATTTACAAAACACTTCATTCTTTTTGTTCACAAACACAAAAGTAAATACATTAATTAACAGCAAAAAAATATCTTTGTTTAGCTCACTGATTCTCAACTAATGTAATGTTGATTATTGTTTAACTCAAGCAACTTTTTTAAAAAAAGATTTGCAGTTATAAAAAGATGCTGTATATTTGCCACCGCAAAAAACGCTGGTGCCATAGCTCAGTTGGTAGAGCAAAGGACTGAAAATCCTTGTGTCCGTGGTTCGATTCCGCGTGGCACCACCAGCAAAGCCCGCCTAAACTATTAGGCGGGTTTTTTTATACACAGAAACCAGCAATTTGGTAAATAAAACAGAAGAAAAAGCTAAATTTGCAGCAATAAATATATACTATGAGTGAGAATACAATACTTGTTAAACTCGAAGGCTTAAAAAGAAAGTTCGAGGAGATTGGGCAGCAGATTACCGATCCAGCTGTAATTGCTGACATGAAACGATATGTTAGCCTAAATAAAGAGTATAAAGAGCTGGAACCAATGGTAGAAGCTTACGATACCTACAAAAATATCCTGAGTAATATTGATTCTGCTAAGAGCATCCTTAACACAGAAAAGGACGATGAGATGCGTGAAATGGCAAAGATGGAACTGGATACCCTGCTTGATGAAAGGGAAAAACTAGAGCAGGATATTAAGCTACTTCTGGTACCAGCCGATCCGCAGGATAGCAAGAACTCAGTACTTGAAATCAGAGCCGGAACAGGTGGCGATGAGGCTAGCATATTTGCCGGTGACCTTTTCAGGATGTACACAAAGTTTATTGAGAAGAAGGGCTGGAAATACGATATAACCCACTTCTCTGAGGGAACCGTTGGTGGATACAAAGAGGTTGTGCTTAACGTTAAGGGCAATGGGGTTTACGGAATTCTTAAATACGAATCAGGAGTACATCGCGTACAGCGTGTTCCGCAAACCGAGACCCAAGGACGAGTTCACACTTCGGCCGCTACAGTTGCTGTTCTTCCTGAGGCGGAAGAATTTGATATTGATTTGAGAACTGAGGATATTCGCAAAGACACATACTGCGCCTCAGGTCCTGGTGGACAAAGTGTAAATACTACCTACTCTGCCATTCGATTAACTCACATCCCCTCGGGCATTGTTGTACAATGTCAGGATCAAAAATCGCAGCTAAAGAATTACGACAAAGCACTAACGGAACTTAGAACCCGACTGTTTAATCTGGAGTACCAAAAGTATCTTGATGAGATATCCTCGAAAAGAAAGACGATGGTATCTACAGGCGATCGTTCAGCAAAAATCAGAACTTATAACTATCCACAAGGCAGGGTTACGGATCATCGTATAAACCTTACATTATACAACCTTTCTTCAGTAATAGACGGAGAAATTGATGAGATTATTGAGAAGCTACAGGTAGCCGAGAACGCCGAAAGATTAAAGTTGAGTGAAGCTTAAAAGAAGTTTGTAAATAATCAATAAAGTCCAGCATAAATCTTTCAAACATGAATGCAGCACAACTTTTTGAGCAGATACAGCAGAAACGTAGTTTCCTTTGTGTTGGGCTTGATACTGATTTAAGCAGAATACCGGAATTTCTCCTCTCTAAGGAGGATCCCATATTTGAGTTTAATAAAGCAATTATTGATGCAACAGCAGATTACGCTGTTGCTTATAAACCGAATCTGGCTTTCTACGAGCACTATGGCTCCTCTGGTTGGGATAGCCTTCAAAAAACAGTAAAATACATTCGCATTAACCACCCCAACACACTAACCATTGCCGATGCTAAACGTGGCGACATATCAAATACCGCCAGAATGTACGCCAAAACATTTTTTGAGCGTTTAAATTTTGATGCAATAACACTCTCTCCCTACATGGGGCAGGACACAGTTGAGCCATTTATTAGTTTTGAAGGTAAATGGGCTATACTCCTTGCCCTAACCTCGAACAGTAGCTACAGCGATTTTCAAATGATGGAAAATGCTGCCTCTGGCAAGCATGTTTTTGAAGAGGTTATTTCAAAATCATTAAATTGGGGAACAGAGAATAACATAATGTACGTTGCCGGAGCAACCCACGCCGAGATGCTGGCAGATATCAGGAAAATAGCTCCGGATCATTTTCTTCTTGTGCCAGGCGTAGGTGAACAAGGGGGCAACTTAGCCAAGGTTGCTAAATACGGTATGAATAGCAAGTGCGGACTTCTTGTGAACTCCTCCCGTGGAATTATTTATGCTGATAGATCCATGCGTTTTGCTGGAGCAGCAAAAATTAAGGCCATGGCTCTTCAAAAAGAGATGGAAGAATTGCTAAAAGAAGCTAACCTGATATAAAACCTAATTTAAATAATAAGATTGCTAAAACTGGTTTCAAACATAATTATACCGATACTTCTACTAAACCAAGCCCATTCCCCTCTCCTACTTTAAGTGCCAACACCTAATAAGAAATAGACAAATCATGCTATTTCACAGCCTATTTGGTCAGCCTATATTTGCAGAAGGTTTAGGTTAAATATTTTTCAACACTTATTTATTAAAAAAGTATTTAAAAAGAACAAATTTTAGGTTTACACTAGAGCTATGAAAAGGTTAAACAGCAATGCTGATTTAACCTTTTCTGGTTTTATATGCTTTTTAAAAACGCTTCGAAAAAGTGTACAATAAAAACAACCTTACATCAAAACATGAATTACAATCATGTTTATTAATCTTTTAAATACAGTCTCCTGTTAAAGCTTTTTTACAATCAGGTAAGTGTTAGCACTTACCCATAAATAGCGCATTCACGCTATTTCACTCACATAAAAAACCCATCATATTTGCTTACAGAATCCTTGAAAACCAATTGTTACAGTTAAAGCATTAGGATCTTCAGTTCATGTATCTAGTAATCAAGTATCACAACAACATTTAACAAAAAAATAACAATTAAAGACATGACAAAAGAGACTTACTATTTAACGAACAATGATGTTTTTTTTGAAAATCAATTAATTAACCAAAAAGACAGAATGTATGAAGATTTCAAAACTAAGTCTGAATTATAATGGACTTAGAATTTTTTATTTATTAACCTTAAATATTTTTCTATGAAAAGATTATGTGTTTTTCTCGCAGCATTTGTGTTTGTAGGTATAAATCTACTACAAGCGCAAACTGTTGAGATTACAGGTACTGTTACAAG
>JAWLEY010000199.1:0-5163 GCA_041685855.1 Perlabentimonas sp. | reverse complement strand
CTATCTTGCCCTTATGAGGCAAATGGGACACCTCGTGTCCATAAGATTTTGAGTTTTTTTTCTGCTTCTCGGGATAATATAAATAGTTAATTTCTTTCAGTATTTTCTGTACTTCCTTCATATTGCCTTCATGGTGGCGTCGCATCCAGAACGATAGCCATGGAGAGTACAATAAATTAGAAAAGCGATCAAAATTCAGATGTTTAGCAATTATCTGGTTAAGTTCTTGAACGGAAAAACCGTAGGCAGAATTCTCAAATTTTCTAAAAGTCCCGTATTTCCCCTCGTCTGAAAATGTTCCGGTAGTTGTGTCAACTTGATTGTATGCATTGCGAAGCAGGTTGCTATAATTGGGAATATTTGTAATTGTTGCATAAGAATTTAGTGCCTGTTGCACATAAGACTCTACTCCCAAATCTTTATAAACACTTGGTGAAACCAAATTTGTTAACTTGGGTTTAAAGAACTCAAAAATTCTCCTGATATTCTCAGGACTTCGGTCGATACGATATATTGAGTAGGCCATTAGCTGCTCTTCCTCTGAATAGTCTCTGGCACCCTGATTGTAGCCTGTATGGCGCTCCTTAGCGCTCACGAAATTTGGCAAGGCATTGTATATATTCCAAAAGTAGTTACCACGCAAATTAATTCTATGAGGGTTAGTGGTTTCCAGAACATTCTTTGACAAATATTTCCCCATAACGTTAACACTCTCATCTGGAAGCATCTCAACATCATCTGTTTTTAACTGACTCTGAATACTCCTGAGTTTACCATAGGGCAAGTCGAAATAGTTGGTTTTTATGTAGCTACTTATGTTTTCTGCCACGTTGGTAAAGACAATAGTAAGCATTAATGAAAATAAAGCTGCTAGCAAAACAAAATGTTTAGTTTTCATATTATAAGGTTAGGTTTAACTAAAAAATTGTCATTAAAATTTATAACTCTACCATACGCATCGAGTTTCCTTCCTGCTTGAGCACTAAGAACTTGTTCTTTTCTCTGGACCAAACGGGGGAGCCAAAATTACCTTCAATAATTTTCCCATCTACTAAAAGTTTTCGCTTAAGATCCATATACTGATTTTCTGTAAAATACTGACCTGCAGGAGTATCACAATCTACCTCAGTAACTAGTGCCGCATAGCGGCTGGCATCGGGTGATATGCGGAGTTGGAGAATACTTCGAAATAATAAATCGGATAGAGGTTTCCCGTTCTTGTAAATCTGTTTCGTAAAATGCTTTTCGTTCTCACGTTTAAACTCGTATATGGATATTACATCGTTGCCTTCTTCAGCAAAATGCATCCAGTTACCATGAGCCCTACCCTTTATATCGAACCTATAATTACCGTTTATAACAGTTCTATCCATACTACCAACCGACTGATCCTTAGCCACCACAAGATTTACCTTGCCGGTTTTGGGGCAAAACTTAAGAGTTTCTACTCCCATAATTTTATCAACACCATCAATTTTAAACTGCTCCCCATTCTTTTTTAATACGTAAGGCTTTTTCATACCTTTCCAGTAAAATGTAAAGAAATCTCCGTTGGAACTTACCTTAAAAGCAGCAGAACCTTTCCCTTTCTCTTGTGCTGTAACCGTATCAAGAATTTTACCATCAGCGCTAATAAGAAGTGAGCTGCCATTGGTATCGTATGATGTAATATAAAAAGTATCCCCTGTTTCATGCACAGAAGCATTGTATGCGTATTTACCATATTTTACTATCTCATCGGTCCTGTAGTTATACTTCCAAACTTCAACAGACTGTTTTTTGAACCTATCATCACCATTATAATCAGTGTTATTAACTTTTACAGTGAAGCATACCCAGGGATCAATAATCTTTAAATTACCAATTTGCTGATCAGAAGAAAAATTGAACTCTCTATCGCCAATTAAAACACTTTTTTTAGCTTTACTCGTATTATCAACAGTAACTCTGTTAAAAGCATTATAGTAGGGTTTATTTGTACCAGGGAGAAAACCAACCTGGGTAACCAGATTAAATGGCCCTGCAATTGGTGTATGATTTAAATAGATTCTCCTTTTACGCTTATCATCTTGGGCTCCAACATAAAGCAAATCTTTATTATTGGAAGCATAATTCACATCAGAAATCACTTTCCATCCTTTGAGTTTAACTGAGCCATTCTCAATAAGTCGGGTATCATCTGGTCCCCACTCCATAGCATAAGTGGTTTTTGATGAAGTGGGATCGTAACTAGGCGCTTGCACAACGCTCCAAAAGTATATTCCGCTCGGTTTACTACCAAAAACAGGGTAATACTTTTGCCCCTTAACACCAGCAAAACTTACATGTTTCCCATCAGGGGTAATCCATTTATCAACATCCCCCTCGTCTTGGTGAATATCATAAATACGATCGTATGGTCCAATTCTTTGGCCATTCATTATTACGAAGTAATCGTACATATCGTAATCCTTGGGATTCTTCTGAACCCTCATTTGACCTCCCCCTACAATGGGTTGCGGGCCATAGGGCATCCTCATCTCCCTTATGTAAATTTGTTTAGAGTTGTTGGGTTTACGAGTCATGGCAAATGTGTATTTTACCCTTCCATTCTCTTTTAAACCAACCCTGCCATAAACAAACTCTTCATTTGAAGCAAGACTCGCAATACTACCCGTATTAGTGGTTGCTGCAGATGTTGATGTGGTAGCCTCTCTTCCAGGAACAAATGCTCTCCTGGTTTGCGCATCTATAAGGTACCACTCCATCCAAGGGCCATTATGGTCATCCCAAATATGTACGTTAGAGCGATTCTTGCTGCTTCTGCCTGCAAGGCAAATAGCCTTACCACTATTCTTATCGTAAATCTTAAAACGTCCGTTGCCCAAATGGCGGAAAAGAAACTTCTGATTATTACCACGATTACGCGTCCACGTTTTTACGCTGGTTCCATTCTTTTTTCCCCCTCCCTGAATGTCAATTCTTGAATTAACGGTATTTCCAATTTTTATCTCATAATACCCATCAGAATCTCTAAAATGCATGGAGTATGTCCTATCGTGATTATTGTCAAAATCGTAAACCTGAATATTTGAACCTTTCTGTATGGTTTTTGGATAACCAGGAACATCCCAATAACCTCCACTATTTTTGCCGTAATTAATGGCCGATTGGATAAAAAACTGCTTGCCCGTTGGGATATCTGCTGGTCTTTGTCCCAAAACTAGCACTGAGTTGGAAACTATAAGCGCAAAAAGTATTAAGATCTTTGTTCTCATGCCTTCAAATTTATTCAATTTACAAAATGTAGTTTTATGTTTCAAATCTATTGGTTTATAGATAGTTACAATCCAACCAATTGTATATCATTACCTACCTGCTGGAGCACAATAAACTTCTGCTTTTGACTTGACCATATGGGTGCGCCAAAATTGCCTTCAATAATTTTCCCATCCACCATAAGGCTTCGTTTCTCGTGCATCTGAATATTCTCGGTATGGTAAAAATTTAAGGTTGCGTTAGGGTTTGAGCTGTTGGATACCAGCGCTGCAAATCTTCGTCCATCGGGCGATATGGTTAGCTGTGCAATAAAACGATATTGCTTACTGTGCATTGGCTTACTATTTTTGAACACCCTATGCCTTCTATTGTTTGGCCCCAAGACTTCCCTCTCTATATGGAAAATATCGTTACTTTTTGTTGCGAAAATACGTTGATGATCACTTCCAAAGTCCCCTTCGAGATTAAAATAGTTTTCTCCATTAATAAAACGGCGCTGAGTAGCCCCCACAGGCTTATCGAGTGCAATAACCATTTGTGGCTTGCCTGTTTCAGCACAAAATCCTGCATATCGTATAGTGGCAAAATCTATAGCTGCTGGGCCGTAGGGTTTGCCATTGTATAGCACCCTCTGCTTATCGTTAGAGTCAGTTATAACGGTGAAAAAATCGCCATTTTTACCTACCCTAAAGTATATATTGCCATCGCCACCTCTCTGTGAGCGTGGTACACGATAAAGAACCTCGCCACCCTGCTTAACCAGCAAAGCATCGCCATTCTGACTGTAGGCTGAGTAGTAAAAGGTATTGCCGGCAGTGCTGAGAACAGCTGTGTGATATCCATAGCCATCGTGCTTCTTCAGCTCATTAGTTTTGTAGTTGTACTCGTAAATGGTATGGGTTTTATCTTTAAATACATTGTTTTGGTTTGGGTGAACTTCTGTCACAATAAAGCTTACCCAGTTGCCTGCAAAGCTAAGATTGCCCACCTGGTGCCCATCAGGAACTGGTATTTTCTTGCTACCAATAGTTACATGCCCGTAATTGGCTACGGAACGCCCATCTACAACATCATTGTTAAATCCTACGGCATAAGGAATGTTTGTTTTGGGTATAAAGCCTGCACCAACGTGATTAACAATATTAAAAGGCCCTGCAATCTTCTCATGGTTAACAAAAACATACAGCTCGCGAGGGTTCTTTTCAGCTCCTATATATAGTAGGTTTTCACCATCATCTGAATATTCAAGTGCTTTGATGCTACTCCACCCGTCATACTTTAATCGTCCATTTTCGAAAAGCCTAAAGCTGTTTTGCCCCCACTGAATGGCAAAGGTAGCTTTACCTGATGCAGGGCAGTAAATGGGTGCTTGTCTTACGCTCCAGAAACTTGGATAGGTTCTGTTGGAGATAATTGGCCAGTAACGCTGCCCCTTGACACTTGCAAAACTAATTTCATTCCCGCTTCCAGAAACCCAATAATCAACATTGCCCTCATCCTGTTGCATTTCGTAAATCCTATCGTAAGGGCCTAGCTTTTCGCCATTAAAAACAACAAAGTAATCAAACAGGTCATAGTCAGCAGGGTTGTTGTTCCTTCTCATAGTTCCACCGCCTTGTAATGGTTGCGAGCCCGAATACGGAAATAATTTCTCTCTTATGTATAGCTCCTTGGAGCTATTTGGTTTACGTGTAATGGCAAAGGTGTATTTAACGGTTCCGTTATCGTGTAAACCAACCTTGCCGTAAACATACTCTTCGTTGGGTTCTAAGCTAAATATTTTTTCTGAGGATGATGCATTACCCAAACTCTGTTGCTTATTGTAAGGACTAACAGTTGAGATTTTTGTTGGTTTTTTGGCATGCAAACTTAAAATACCAAATACTGCTGAGAAAGCGAGTAAGC
>JAWLEY010000198.1:0-5165 GCA_041685855.1 Perlabentimonas sp. | reverse complement strand
ATGCAACTTGTTCTTTCTCCTCTTCAATATACCAAGGTAATTTAAATTGTTGCTTTGCAACTTCGTGACCCTCTTTGGCCCACTCTTCCTTATTCTTTAGATGAACCGAAAGGTTTAGGTAATACTGAGCACCCTTTTTAAGGTCTGGTTTAAGAAAAGGTATAGATATTTCCTCTTGATGGTTAGGTAGAATAATTGGTAAATCAAACTTGTTGTTTTGAATGGTAATTCCATTCTCAGTTAGCTCCCACTTAAGATAAAATCTATCCAGATTAATAAATGAATAGGTGTTTTTAAGTGTTAATGTCCCATTGGATGGATTAAAATCGTTAAACTTTATGTACTGTTGAACCTTTTTAATTTCCGCCATGGAAGGCTTTGGTGTGCGGTCTGGGAAAACAATGCCATTAAGACAAAAATCCTCATCGTTTGGCTCATCGCCAAAATCTCCACCGTATGCATAGTAAGGCGTTCCATCATCGGTGTGCTTAATAAGCCCCTGGTCAATCCAATCCCAAATGTACCCGCCAATCATCCTTGGATGGCTCTCGAATAAATCCCAGTACTCCTTGAAATGACCATTACTATTCCCCATTCCGTGGGCATATTCGCAAATGAGTATAGGTCGCTCCTTTTTGTCAAGTTCAGCCATTTGTTTAAGCCTATCGAGAGTTGGGTACATGGCAGCATTGAAATCGTAATCAGTAAGAGCCTTGGACCATTTTAATGCAGAAATCATTCGTGCAATTTTTCCAAAAAAACCAACTCCTTCAAAACTGAGGGGTCTTTTTAGCGCCTTGCTTTCATAATGAATAGGACGATTTGCCGGGTCAAGTTTACGAATGGTATCGGCCATTGCTCTCATGTTTGGACCATCGCCCGATTCGTTACCCAATGACCAGATAATTACCGAGGGATGGTTTCTATCACGCTTAACCATTGAAACACCACGATTAACAATCGCTTTGCGCCATTCTGGATACAATACAGGCGATTCGTTTAGGTTTTGCCACAGGTAGTGTGATTCAACATTGGCTTCATCTAAAACGTAAAGACCGTACTCATCGCAAACCTCAAGGAAAAATGGATGGCTAGGGTAATGAGCCATGCGCACGGCATTGAAGTTATTCTGCTTCATCAGTATTACATCCTGCTCCATTAAATCCCGAGAAACAGTTCGTGCGTTGTAAGGGTCATGCTCATGTCGGTTAACACCCTTAATGGTAATAGATTGACCATTTACCCAAAGTTGCCCATCGGCAATTTTAACATCCCTAAAACCAATGCTGTGATGATAGTAAGACTCACCATCAACCTTATATACAAGTTGATAAAGATTGGGCGTTTCAGCACTCCATAGATTTGGATTCTGAATATTTTCTGTTATTTGGAAGATGATTTTATTATCAGCATTTGAAACATCTGCATTGGTCTCAAACACCTTATTATTCGCTTCGTCAAAAAGAGTAACCAATACACTAGGCTTATTTTCCTGTTGAATGTTGACTATTTCCCCCTTAATTGTTAGGTCAGATTGTGTGTAATCGTTGTTAAATGTTGTGTTTACGGCAATATCCCTAAGGGCGTTTTGTGGTAGGGAGTACAGGGAAACATCTCTGAAAATTCCGCTTAATCGCCAAAAATCCTGATTCTCGATATAGCTACCATCTGACCAACGAATAACCCTTGCAGCCAAAGTATTATTACCTTCATTTATAAGATTTGTAATATCAAATTCGGCTGGGGTCATGCTACCCTGGCTATATCCCACGTACTCACCATTTATCCATAAATCCATTGCCGATTGAACACCCGCAAAATGAATTATCACCTGCCTGTTATCCCAGTTTTGTGGAACTTTAAAGGAATGACGATACAAGCCTGTTTCGTTACCATCGTTTGGCACTAATGGTGGATTTACAGGGAATGGGTGCTGCTGATTAGTATAAATAGGCGTTCCGTAGCCCTTTGTTTGCCAGTAAGAAGGAACTGAAATTTTATCCCAATCGCTATCCTCAAAAGATGATTCAGGAAACTCTTCCGGCATCTCTAAAGGGTTATTTAAGAGTTTAAATCTCCAATTCCCGTTAAGTGTTTCAATAAATGGCGACATCTCATTGGCTTCGCCAAAATCGGGTTGCTCATCAAAAGGTATAAGCAATGAATTTGCTGGCAGCTTATTAATTGCTATTGTTTCTGGGTCTTGCCAGTTTTGAGCCGAGATACCAAAACCTAGTAGTGCAAGAATTATTAAAAGAATTGATTTTTTCATATTTCAAATTTTGAGAACGCTGAAACACAGAGGCACAGAGTTTTATTTGTTGATTAATTTTAAACTCGATGCTTGAAGTCCGAAGATAGAAGTGTAAATTATTTATCAATTTCAGACTTTGGCCTACTGTCTTACAACTTCATAATTCGTGTTCTATTCCTAAAATAAGTATCCTACTAGAACATACAAACCGGCTGTACCGTAGTTTTCGTCCATAGCCATACCGTAATCTGCTGATACAACAAAGTTCTCATTCATCACCAATTTTAAACCCGCACCAAATGTGGTGAACACATCCTTATGGCTTTCCGTAAAATGGAGACTCTGCATAGGTGCAGGTACATTGCTATAGTCAATATCATACCCCTTTAGAACAGAACCAGCGTCCGCAAAGACATTAAAACCAAGGTAAAAATTTTGTCCAATACCCTTAAACCGGAAAGCTTTCCATCGTAATTCAAAATTGCCTATGGCCGTATGTTGTCCTACTACACGATTCATGAGCAATCCTCGTACCGTTTGGGCGCCCCCAAAACCCTCAAAGTAGTTGCTTGTGGTAAGATGCTGACGACTATAAAAAGGCACATCGCCCAGGGTTCCTTCATACCACAATCTGTATGCAAATGATAACTTCTCCTCTACAATGGTAAAGTACTGCCTATGAATAAGTGAGATTCGCCCAAAATTACTTGGATTACCCAAAAAACTTGGAGATGCTCTAAAAAGTAGCTCTGTCCATATTCCGCTCATTGGGTTAGTAAGCCTATCGCGCGAATTGTAAACAAGTCCAAATTTCAAACTGTTATCAAAACCTCCATCCTTCTCGTCTGAACCAACAATCCCCCACTCAACAAGATTATCATATAATAAATTCTCATTAGGTAGCACATCATCACCGTCTCTGTTGTTATTCAAATGGCCAATGTCAACTGTGGATATATTGTACCAACCAAGGTCAAGTCCTGCAATCCAATTGAATTTAGTATCAGCAATTTTATCTTCAACCAAAAAATCTGCTTTTACAAGTTCGCGGTCGAGTTTGTAAAACACTTGAGATACAAAATTACCTGAACCAAATGTCTCAAAATCGGGGTTATAAACTGTTTCAATTCCGTTAAACCCATGAAAAGGGTACGTTCTATTTCTGTTATAACTAAAACGGCCAATAAAGTGCTTATTGGGGATAAGAGAGTAGGAATCGAAGAATAGAATCCCATCCATGCTTCCTTTGGTGTAGGCCGATAGCTGCAGGTAAAGATTATGGTCGTAATCAGGGTAACGAGAGCCGTCACCATAATCGAACATATTAATAATGGCACCATAAAGGAGTCCGAGGTTTGAATCGTAACCCAGCGCTGGTAATACACCAAAATTCCAACCCGTTTTTTCGGGTTCCTCGTTAATATCCTGAGCAAACAGTGATGCTGATAATGCAAGGATTACAAGTAGAGAGATAAATTTTCTTGCCATAGTTATATTTATTAGGTTTTGTGAATGGTTTGGGAAGCTAGTTAGGCAAGAAAAAAAACAAAAACGTTCAAATAAAAAGTTTGAACCTGATTTTTTTATTCATAAGTGTTCTCTCCGTCAGAGCCGATTCAATTTCCTGTATTCTGAGGGAGTCATGCCAGTACTTTTTTTGAAAAGAGTATTGAAAGATGACTTTGAGTTAAATCCCGAGTCAAATGCAATGCCAAGAAGGGTGTCGTTTTTATGTTCTGAATTTGTTAATCGTGATTTTGCCTCCTCAATACGAAAACCATTTACATAGGTAAAGAAATTTACTTTTATATCCTTGTTCAAATAGTTTGAAATTGAGTGTGCGCTTTCATTAAGCTGTTCAGCAAGATCCTGAATTGTTAGTTCACTATTAAGGAAGGGCTTTTCAGATATCATAACCTTTTTAAGTTTCTCGCCTAACTCATGGGTTTCATTATTTGACGAAGAATCTTTTTGCTTATTTGATTTTTGTTTTGCCCTTTGGTATAATACGGGCTGATGAATTCCGTAATAGCTAATAGAGAACGTGAACACTAACAATCCTAAATGGAATATCTCTATTGGGTTGAACGGGAAAATATTCTGTAAGAAGAAAATGAAGAAGGTTAGCGCTGAACACAAAAAGCCTCCAAGTATCCATAACGCAGTTGTCCTGAGCCAAGTAAGTTTAACAGAATCAGAACGATAAGAGAAGTGGTCGTTTAACGTTTTATTATGCTTTTTTATTAGTTTAAAAACTACCCACCAGTAATATAACATGGATATAAAAAACAGTCCAAAATTTATAATTGCCAACCAGGTTATTGCTCCTTTTTTCAGAAAATTTACAGCATCAATATCAATTGGTCGCCATAAAATTAATGAAGCAGCAATGAAAAAAAACACTGGCATTAAGTGCACGTAAAAGTTCTTAGGAAAATTTGGTCTTCTTGATATTAGTAACTTTGTATAAAAATACAGGAATGGACCATAGCTAAATGGGATAATTATTAAGTCGGGCAACCATGTAAAATATTTTAGGTTGATTAAAGAATATAGCATTTCGAGTCCAATAACAAGCAACCAAACAATTAGTAATTTATCGGCAGCCCCTTTATTAGGCTTCCTATATACTAGCAGTGCTGCAAACCATGCCTGTGCTATGCCTATATGGTATATTGAGACCATTATAATAAATTGATGCAAATTATAAATTGCAAATCAACTAAAATTATTAGTAAATACAATATTAATGCTTTTCGTTGCATTCTTTTCTTTTAATGGTTTAATTTATATTGTACTTTTGCAAAAATTTTTTGGGAATGATATACATGTGCATAAGATATAGGGTGTCGGATTTTTTAAAATGGCACAAGGGGTTTATGAAGAATGAAGGTTTAAGAATATCGGCCGG
>JAWLEY010000021.1:0-23071 GCA_041685855.1 Perlabentimonas sp. | reverse complement strand
TTTTTTTACAAACCTTCTTCAATTATTGCCTATTTTTACAATAATCAAATGTGATTTTTAGGTTTGTAATGAATAGTTCGTCTGAAAATAGTTTAAGCAGTAATTTGAATGGGGCAGAACAGCTACTAAAGTTTATTTCTGGGCCTGCTGCAAGTGTTTGTTTGCAAACTAACACGCTATTGTTCTGTAACCATTCGGCAACCAAACTATTAGGCTTTACAAATAAAGATTTTTACGGAAAAAAAGCGGAGGAGGTAATTTCCGAGTACAGCAGCCTTAAAAGAGAAGCACTGGCTCATTGCCAAAACGAGGATTTAAACCCCGTTGTTAGTGGGTTGATTTTGGCTTCAGGAGATAGGTTGGATGCTAAGCTAAGTATTATCCCTTTTACCAGCAATCAAACTCAGGTAGTGATATTTAGCATAAATCCTATTCAATCGCAGAATTATTTCCCCTCTAAAGTTGATTCCGAACACCTTTTCTTCACTAAAAATCCGTTGCCATTAATAATGGTAAGGTTCAACACTTTTGAGATAGTAAGTGTAAACCCACAAGCTCAGGAATTTTTAGGCTATGAAAGTCAGGAGCTGATAGGTGTAAACTTAGCAAATTTTATTACTAGCAATAGTAATAATTTAGTAGAAGACATTAAATCATTTATAAATAAATCATACGTTGGATTAGAAGAGACATTCGTTACAAAAAATAACGAGAACAAGGATGTTGCCTTGCAGTATAGCGTAATTCAGAACGAGGAACGTTACGATGTTTTGTTTACTTTGGTTGATATAACAGAGAGGAACTATGCTTTAAAAGCGCTTTGGGAGATTCAAGGAAACTTAGCGCAAGAGGTTAAGAAGCAAACCTCCGATTTGGTTAGAATCAACAACTCTTTACTGCAACAGATTAAGACAAGAAAAGCAGCAGAGGAGGAAGTGAGGCAATCACAGGAAATATTTCATCGTTTATTCGAACTAAACCCCAATGGCATTCTGCTTAAAACTTTTGAAGGGGGAGCTGTTGTTGAGGTTAATAAAAGTTTTAAAAAGATATTTAACTTTTCACAATCGGAGTTAGTTCAAGGCAAGGTAAGTAACGATAAACTGTTTTGTAATCCGTTAGAATATGATGAATTGCAAAAGAATCTGGCCACAAAAGGCTTTGTTCGTAATGCCAACCTAAGCATGCTTTCAAAGGAGGGGCACGTTCGATTTGTAGTTTATAATGGCGAAGTGGTAACCCTTGGTGGAAAACTGTTCCTGCTTGAAGTGTATCAGGATATTACAGATATTCACATTACTCAGGAGAAGCTTGCCGATAGTGAAGAACGATACCGTACCATGTTTAACAATGCTTTGGTAGGTATATATCGGGTGGAGGAGACAACCGGCATAATCTTAAACAGCAATAAGCAGTTTGCAAAAATTCTGGGGTATAGCACTGAGAAAGATTTAATAGGGAAATCCATTTTAATTCATTACCAGTTTCATGATACTAGAGAAATACTTGTGAACCAATTAAAAAGGAAGGGTTCTGCCGTTTTGGAGTATAATCTTATTACTAATGAAAGTAAAACAGTATGGATTGTAAATTATGCCAGATACTATAAGAGAGAGGGCTTTATTGATGGTGTAGTGGTTGATATCTCAGAGCGAAAAAGAGTTGAAACGCTGTTAAAGAATAGTGAGCATCGTTTTAGAAGCCTTATCGAGAACGCTTCCGATGTGATTCTTATTGTGAATAATGAGGGTAGGGCATTGTATTTAAGCCCATCTATAGAGAAAGAGTTGGGATATGCCATTGGTAAGGCAAACAGACCTAATCTTTATAGGTTTGTTCATCCCGACGATTTAGATATTGCAAAATCAATAATAAACACGAATTCTACAGACGATAAGTTGCAAGAAGTTAGGATTAAGCACAGTAATGGAACCTACAGGCTGTTTGAGTTTTCTTTTACGAATCTAATTCACAATCCAGCAATTAATGGTATTGTAATTAATGCACGCGACGTTACAGAGAAAGCAAAGGCCAAAGAGGAGATAAATATTGCTCTGCAGCAGGAGCAGGAGCTAAGTCGTCAGAAAACTCAGTTTATTTCAACCGTATCGCACGAGTTCAGAACTCCGCTCACAAACATATCGCTTAACATTCAGCTTCTTCAAAAGTATATACAGAATAATAAAACAGAAAAGGCCAACCATAGTCTAAAGCGTATGGCCAATGCCATTAAACGATTAACAGCACTGCTTAACGAGGTGTCGTTAATAGGGAAAGACCAAAGCGGAAGATTACAGTTTGCGCCTGAAGAATGGAGCCTGCATAGTTTACAAAACGAGATATTAGACCAGATTTCATACCTTATGCTTCCTAACGTTGATTTGGAAGTTGAGCAGGGGGACGATGCTAAAGTATTAGCAGATAAAAATTTGATATTGCACATAATGGGGAACCTGTTAAGCAATGCCATTAAGTATTCGTCTAGCAATGCCAGAATTCTCCTTAAAATTAATACAGTTAATACATCTGAGTTGGATGTTGTAGTAGAAGATGAGGGGATTGGTATTCCAGAGGAGGAATTAAAATTCCTTTACGACCCCTACTTTAGAGCCTCTAACGTAAAGAATGTGAAGGGTGCAGGTTTGGGTATGAGCATTGTAAAACGTTGTGTTGATTTGTTAAATGCAGATTTTAAAATCATTAGCGAAGTGAATAATGGAACTAGAGTGGAGTGTAAAATCCCTCTAACTAGTTTGAAGTAATTGTTTTTTAACAGAATGTTTTCTTTGTAAAATTGCATGAGCGTATAATTTAATAGTTTCTTTGTTTTGGCTTTAAAAACTCTTGTTTAAGTTTGTAAAATGGTTAGTGAGCGAAAAAAAATTCTTTTAATTGAAGACGACAAGGATTTAAGAGAAACCACTTGTGAATTTCTTTCTGATGAGGGGTTTTATGCGCTTTCTGCCGAGTCAGGCTCAAAAGGGGTGCAAATGGCAATTGAGCATGCCCCCGATATTATACTTTGCGATATTAACCTTCCGGGAATTAACGGTTACGAGGTATATAACATGTTGCATCAAATAAACACAACCTCAGTAATTCCATTCGTTTTTCTTACAGCCAAATCATCTAAGGAGGATATTCTTGCAGGAATGCACCTTGGGGCAGATGATTATATTACCAAACCATTCGAGTTTTTAGACCTTGTAAACACAATTAACAAGCGCATTGAAAGCCGGGTGAAAATTGCGAATTTACATGAGCAGAAATTTAATGCTCTTTTTCAGAATATTGAGAGTGGCGCATGTGTGCTCGATAGCAATAACACTATTCAATTCGCAAATAAACCGCTTTCCGATATTTTAGGGTACAGTATTGATGAACTTTCGGGCTTGCCAATTACAAATATTGTCCATCGTAACTCCCTGCCTGACCTAACCAAAGCGCTTGAGCAATGTGCCGAAGGGGTTAAACTTTCATTTAGTGTGGATATAATAATGATTAAGAAAGACAACGAGGAGGTAGCCCTAAAAGTGAATGGGAGTGGTATTAACGTGAAGGGAGAGTCGAGTATAATATGTACATTTGCCGATAAAAACAAGGTAGATGTTGAACCTGTTGAGAAGGAGAAGGGCGATGATATTCCCAAATTGTCGGGAAGAGAAATGGATGTTCTTAGTTTGATTTGTGCAGGTTACTCAAACTCCGAAATTGCCCAGAAACTTTTTATTAGCGAAAGAACGGTTGAGGGGCATCGTTCTCGCCTTTTTGCCAAGACTGCCACAAAGAATGCTGTAACGCTTGCCATGTGGGCAGTTAGGAAAGGTTTGTTTGATTTAAAGGAGTGATTTGTATTTATGGTAAAGTTTTTGCTTAATAATAAATTGCACTTAATCTGGTTCTATTAAATTATGATGTGTATTATTGCTGATGTTTTAATTCAGCTATCTCTGATTTTATAAGTAAACTTATGGCTGCAAAAAAAATCCTGTTGGTAGAGGATATTTATTTTAATCAAATTCTAATCGAGTCCTTGCTGGTTGAGTGGGGGTACTCAGTTATCACTGGCGATAATGGCTCCGTTGCTCTTGATATGATGCAGGGAGAAAACCCCGATTTGATTGTTCTTGATTTGATGATGCCGGTAATGGATGGCTTTAAGTTTTTAGAAGCAAAGGCTGAACTGAGCATTAAAACCCCCGTAGTGGTTCTTTCTGCTCGTAGCGATATGGAAAGCATACAGCGAGCATTAAGCCTGGGCGCTAACGATTATATTACTAAGCCGTTTAATTCTAGTGATTTAGAAAATAAATTAAAGGTTTTTCTTTAGCCTTCGCTCCACCATTCAATGTAGTCTTTTCTTATCCCTACTGTTTTTAACACAACCTATTTTTCCTTCTGATGCAAATGCACATCCATTTGTGGGAATGGAATGTTAAGTCCCTCCTTAGCAAATGCCTCGTAAACCTTCTCGCTCATGCCAAAGTAAACTGGCCAAAAATCTTCATTTTTTGCCCATGCTCTAACAGTTATATCCACGGAGCTGTCGTTAAGTTGAGAGAGGAAAATGAATGGCTCTGGTTCTTTCAGTATTCTCTCGTCTGCATCTATAATGCCGCGAAGCACCTTTTGTGCTTTCTTAAAATCATCGCCATAAGCAATGCCAAAAACCCATTGCGCCCGTCGCGTATCATTGGCTGAGTAATTGGTTAATGCATCCGTTGCCAAACTTCCATTAGGAACAACGTTTACAGTATTATCGAACCCTGTTATTATGGTGTGAAAAATTTGAATTTCTGTTACTGTGCCGGTGAAGCCCTGGGCTTCAATTACATCGTTAACTTTGAAGGGTTTTAGAATTAGAATTAATACTCCTCCGGCAAAGTTTTGTAGTGTACCCGATAGGGCCAACCCCACAGCTAAGCCAGCAGCACCCAGAATGGCAATAAAGGAGGTCATTTCAACGCCCACCATTCCCAGTACGCTAATAACTACAAGAATTTTTAGTGCAATGGACAGGAAGCTGCGGAAGAATGTCCGTAAGGATGGCTCAACCTCGCGCTTCTCCATTATTTTGTATAGGGCACGGGTAATTTTCTTAACAATCCATAATCCAATAATTAACGCTGCTATTGCACCAATTAACCGGATTCCGTAGTTCATAATAAATTCATAAACCCACGAAGTCATGGCTTCAACATCAATATTTTCTCCTAAAATGTTTTCCATCCTTATTTAAATGTTTGTTGTTTAACGCATAGTAATAATTATTCCTAAATATAGGAAAAATGAGACGACATCAAAAGCCTTTTCATAAAAAGATTTATTTTAATTGGTGCTAATCTTAATGTTGATTATTGGCAGATTGGTATCTACCGTTTTAAAAAAGTTAGCAATAATTAATTCTGCAAAAAACAATTATAATTTTTGCTATTCCTTAGTGCCCATTTGAAATATTTTACCCGACACTGAATTATTGCTAAACTTCAACCGCTGGATATCCAATTCCTGCAAGCGTATTCATTATTAAGCTTTTAATTGTTTTGTCGCCATTGTAAGTTATGGTTACCATTTTGTCAGGTATATCTGTGTTAATATCATCCACTCCACTTACTTTATATAGATGGTCTTCAATGGTTTTTGCACATCCCATGCATTTCATGTTTGGTATTTTTAGCTTTAATTCTTCCATAGCATATTTTTTTTTGATTTGTAATTATTAAACAATCATCCATCCTCTTTGTTCCTTCAAATTACTAATATTAGTGCTGTATTTGTGACTTACAGAAAATTGATTACAGAATTTATTTGGTTACGAATATTTCGGGTTAACACGATGTAGTAGCCCAATTACAATCGTTCGTAATGGCAACAGCTTGGTAGGTTCTCATAAATACTATCAGATGCTTTATATTTTTCAGTGTCGTGCCCAACCCTGGCAATGGCTTTTTGTATTTCATCGGTGCTGGTTTTTTGAGGGTCATAGTTGAGATGAAGCGTTTGTGCATCCATGTCCCAGTTTGCCGACTTAACACCATCAACGGAGAGAGCCGCTTTTTCAATCCTATCCTTGCACATTTCGCAACTACCGGCAATCTTTACCATGGCATGCTCCATTTTTGGTTTTTCTGTTTGTTTGTAGTCAAATCTATCGTAATGGCAGCATTCTGGAAGCTCGGCGTAAACCTCGTCAGGTGCTTTTGCTTTTTCGGTATCGTGCCCCACTTTTGCAATGGCACTATGAATGTCATCAATTGATGCATTTTGTGAATAACTGAGATGCAGGGTCTCACTGTCTTCTTCCCATTTTGCGGAAACAACACCCGAAACTGTGAGTGCGGCTTTCTCAATTCTATCTTTGCACATTCCGCAATTACCACCAACCTTAAAAGAAGTATGATTGCTTTCTTCGTGTTCAGTCTGTGAATCTTGCGATTGCATTGCTCCGTGGTCGTGTCCGGTTTTAGCTGCACCACCTTCGGGACTCATCATGCTGGGTTTACCAGCCAGCTGCGCTGCAGCATCAATGCTAAATGTACCATTCACAGCAATTTCTTCTCCAGTTTGCAAGCCATCCTCAATAACGTAGCTATCACCTAAGGCAGGGCCAAGTGTAACCTCTCGGTACAAGAAATTTACCCCATTCTCCGATTCGCTTTTAACGTAAACCACCGAGCGTTTACCTGTCCACATTACTGCGGATTTTGGAACAACAATTGCTTTGGATATATTTGGCAGTTTGGCATCAACCGTTGCCGAAACAAACATTTCGGGCTTCAGCTTGTTCCCGCTGTTCCTAACTTCAATTCTGGCTTTAGCCACTCTGGTTTTAGGATTGATAACGGGGTCGATATAGGTAATTGTACCCTTAAATGTATCACCGGGCAAAGATTTTACGGAGTACTCAACCTTATCTCCCCTTTTTATCCACGGAATTTCCGATTCGTAAATATCAAGCAGCACCCAAACTTTTGACAGGTCGGTAATTTCGTAAAGCGTTTCGCCTCTGCTAATATAATCGCCTAGATTAACCTTTTTGCTATTTATTATGCCAGAGACTTCGGCTTCAATTGGGAAAGTTTCCTGTGGCTCTCCCGATTTAATTATCTGTTCAATTTGATTGTCAGATAGTTTCCAGTTCTTTAGTTTTGCTTTAGCTGCGTTAAGGAACTGTGGATTTGTGTCCTTCGTTTTGTATGCTTCAAGTAATTCATCCTGTGCAGTTGTTAGTTCGGGGGAATAGATGTGTGCAATGGTTTGGCCCTTTGAAACATATTGCCCTGTAAAGTTTACGCTAAGCTTTTCAACCCTACCAGGGATGTGCGACGATTGTGAAAGGATAAGTCGCTCATCGGCTTGTACCTTACCATTTAACCGAATGGTTTTTACAGGCTCTTTCTCTTCAACAAAGGCAGTGCTAACGCTTGCAAGCTGCATGGCTGTTTCCGACATTCTAATTGCCGTAGGGTCAAGCCCATCATCCTCTTCATCTTCAAGGGGTATTAAATCCATGCCGCATATAGGGCAGTCGCCGGGCTCATTCTGCCGAATTTGTGGGTGCATTGAGCATGTCCATGTTGTTTCTCCTTCCATTTCGGTTTGGCTGTGTTCATCGTGTTCATCTTTAGTTGACGAACTTCCAAAGAATAACCATCCAAGGAGAATTCCTACCGCTAATGTTGATATTGCTATGATAATGGTTTTTTTATTTGCTTTCATCGTAATGGTTTTTTGCAGTTATATAATCGATTTTTGCAAGGCTCACATGGTATTTTTTTAAAGCAGTAGCTTTTAGCTTTCTGTATTTTAGCAGTTGCTGCTGCATCCTAAGTAGTTCCTCGAAATCCTTTCCAGAATTTCCATAAGCGGTAAATTGCAGTGTCAACGATTTTTCACTCGCTTGAACCTGCTGCTCATAAAGGGATAGGAATTCGAGTTGCTGCTTCACTTCAAAGGTGGCCATCTCATAGTCTGCCTCAAGTGTATTGGCAACATCCTGCCTTTTAAGCGAGTAACTTTCCTGTTGGATTTGCGCTTCCTTTACATTAGACTTGTATTTTCCTCTAAAAATGGGGATGCTAACCGTTACCATTGGCATAATTACATCCTTTCCATTATCTGTTAACGACATGTCAGTTCGTTCGCCAACTATAACATAGTCAAGTCCTGCTCCAATTTTTGGTAATCCTTGCTTTTTAGCAGCATTCTCGCTCACTTTACTTGCCTCAACCATTAGGTCTAATTCCTTTAAAATAGGATTATTGTTGAAGACTGTTTCCTTTTGAAAACTCTCAGGCAAATCAGCTGTAAGCGAATCGGTAATAATAATCTCTTCACCAATTTCACGATTGAGTAGCTTGTTAAATGTTACTGAGAGTGGCTTCTCCCGTTCCTTCAGTATGCTTAGGTTCGTTTTAGCATCGTTTAGCATCATCTCAACTCTGAGTAGGTCAGTCATTGAGCCTATACCATTCTTAAACTTTCTATTGGCAATGGCCATGTATGATTGAAGTATTTCGATATTTTCTCCCTCAATCTGCTTCAACTTTTCCAGTTCATATAACGCATAGTATGCTCCTGCTACCCGATATCGTAATTTATTGCGTGTATCTATAAATGTTTGATACTTGGCTTCGGCCATTAATGTTGCAGCATCGCCCTGAGCCTTAAGGGTACCAAACCAGGGGAACATTTGGGTTAGGGAGAATCGTGCCCTTTGCGGTCCAACCCTCGTTTCAACAGGCGATATAAAATACCCAAACGATAGTGAAGGGTCGGTAAGCGAGCTAACCTGCGGAATTTTCTCCAGGGCTGCTTCAAAATCTTTGTACTTAGCTTGCAGGCCAGGGTTATTCTCGGCCGCAACCATAAAGTAATCGTCAAGGTTTTGTGATTGCCCAGTATTGCTTATTGCGAATAATAGAATTATTATGATTGTTCGTAATTTCATTACTCTCACTTTTTAAGTTTTCGTTCCTCTCGCATACTGTACAATGTAGGAACAACAAAATATGTAATTGCAGCTACCAGCATACCACCGAAAGCAGGAATAGCCATAGGTATCATAATATCGGCGCCACGCCCGGTTGATGTTAATATGGGCAGAAGCGCAATAATTGTTGTTGCAGATGTCATAATGGCGGGTTTAATCCGCCTTTGCCCTGCCTCCGCCACGGCAGCTCGAATACCCTGCAGGTTATCGGTTTTGTTTCGTTTAAAGCTTTGGTCAAGGTATGTTCCCATAATTACGCCATCGTCGGTTGCTAACCCAAACAGCGCAATAAAGCCTACCCAAACCGCAACGCTCAGGTTAACTGTGCCCATTTGGAATAAGTCACGTAGATTTGTTCCGAAAACAGAAAAATCCGCAAACCAGCCTTGTCCGTAAAACCAAAGCATTATAAATCCTCCGCTGAACGCCATGGCAATTCCTGAAAATATCATTAGCGATGTTGTTACGGACCTGAATTGGAAGTAGAGAATAAGGAAGACTATCAGCAGAACCAGCGGAACGATTATGGATAGTCGTTTCTCGGCGCGAACCTGATTTTCGTAGTTTCCCGAGAACTTATAGCTTATTCCAGCGGGGACAGACAAATCCCCAGTGCTAATCCTTTCCTCAATGGCTCGTTGTGCATCGTTTACCACATCAACCTCAGCAAAGTCTTCGTTTTTATCGAAGAGCACGTAGCCCACAAGGAAAGTCTCCTCACTTTTTATAGCCTGAGGTCCACGGACATACTCAATGTCAACCAAATGTTTTAGTGGTATTTGTGTTCCAACAGGGGTCGGTACAATTATGTTTTCTAGCGCTTCGGGATTATCGCGAAGTTCCCGAGGGTATCTAACCCTTACAGGAAAACGTTCGCGCCCCTCAACGGTTGAAGTGATTCTCATTCCTCCAATAGCGGTCTCTATGGTTTGCTGAACGTCCTCAATATTTAAACCGTATCTGGCTATTTTATCACGATTAATATTTAAGTGAATGTAGGGTTTGCCCACAATTCTATCGGCAAAAACT
Source organism: Perlabentimonas sp. (assembly GCA_041685855.1). Taxonomy (GTDB): domain Bacteria; phylum Bacteroidota; class Bacteroidia; order Bacteroidales; family Tenuifilaceae; genus Perlabentimonas. The sequence continues at coordinate 13,050 of JAWLEY010000021.1, read as the reverse complement.
GCTTCATTTTTTACTGATGGTACTTGCTTTAAAATCTCCTCCAGCTGCATACCAAAATCTTCAATGGTAGGTAAATCGGGGCCATACACCTTAATGCCCATTGGCGCTCTCATACCTGTTTGTAGCATAACCAGCCGGGTTTCAATGGGTTGGAGTTTAGGAGCCGATGTTACCCCTGGAATTCTGGTAACTTTAACTATTTCGTTCCAAATATCATCGGGCGATTTTATTTGAGTGCGCCAGTTTCGGAAATAATTTCCAAATCTAGCTGGTATAAGTTCATTTTTATTAACCCCTCTGTTAATGGCATCCTCGTTGGATAGCGTATCGCCAGATGTAAGAATAAACCTATCCTTGCCATCTACTTCAAACCGCATTCTACGCCCATTCTCATCGAGAATGTACTCTGACTTGTAATTTATTACATTCTCAAACATGGATATGGGTGCGGGGTCAAGCGCCGATTCTACTCTGCCCAGTTTACCTACAGTGAGTTCAACTTCGGGGATGCTGGTTACCAGCATGTCGAGTTGTCCAGCCACTTTAAGGTTGTAGTCAACCCCCGAGTGAGGCATGGATGTTGGCATTAGCAGGAAGCTGCCCTCATCAAGTGATGGCATAAATTCCTTTCCAATTCCAGGCAGACCGTGTGCCAACGTTGACCATACTTTTGTGGTTCTAATGTTCCAACCTAATGTATCGAATCCCTTGGCAGCAAATCCAAAAACGGAGCTAAATCCTATCCATATAGTAATGCCAAAAAGAATTAGGAAGGAGGGAATAAGTAAAAACTTCTTTTTATTATCAAGGCACCATTTTAGTATGGGTTTATAGTAATGTTCCAGAAGAGAAAAAGCTCCAAGAATAATTCCAACGAGAATTGTGACAAACAATATGTTAAGAAAAAAACTTTTGCCTGCTCCCAGCGGTAGCCAATATGTTGCAAGTAGCCATATTACACCAAGGACGGCTATAATTAAATCGATGTTTTGCAGGATTCGACCATACCAATTTGCATTGGCTTTATCAAAATTTTTAAAATAGAACTTTATTAAACCTGCAATTCCAAACAGGGTTAGCATTACGCCTCCCCAGTAGTAACCAAAAATTAGCGAGGCTACACCAATAATTATCAAACCAAAATTAACCAATTTGGATGTTTTCTTAGTTTTCACCTTAGTTCCAAAAAAGAAGTAAGCCAGAGTTGGTAATATGAAAAGGGCTACAATTAACGCTGCAACCAAAGCGAAGGTTTTTGTAAACGCCAGCGGACCAAAAAGCTTGCCTTCTGCTGCTTGCATGGTAAAAACAGGAATAAAACTTACGATTGTTGTTGAAACAGCCGTAAGAATTGCCCCGGATACCTCCGATGAGGCTTTACGTATGGTTTTTACCAGTTTTTGGTTAGGTGGCGACTCATCCAGATGCTTGATGATATTCTCCGATAGGATTATCCCCAAATCAACCATAGTTCCAATGGCAATGGCAATTCCTGAAAGTGCTACAATATTGGCTTCAACACCTCCATACCGCATTGTAATAAAAACCATTAGAACCGCAATGGGAAGTAAACTTGAAATAAGCAGGGAGGCACGCAGATTGTATATCATTACAATAATTACCAGAATGGTAATTAGTATTTGAAGAGATAATGCGCTTTCTAGGGTGCCTAACGTTTCGTAAATCAGTTCTGTACGGTCGTAAAAGGGAACAATTGTCAGCTGACTTTCCACCCCGTTTGCCAGTGTTTTTTTCGGTAATCCGGGAGATATTTCCTTTATTTTATCCTTTACATTATTTATAACCTGAAGCGGGTTAGAGCCGTACCTTGCAACTACAACACCACCAACAACCTCTGCTCCATCCTTATCGAGCGCGCCTCTGCGGGTGGCTGGACCAAGTGTAACAACGCCAATATCCTTAACAAGAATTGGGACATTATCCTCAACCGACACAACTGCCTTTTCAATGTCCTCTATACTTTTCACATAACCTAATCCGCGCACAAGGTACTCCGCCTGATTAATCTCTATTGTTTTGGCGCCAACATCCTTGTTCGATTTCTGCACAGCCATCATCACCTTGTGAAGCGGTATGTTGTATGCTCTGAGTGCATCTGGGTTTACATCAATTTGATATTCCTGTACAAATCCACCAATGGAAGCAACTTCCGAAACGCCCTCCGCAGCGTTAAGTCCATACTTCACGTAGTAATCCTGTACAGAGCGAATCTCGTGGAGGTCCCAACCTCCGGTTGGATTTCCATCACTGTCGCGCCCCTCAATGGTGTACCAGTAAACTTGCCCTAAGGCAGTGGCATCGGGTCCCAATGCAGGCTGAACATCGTCCGGCAGCAATGAAGAAGGCAGCGAGTTAAGCTTCTCCAAAATTCTTGAGCGTGACCAGTAGAACTCTATATCCTCTTCGAAAATAATGTAAATGCTAGAGAAACCGAACATTGATGTGCTTCGAATGCTTTTTACGCCAGGCAATCCGAGTAATGATGTGGTGAGAGGGTAGGTTATCTGGTCCTCCACATCCTGCGGGCTACGCCCCATCCATTCTGTAAATACAATCTGCTGGTTTTCTCCAATATCTGGTATGGCATCAACAGGCACGGGGTCGCGGGGCAGGAAATCAATATCCCAGTTAAAGGGTGCAGTTACAATGCCCCAGCCCACAAAGGTTATGAGCAGTAGCATGGTAACCAACCTGTTTTTAAGAAAAAACTTTATGATATTATTAAGCATACCTTAAGGTTTGTATGTGAACTCTTACAATAGAATCTTTCAATAATATTTTGGTACTACGAAAGTGACAGAAGTGCAGCTGGCAATAAAAGCGATTCTAATTGTTTAGAAACTTTTAAAGCCAGCTGCTTGTCTTCTTCTTCACGCTAACTTAAAAGCCAGCGAATTAACTTAATTACAATTGTTCTTTTTTTCTTTTAGTTTTTCCCTTTCGTACTTGCAACATGCGGGTAGTTTGTTGTAAACTTCGTCGCTAGCCTTAACTTTTTCGGTATCATGCCCTACTTTAGCTACTTTTTTATGTAGAGTTTTAGTTGATACTTCTGAAGGAGAGTACTCCACTTTAAGCATTTGGTCAGATTGGTTCCATGTTGCTGAATGTACTCCGTCAATTTTAGCAGCTTTTTCAATTCGCGTTTTACACATTCCGCACTGGCCATATACTTTAAAAGTTGCAGTTTCGGTGGGTTGTTGACTTGTGCTTTGTGGTGTTCCTTGAATAACCCAAAGAGAAAGCACAGTTAAAAAAAGTATTGTTTTCATAGTTACTGTCTTTTTGTGTTAGAATAGAATTAAGAGTTGTGGGGTTGCTTAACAATATAGAAATCAGTTACATGTATATTATAATACCCCTGAAAAACAACTATGAATTTGGGAAAGGAATTTTAAGGTTTTGGAATAAAATATGTAGGTACCTACCGGCTTTGGGCGGAACCTTTTCTTTAAATTCTTGAAAAGAAGAGGTCACTATATTTTTAGGTAACTCAAATTTGATAGTTGAGTTGATAATAGTGCGTAGAGTCTGTCTTGCTAATATGTTTGTCTTTATTTCGCTGGTTATGGTGTGGTCGGTTGTATATACTTCAACCTTAGTCTTGCAGGTACATTTATTACAGGAATTCGCTTCGCATGTTCCTCCTGGGGCTTCGCATGTGCTGGTTTCGTGCTCACCGCTACAACAACTGTTCTCAACATAAAGAGAGGTTGAAGTTTTGTTGTTGCAGCTGCATGTGTGAGTAAACACAGTTAAACCTCCCATGACAACTAATAGGTAGCCGCTTAATAGGATGTTAAGTATGTGTTTAACTCTTTTCATGCTTTAAAAATTCAGTTGCTTTTTATAAGATGAAGAAAATTCGCATCCCCTTGAGTGACATGCTCCACATGCCGACTGTGTTCTCTTTTTAATGAAAACTACTTTGTATAAGCTTCTTAAAGTGTATAGTATTGCTATGCTTACAGTTACCAATGCTAGTGCTTCTTGAATCATAATATCTTAATTTTCTACCTTGTATAACAGTAATAGAGCCACATTGTTTTTACGATTAAACAAAATTATGTTGAAAATGTTGTCATACAAAATCAGACATATAGATATGTAAATATAGATTTAGTAGTATCAACTTAAACTAATTGAATCATGAAAAAATCACTATTAATTGCAACATCAGGGGTTATTGGAGGTATTGTTATAGGTTTTGTTGTTACGTTTTTGTCCGCTCAATCCATTATGCTAAAGGAGAGCGAGAGTAAGTATTCCTTTGAGAAATCAGTTGAGATGTTTGAGCAATCGGCAATAGAAAATGGTTGGAGTATACCAACTGTTCACGACATGCAGAAAACAATGGATAAATTCGACAAGGATGTTTTAAAGGCAAAGGTTTTTGAACTTTGTCACCCTGAACATGCTTACGAGATTTTAAGTCGCGACCGTGAGCGCATTGTATTGTCTATGATGCCATGTAGAATTGCCATTTACGAGAAATCCAATGGCAAAACATATATTTCATGGATGAATACAGGACTAATGGGAAGCATGATGAAGGGCGTTGTACCTGAAGTAATGAAAAATGCCTCTGCTGAAAGCGAGGAGATAATATCACCACTTATAGAATAGATAATTGACATAAGCAAAGGTTATAAGTCCGTTGGTACTTTTGATTATCAACGGACTTTTTCTGTAAGATTTTGTACATTTGATATTCACTAGTAACAAAAAAACTAAACCATGAAAAGAATCATTCTCATAATTTTTTTAATATCAACAATATCAGGAAATATTTTTGGTCAGCTAACACTAGATGGTCAATTCCGAACCCGCGGAGAATATCGCGATGGATACAGAGAACTTTCATCGGATTTAAACTATCCTGTTGCAATTCTTAACCAACGCTCACGATTAATTTTAAAATATAACGAAAGCGATTTTGAATTTAAATTTTCTGCTCAGGATGCTAGGGTGTGGGGGCAAAATTGGACTAGCATGCCAAATAACAGTTTGCATATTTATGAGGCTTGGGGAGCTTACAAACCCAATGAGGAGTTAACGGTTAAGTTAGGTAGGCAGGAACTTCGCTACGATGACCAGCGTATTATGGCTGCAAAAAATTTCTCAATTACTGGCATGACATACGATGCTGTAAAACTGGAGTATAGTAATGAAGATGAGGGTGTTTTGCACTTTGGTGGTATGATTAACAATGCCAACGACACCCGATTCCTTGACTACTATCCAACTTTTAAGTACATGTTCTTTTTATGGGGGGAGAAGGTTCTCTCGGATAATATTACAATAAATGGATTGAACTTTTTTGATGTATCTCAAAACCCAGTTAACCCTCATGTGATGTATGGTAGAAACACTATTGGTGGTAATTTAATTTTATCCTACAATAATCAGTTTGGTGGGCGAGTTGGAGCATACTATCAGTTTGGTAACCATTGGATGGATTTCGGGAACTTTCTTGGTCAGGAAAAAATCAGTGTTAGCGCATACAGTTATAATGCATCCCTATGGGCTAAACCAATAGATAATCTTAAACTATCATTAAATATTGATACCCATTCGGGTAACGACTGGTCAGTGCAATCCGATAAATTTACAGCCTACAACAGGCTCCTTAGTGCGGGGCATATATACTTAGGTTTTATCGATTATTTTACCTCTGCAGACCTTAGGGAGGTTCAGTGGGCAGGTATTCAGGACATATTCCTTAGAGCTGATGTAGCTATCACACCTAAACTAAATTTGCAGGGAACAATGCATTACCTGATGCTAAATAAAGGTTACCTGCCTCGTGCTAATCCTTTTAATCCGTGGGTTGAGGTGGATAAAGGTTTGGGAACTGAAATTGACATGGTAGCCAAGTATAAGGTTAATAGTATGTTTGCATTGGAGGCAGCCTATATGGTAATGCTACCCTCGGAAACTATGGAGCAAATAAAGCTTAATGGAACAGAGGCAGGATTCTCCCATTTCTCCTACTTTTCGGTTCTTTTTACTCCAAATTTCTTAAAGAGGGAGGGTGAGAAGTAAGCCATATATAATATAGTTAAAAAAACATATTTCAATGTCGTTTAGTTAATGAAACATGCTTCGACTCCGCTCAGCTTGACAACCGTCACCCTGAGCCCCGATGGCTATCGGAGTCGAAGGGTACTTCTACAAAATCTACCATAAAAACACCCTTAACTAAACTACATTGAAACATATTTACTAATAATTGAAACAAAAGTGCAAGTTAAATCCTGCATTACAGTATAGTTTTGCAGTACTATTAACCAATTAACTAAAAACTAAAATGAGCTTTAAAATTTTGATTCAATTATTAGTATTGGTAGTTGTTGTGGCAGGTATTTTTTTGTATTTTCACAACAGGAATCTGGATAAACTAAATCATTTTAAAACCAATGGTGTTCAAACAACCGCTACTGTTATAAATACTAAATCAGAGTATAAGAGCAGGAGGAGGCTGTCCGGCAGGAGAAGATATCAAAGTAACTATGAGATAGAGGTACGCTACTTTACCAAAAATCATAATGCCGATACTGCCTCCAAAAAGAAAACCATTGAGCGTGATGAGGATGGTAATCTTAGCATGAACCTTGGTAAACCATCAGAAATGGGGGAACTTGTTTTAACTACAATTAAGGTTAAAAGGGATTATTTTAAAAACATTAATAATGGCGATAAAATAAACATTCTTTACCTTCCTGATAATGTTGAGAAAGCAATTTTAAGAAAAGAGGTGGAGTAATTAAGTAGTGTGAAATTGATGTCTTTACTCAACAAGAGTTTATTCCCATTTCTTTGTACAACATCTAAAGTACAATGGATTCTTTCCGAGAACCTCTGTTTATGCATTAAAAGAATGTATTTTTTCTATTGAATTTATAATGCAAATTTATAGCATTAAAGCAAGTTGAAATAGAATAGCAATGAGAGAATTACTTTTTAATCCATTGTATCAGGGGCTTTTTACTGTTGCCTTTATGCTACTTTTACTTTTGATTTTTCGAGTAACAGGAAAACCCATTGCAGGATGGAATTCTACAGTACTTATAGTTATACTTTACTGTTTGGTAAACGCAGGGGTTGGTATTTCGGTTTCAGATATTTGGGTTTACACACTCAAATCCCTGGGAGTGTTTTTATTGTTGATGTTCTTTGCTGTTTTCTTTGCGGGTTTAATTACCAGAATGAGCTACGAGGAATTTGGCGATAATGCCATGATATTTGTTGCGCCAGTAATAATTTATCCTGTTACTGTTTTGCTAGGGGCAATTATCAGATTGTTTAAAAGCTTGTTTTGAGTGAAAAATCGTTTACATTTATAATATTTTGCAATTTTACAGTCATTGCCTTCTAAAAAAAGTATAATTTTAAGGAGTAAAAATAAATATAATACAATGCAAACAACCATAAATGGAGCGCCATCCTTTAGTCATGTACATGTTGATTTATCGCCAAGAGAATCAGTGTTTTGTGAGCGAGGAGCAATGCAGGCCATGTCCGCAAATGTTGTGGTCAAGTCGCAAACAAACGGAGGCTTTTTCTCTGCGCTCATAAAAAAGTTTTTGGGGGGAGAGTCCTTTTTTATCACAAAATTTACCAACAATACCTCCGATGAGCAAAGAGTTACATTTTCCCAATCACAACCGGGCGAAATAATTGAGTACAACCTCAACGATGATGAGGTTATTCACTTAAAGAAAGGAGCATATATTGCTGCTACCGAAAAGGTTAAGTTTAAAGTTGCCTACGCTGGTCTTGGCTCCATGTTTGCCGGTGAAGGACTAATAAGGCTGAAAGTTACTGGTAACGGTATTGTTTGGTTTGGTGGATATGGTAGAGTGCTGGAGAAGAAGGTTGATGGCGAACTGGTTATAGACAGCGGACATTTACTTGCCCATAAAGGAAAGCTCAGTATTAATGTTGGAATGCCCGGGGGAATAATCTCTAGTATAACTTCAAAAGAAGGGTTTATTACAAGAGTAAAAGGCGAAGGAACCGTTTACATCCAAACAAGAAGTTTCAGGGGGCTCGCTGCCTGGCTCAATAGCAAATTTAGATAAGGAGGAAATTATGAAAGTTGATATATTAAAGAAACCTGCAAATACAGTAGCTAAGCTTTTGCTTAATCCCAATGAGAAGGTTACGGCGGAGGCTGGTGCCATGATAGCCATGTCGCCCGATATTACTGTAACTACAACAAATCACGAAAGGGAAGGTGGCAAGAAAGGTTTTTTGAGCGGCATGAAAAGAATGCTAGCAGGAGAAAGTTTCTTTCTCAACCATTTCTCCTCACCTGTTGGTGGAGAACTATTTCTGGCTACCACTCTAACTGGCGACATGGAATGCATTGAGTTAGATGGTACAAAAAACTTGCTTGTGCAAGCAGGTGCATTTGTGGCTAAAGAACCAAGCGTCTCCATGGATATTCGCTTTGATTTTGCAAAGAATCTCTTCTCTGGTGAGCGAATGATATGGCTGGAGCTTGCAGGTAAAGGGAAAGTGATTATAGGTACTTTTGGTGCCATATATCCAGTGAAAATTCACGATGAATATGTAGTTGATACTGGAAATATTGCTGCCTATGAAAGCACTCTTGATTTTAGTATTAAAAGGGTTTCAAAAAGCATCTCTTCAAGCATTTTTAGTGGAGAAGGGCTTGTTTGCAGGTTTAAGGGAGAGGGCATTGTTTATTGTCAGACCCACGCCGATAAACGTTTTGGCTCATTGCTTACTCCATTTCTAAAACCAATAAAACAGTAATTATGGATAAAGTTACATTTCCATTCACCATAGAGGGTTCTCCCGATTACAGCTTACTATCTGTTAAAATTCCTCAGGGTGAAACGCTAAAAGTTGAGGCAGGAGGTATGGTGTATATGAGCCCCAACTTAAAATTGAAAACAAAAATTGGGGGTGGTTTCAAGAGGATGCTTTCTGGCGAAAGTTTATTCATCTCAGAGTTTTCTGCACCAGATTTGGAGGGGGAAATTGGCATTGCCCCTGCACTGCCCGGCGATATTGCTCATTTAAACCTTAACAACGAGACTGTCTTTTTGCAGAATTCAGCCTACCTTGCCAGCGCAACAACCATTGATGTTGATGCAAAGTTTCAAGGTTTTACTAAAGGATTCTTCTCTGGCGAAAAATTGTTCCTTATAAAATGTTCTGGTAACGGCGATTTGTGGTTTAACACTTATGGGGCACTACTCGAAATAGAGGTGGATGGGAATTATGTTGTTGATACAGGTTACATTGTTGGCTTTACTCAGGGCTTAGATTATGAAGTTCAAACCTTAGGCGGATTAAGAAGTTTTTTCTTTTCTGGCGAGGGGTTTGTCTGCAAATTCTCGGGTAAGGGTAAGTTGTGGGTTCAAACTCGGCTTGAGCCAGCATTCGTTCAGTGGGCAAACGCTTTTAGGCGAGTTGTGAAAAAGGATAAATCAAATTAACTTCTAATTGTTTTAAGTTAAATATACGTGTTTAAAGAGATTCTTCTGCTAAACCCCATTTATGTCACCGCATTTTGGGCCATTGCATTAATTATTCACAGCAAGCAAAAACATCTGCCAAAGGTGTTTCTCGGATGGTTTATGGTTGCTGCTTTTTTTGTATATCTATCGCACTTTCTTTACTTCACAGAAAGATTCACCTCATATTATTATATTGATAGTGTTTACACCCTGGCATATTTGCTCGTTTATCCAATGTATCATATATATGTTAGGTTGCTAACTGTTGACAGAACTTTTTCTTTTAGAAAGCATTCTAAATTTTTTGTTGCACCCCTTTTAATATTTGTTTTAACAGTTATTGGCTACATTATTTTGGGCAAGGAGGGCGGAAAGCGTTTCGTTGTTGATGTGCTTTCTAATGGTGCTAAACCTCAAGGGATGCAAGTGTATATGTATGTTGTTTTTGTTGCTGGGCGAATATTGTTTCTTGCGCAAACCATCCTCTATTTATTATTAAGTTTTAATTTGATACGTAAAAATAACCAGAAGCTGCTGCATTATTACTCAAATATGGAGGAGAGGAAGCTAACCTGGGTTCAGTTTTTTAACTTTTGCTTTGCGTTCACAACAGTTTCAAGTGCCATTCTGGCTAGCATTGGTCGGAATGTTTTTTTACAAAATGAGTGGCTACTAATTTTTCCTTCCATTGTATTTACTTTAATGCTTTTTGCTATTGGACTTTTAGGTTTCAATCAAACAGCTGCTTTTTCGGAAATTGATAGCACATTCGATATTACAGAGGAGGGGAGATCCCCATTGCAACTCAAAACTAAGCTTGAGTTCTTATTTGAAAAGGAGAAAGTATTTAAAAATCCTGACCTTAAAATATGGGATATTTGCTCAATGCTTGGTACTAACAGAACATACGTATCAAAATTTATTAATAGGGAATATGGTGCAAATTTCTGTTCCCATGTAAACCATTATAGAATAGAATATGCTAAGCAATTAGTAAGACAAAATAAGAACTTAACCAATGAGCAAATTGCAGAACTCTCTGGTTTTGGGTCGGTAAACTCACTGTTTAGAGTGTTTCAGTCTAATGAAAAAATCTCATTATCGCAGTTTAGGAAAAGAATTAGTAGTTAAATTCTCTATTATAATCTTAAAGGAGCACTAAGGTCATGGCTCTTTCCTCGTAAATACCAGCAAACTTCTAAATTTAAAGTCCTTTAACAGAAATTTAATGCTATTTGTACGCTAAAATCTCCTATTTTTGTCACAAACTTTATTGTTATGTATGCAATTTACATTAAAGAGTTAAACAGTTTCTTTTCATCGTTAACTGGGCTAATTGCAGCCATCGTGTTTTTGGTAATCAATGCGTTGTTCATTTGGGTTTTCCCTGGTGAACTGAACGTTCTCGAAAGTGGCTACTCTTCACTCGACACGCTTTTTATTATTGCTCCCTGGGTGTTCCTGTTTTTGGTGCCGGCTATTTCCATGAGAACCTTCTCTGAGGAAAAAAGAACGGGTACTATAGAACTTCTATTAACCCGCCCAATTCCCGATATTCACTTAATTCTCGGAAAATATCTGGCAGTTGTTACGCTTGTAATTTTTATCCTTCTGCCATCGTTAATCTTTTTCCTATCAATATACCTACTGGGAAGTCCTGTTGGTAATATTGATACGGGAGGCACATGGGGCTCATACATTGGCTTATTCTTCTTAGCATCGGGATATGCTGCCGTTAGCGTTTTTGCTTCCAGTTTAACACAAAATCACATAGTATCATTCATTCTTGGAATGTTGCTATGCTTCTTCCTGTTTATTGGTATTGAGTCGGTCGCATCAATCCATCTGTTTAAAGGGGTTCAACACATTCTTGTGTCAATGGGTATAAATGAGCATTACAGGTCAATGAGCCGTGGTGTAATTGATACTCGCGATATTATTTATTTCATAGCATTGGCGTCACTGTTCATTCTGGCAACTCGTACGGTTATTCAAAGCCGGAAATGGTGATGGTTGTTGGTTTAATTGTTTGAAATACAAATAATTCATTATGGGTGCATTATCTGCAAGAAAACGAAATATTTTTGAGTTAATAATTGGCATTGTAGCAGTTGTCTTGTTGTGCTACATCTCAAGTTTTGTTTATTTAAGATTTGATTTAACTTCTGAAAAGCGCTATACGCTCGATTCTTCAACCAAGCAGGTTCTTGAGAATCTGGAGGATGTGGTTCACGTAAGAATATATCTTGACGGCGATTTACCCATCGGGTTTAAACGTATGCAGCGAGAGCTTAAGGAGACAATGGATGAGTTTAATGTGTATGGGGGCAACATGTTTGATTATGAGTTTATTGACCCCGCAAAATCATCCGATAAGGTTGAGCGTGATGCATTTATGCGCGATTTAAACGACAAAGGGTTAGAGCCAACTAATGTGCAGGAGCGCGACCCCAGTGGTGGAACATCTCAGCGTGTTATTTTCCCTGGCGCAATTGTTAGCTATAAGGGCAAGGAGGCTGTTGTTAATTTACTAAAGAATAATCCGGCTCTTAGCGGCGAAGAGAATATTAACATTTCAATTCAAGGCTTTGAGTATTCTTTAATTAGTACAATTCTTAACCTTCAGCCCGATAGCTTGCCAAAATTAGCTTTTATCCATGGTCATGGTCAGCTAGATGAGATGGAAACGGGCGATATTGCTCAGGAGCTTGTGGAGCAGTTTGAAGTTCACAGAGTAATGCTTGGCGGCGAGGTAGGAGGCCTCGACCCCTACTCTGTTGTTGTTATGGCAGGCCCTAGTGAGAGCGTGCCTGAATCCGATAAGTTGGTGCTCGACCAGTATGTAATGGGTGGCGGCAAGGTGCTTTGGATTGTTGATGGTGTTAAGGTGAGCGTCGATAGCTTATCGAAAGGTGCAACAACTTTGGCCTTTCCCAACAATCATAATCTTGACGACATGCTCTTTAGGTACGGAGCAAGAGTGAACCCAACCTTAATACAGGATATGCAGTGTGCTGTTATTCCTGTAAATGTATCCCTGCAAGGGCAAGATGCTCGTTTCGAGCCAGCCCCATGGACTTTCTACCCACTTTTAAATGCTCCCGATAGTCACCCTATCACTCGTAACATTAATTTAATATCCACAAAATTCATTAGCCCTATTGATACGGTTGGTCAAAATCCTGATATTCATAAACATATTCTACTAAAATCCTCATCGTATAGCCGCACTCTTAATGTTCCTCTTTTTATTAACTTAAGACAAATTGAGCAGAGTCCGCTAGAAAGAGAGTTTAACCAGTCAAATCTCCCGGTTGGCGTTCTCCTTGAGGGGGTATTCCCCTCGGTGTTTAGTAATCGTCCATTATCCAACCTAAACAATGGCAACCCATTTCAGTTCCGTGAGAGCAGCATTCCCACGCGTATGATAGTACTTTCAGATGCTGATATTATTCGCAACGAGGTTAGCCGTAGGGGCGATGGAGCTTATATTACCCCGCTCGGGTTTGACCGTTATACAAATCAAACTTATGGA
>JAWLEY010000020.1:2805-23081 GCA_041685855.1 Perlabentimonas sp. | reverse complement strand
CTATCGGGATCACCGTCCCACCGCACCTCGCTCATAGCAAGTTGCTTGCGTTCTCTAATCCATTCTACCTTGACTTTTTTGCTTTTCAGATTGCTCTGCCATCAAAAAAATAGTGTTAAGACCCTGAAATACATAATAAAAACCTCGTTAGCCTGACGGCTATGGATAGCCATCGGGGCTCAGGGTGACGGTTGTCATGCTGAGCGGAGTCGAAGCATGTTTCCTTAACTAAACGACATTGATATAATTACTCTCAGCACATCCTTTTTTCTAGCTGTGATTTTCACCGTTTTTCATTATCTTTGCCACGTTTAAATAGATAAAAATCGTGTGAACATTCAAATAAGTAATCACCATGTTTAACAATTTAACCGAAAGACTGGAGCGCTCATTTAAGCTGATTAAGGGCGAGGGGATGATTAGCGAGATTAACGTTGCCGAAACGTTAAAGGAAGTACGAAAAGCCCTGCTCGATGCCGATGTTAACTACAAGATTGCAAAAACCTTCACTGATGATGTTAAGCGTAAGGCCATTGGTATGGATGTGCTTAACTCGTTAAAACCCGGTCAACTAATCGTAAAAGTTGTTCGCGATGAGCTTGCTCAACTTATGGGGGGTAAGGCTGAAGGTATAGATTTAGGAGGAAGCCCCTCGGTTATTCTAATTGCTGGTCTTCAGGGTTCTGGTAAAACAACGTTTTCAGGCAAGTTAGCAAATTACCTGAAGGCTAAAAAGAGCAAAAATCCTATGTTGGTTGCTGGCGATGTGTATCGTCCTGCTGCAATTGACCAGCTAAAAGTGCTGGGTGAACAGATAAACGTTCCTGTTTATACCGTTGAGGGAAGTAAGGAGCCCGTTTCCATTGCTAAGGATGCCGTTAAGCAAGCAAAAAAGAATGGTAACGATGTTGTAATTATTGATACCGCGGGCCGATTAGCCGTTGATGAGGAGATGATGAAGGAGGTTGCAGCCATTAAGAAGGCGGTTGACCCAAATGAGATACTTTTTGTTGTTGACTCAATGACTGGTCAGGACGCTGTGAATACAGCCAAAGAGTTTAACCAGAGGCTAAATTTTGATGGTGTAGTTCTTACCAAACTCGATGGTGATACTCGTGGTGGTGCCGCCCTGTCAATTCGTGCGGTGGTTGAGAAACCCATTAAGTTTGCCAGTATGGGGGAGAAGATGGATGCATTGGATGTTTTCCATCCCGATAGAATGGCTGATAGAATTCTGGGAATGGGCGATGTGGTTTCGCTGGTTGAGCGTGCACAGGAGCAGTACGATACCGAAGAGGCTCGCAAACTTCAGAAGAAAATTGCCAAGAATCAGTTTGATTTTAACGATTTCCTATCCCAAATTGGTCAGGTAAAGAAGATGGGTAACCTGAAAGACCTGGCCGGCATGATTCCTGGCATGGGAAAAATGATGAAGAATATTGATGTGGATGATGATGCCTTTAAAGGCATTGAGGCAATTATATTCTCCATGACCCCCGAAGAGCGTGAAAATCCTGTTATTATCAACGGAAGTAGAAGAAAGCGTTTAGCAAATGGAAGTGGAACATCCATACAGGAAGTGAACAGGCTTATTAAGCAGTTCGACGATATGCGCAAGATGATGAAGATGGTATCGAAAGGAGGAGGTAAAAACCTAAGCCGCATGATGGCTAATATGCCTAAGGGGTAATTTAAATGATTATTGATTAATGAATAATGATTTGTTGGGTAAGGTCATTTAGAAAGATTTAATCACAGCTAATAAACAAACCTAAAAATCAACCAAAATCAGTTTTATTATGCAACTACTCGATGGGAAAGGACTGGCAAATGAGATAAAGCAAGAGATTGCTGAAGAAGTTAAGAAGTTAAAATCCAACGGTGGTAAAACTCCACATCTGGTTGCAATTCTTGTTGGTAACGATGGTGCCAGCGAAACATACGTTGGGCATAAGGAGAAAGCCTGCGCACAGGTTGGTTTTGAAAGCACAGTGCTTAGGTTTGACGATAGTATAAGTGAGGCCGACTTGTTAGCTGAGGTGAAAAAGCTTAATGAGAATCCTGAAATTGATGGTTTTATTGTTCAGATGCCATTGCCAAAGCACATATCTGACCAGAAGGTGATTGAAACCATTGACCCCAGAAAGGATGTGGATGGTTTTCATCCCGTGAACGTTGGTAGAATGGTTATTGGCCTTCCTGCATACATTTCAGCTACGCCCGACGGAATAGTTGAATTGCTTAAAAGATATAAGATTGAGACATCGGGTAAGCATTGCGTGGTGCTTGGTCGTAGTAATATTGTGGGGCGCCCAATAGCCAATTTGCTCTCGCACAAAGGTTACCCCGGCGATTGTACCGTAACGGTTTGTCATAGCCGCACCAAGAATATTCCTGAGGTTACCCGCACGGCCGATATTCTCATTGTGGCACTAGGACAAGCCGAATTTGTTACTGCTGATATGGTTAAGGAAGATGCTGTTGTTATTGATGTAGGAATTACTCGAGTTAAATCCGACAAGACCAAATCCGGCTGGAAACTCCTTGGAGATGTTAAGTTCGATGAAGTTTCACCCAAGTGTAGCTATATTACACCTGTTCCCGGTGGGGTTGGGCCACTTACCATCGTATCGTTATTAAATAATACATTAAAGGCAGCCAAAAAGGAAATTTACTAATGTGCTTCCTTTAGGCTACCTTCTAATGATTTTGCCAGTAAGTGCTACTTTTTAGTGTTGTTTTTCCTCATTCCAAACCCTGCTGTTACGCGGTCAAGGATTATGGCAAGTATTACAACAACCAGTCCAGCTTCAAATCCTTCGCCAACTTGGAGTCGCTGAATGCCTTTCAGCACATCTTCACCTAAACCACCTGCTCCAATCATGGCTGCAATTACAACCATTGAAAGACCAAGCATAATGGATTGGTTTACTCCAGCAAGTATGGTGGGTTTCGCAACGGGCATTTGAACTTTTAGTAATTTTTGCATGCCGGTTGCACCAAAGGCATCGGCAGCTTCTACCAGCTCTTTTGGAACTTGTCTGATACCAAGGTTAGTAAGTCGTATTAGTGGAGGTAATGCAAAAACAAAAGTTGCAACCACTCCGGGTACAAGACCTAAGCCAAAAAACATTACCGCAGGTATAAGGTAAACAAATGCGGGCATGGTTTGCATAAAGTCGAGTATTGGTCGGCTAATAGTATTAAACCTGTCGCTACGAGCAGCCCATATACCAAGGGGTAAGCCAATGGCTATAACAAGTATCTCGGCTGTTAAAACTAAAGCTAGTGTTTCTACAAAGGCCTCCCATAGTCCAATGTTCTCTGCAAGTAGCAATCCTAGAAAGGCGAGAATACTGTTTTTCCATCCTGCCATGTACCAGGTTATGCCAGCAATAATTAAAATCAGAACAATTGGGTGAAGGAATAGCATGCCATCTTTAAGGTTGTCAACCAAAAAGTTTACAAATGCACTAAAACCATCAAAGAAAGCAGCGTACTTGCTTTCCAGGTAGTTTACACCAGTTGTTATCCAATCTTTTAAAGGTATTCTAAATGGCAACATATAATTAGTTTTTATGTATAAATACTTTATTCTTCTGAAACTTCAGGTTTGTGAGATTCAGATAATGCTGCAATAACAGCTCCTTTAACAATCACACCTTTTAGCTTATTATCCTTATCGGTAACGGCTATTGGGCCATACTCATGGTCAGTGTAAAGATTTATAATTTCATTCAAAGGGGTTTCCTCATCCACATGAGCAGTAGGTTGGATTAACTCAGGTTTAAGAGGGATATTTTCTTTATCTTGATTCTCATCAATGTACTTAGCAAGTTCACTTGCTCTGATGTAACCCTTTAGGCCACGCTTGGTGTCAGTAACCAGTAGGCCAGTCAATCCGTATCTCCTAATTTTTCTCAGAATTGTTCTTGGTCCATCGCCTGGGAAGGCAGTCTCCTGAACTGGTTGCATAATTGACCCAGCAGTTAAAACTGCAGAGCGGTTCATATCCTCCACGAATGCTCTTACATAGTCATCTGCTGGTTTCGATATAATTTCTTCTGCTGTTCCAATCTGTACAATTTTTCCATCTTTCATAATGGCTATACGGTTTCCAAGGCGGAAGGCTTCATCCAAATCGTGAGTCACAAAAATGATGGTTTTCTGCATGCGCTCCTGCAGTTCAAGGAGTTCATCCTGCATTTGCCTTCTGATAAGGGGGTCGAGAGCACTAAATGCCTCATCCATAAGCATTATGTCAGCATCTACCGTTAAGCCTCTTGCCAGACCAACACGTTGTTGCATTCCCCCTGAAAGTTCAGAAGGGAAACTCTCTTCGTTTCCACCCAAGCCTACAATATTAATTATCTCCTTGGCCTTCTTTCTTCGCTCTTCTTTATCAACACCTTGTAGTTCAAGTCCAAACTCAACATTCTCAAGTACCGTTCGGTGGGGTAGTATGGCAAAGTTCTGGAATACCATTCCGCAGAAGTGTTTTCTCCTGAAGTTTCTTAGTTCTTTCTTGTTAAGCTTGGTTATGTCTGTCCCTTCAATTATAATTTCTCCAAAAGATGGCTCATGCAGCCTGTTTATTAATCGCTGAAGGGTTGACTTCCCGCTTCCGGAAAGACCCATAAGCACAAAAATCTCACTCTTTTTAACGGTGAAGGAAACATCATACACACCAACCATCTGGTTCTGTTCTTTCAGAACATCATCTTTGGATTTTCCTGCCTTTAATGCACGAATGGCCTTGTCAGGATTTTTCCCAAATACTTTCGACAGATTTTTAACCGTAATCTTATCTTCCATTTTTAGTTGTAGTTCATAAGGTTCCATTATTAGCAAAACTCGGCCTGATATCTTTTAAGCAACCAGACCGAGTTCAACAATTTATCTGAATGACGGGTTTATTCGGCTATCCAGCTATTTACTCTTTCAGGATTATCGGCAATCCATTTTCTGGCGGCTTCGTAAGGCTCCATGCCATCCTCAATAAGCATCATAACCTCTGCCATTTCAACTGACGACCAGTAGAAGTTATCTAAAAAGGCATAAACGTCAGGTGCTTTTTCTTCCAATTCTGGCGTAACAATGGTTGCAATGTGCTCTTCTTCTCCTAACGATTTTTTTGGGTCTTCTAAATACTTAAGGTCAAAAGCGGCAAATTTCCAGTGAGGAGTCCAGCCTGTTACAGCTATCCATTCCTCCCTATCAATTGCACGACGAAGAGCAGCAGTCATAGCTGCATCGGAACCAGCCACAAGGTCCAGCTCAATGTCATAGTCCTCAATAGCTCTCTCTGTAGCAGCCATAAGACCAGCACCTGGGTCAATTCCTATAATTTTTCCATCAAACTTATCGGCATTATCATTTAGCTCTTCAATGCTGCTAATATTAACGTAGCTTGGAACAACTAGGCCAAGTTTTGCTCCTTCCAGGTTTGCCCCCAAATTAACAACCTTATCCTTGGTTTTTTTGTAGTAAGCCTCGTGTGTAACGGGCAACCATGCTGCAACCATTGCATCAAAATCGCCACGTGATATTCCCATCCACATTGGGCCTGCATCCACTGCAGTGAGAGAAACATCGTGGCCTAGCTTATCCTCAATTATTGCCGCCACAACGTGTGTTGATGCAATTTCAGAATCCCAAAGTACGTAGCCTAACTCTATTGTATCGGATTCTTGCTCACAAGATTGAAATCCGAGTGTTGCAAATAGTAGAGTTAGTGCTGTAATTAATAATCTTTTCATGTTTTTCATACCTAATTATTTTTATGGTTTTGGTTGTTATGAAATAAGAATTAGATCTTCTTAAAAATAGTATCCAATGTTAATATTAAAGCGTAGGTTCCAGTCCTGCTCGCTAGTTGGAACAGGTTGTTCTGCTTTGGTCTCATCGTAGTATAAATCATCGTTATCATCGCTATAAACGTGACCAACACCTAAACCTGTACCAAAATCGTTGGTTAGCCAGGGGTGGTTTTTACCCAGAGCAAAATCAACATAAGTAAAAATATTGCCTGCTGTTATCAGAAAGCCGGGTACTAGCATGTGCGAATCCTCAAAATCGAAAGCTTGCCCATCAACATCAATGCTTCCATCCTTAGTCATTAAGGAGTAGTCGATATATGGCTGAACGTTGCTAATTGGTCCCCAGTCAACGCCTATGCTATATGCAACTCCTGCCGTAATTATATTGGCCTTTGCTGCAACACCATCGCCATAGTAAGGGTCGCCATAAGCCCCCATCTGTACGCGGTTAAGTGTAGTTCCATTGTCGTCCTTTGCAGCAAAATTGTAATTGGTGAATTGTGCTTTTACATTGAAGTTGTTAAAATCGGAGTTAAGATGAGCAGCAAAGGCATGACCGTACTCTGTTTCTTCTAGTACTGAGTTATACATCCCCTGCATCTGACCAGATACTCCAATATGTGTACCTTCCAACATTTCGTAGTCTAATCTAAGATTAAATTGGTTGCGCTCTTGAATGGATGAAGAAGTATTTGATAGGCTGTAATCTTCTGGATTGCCATCCTCATCATACCCACCATCTGGAATTACATTGTATGAGTATGTTCCTGCTGCTGGGCCACCAAAACTCGCATTGCCGTATGCTGGGCCAGCGGGTTCCTGTTGCAGAAAGTATGCTGCCATAATGTTTAGTTTATCGCTTACATCGTAGGTGAATTTTAGGCCCATATCGTAATCATCTTCTAAACCAACATAGTATGGTATAAGGAACCACCAACTGTGCGAATTGTATGTAAGGTTACCAAATGGAACCTGTGTTACACCAAGTTGCATGTTAAAACTTTCTGAAAAGTTATAGCCTATGTAACCATGATGAATAAAGTGCGTGTTGAATGTTGGATAGAAACGATACTCGAAATCAAGGATAACGTCGCTATAGCTAGCCGATACGTTAAGTCTCCATGTATCAAATGTTGCATAGGTGCTGGTTGCTGTTGGTTCAACTTCATAGTTTTCATGTGCGGCATTGAACCTTAATGCACCGCCAAATTTTACATAGTCTGTGCTTTCAGCCTCATCTGAATCCTGCGCCTGAATAGATAAGCCTGAAAAAAGTAATAGAATTGAAATTAGTAGGAATTTTTGTTGTTTTAAAAATAATCTCATAGTTTATTTATTTTGGTTATACAATATAGACTTACCAATTGAAAAGGAAAGAAGTGTAAAGTAAGATGCCCTATGGGCTAGAAAATTACAGATGCTAAGTGTGATAATAAAATTAAGTTTAATAAGGTGCCAGTAAACTTAGTTTTAGTTGAATGGAATTTGAGAGATTTATTTGTTATCAACACTTTTGACAGCATAAAAAAACAATCTTTTATATATTTTTAACAAATATACGAATTGTTTACCTCTAAAAAAATTTAACCCTAATAGTTTCATAAATCCTTGTAAATACATATATTTGATTTGTTTTTCACTGTTCTCGTAACACAAACTGGTAGCCTAACCAAGTGTTCAAAAGTGTTACAATTACCTTGTTTATAGTTAACTCTTTTTTTATTAATAAAAACTACCACATGGAAAAAGAACAACCTAACAAATCCAACAAAATTATTAGAGGGAAAAAGTTTTTTGATGTTGACCCGTGGGTCTTTTGGCCATCGTCCGTATTAATTGTGTTTTTTATTACTATTACACTGGTTGTTGGAGAGCCAATGAGCAAAGTTTTTGCAAATATTCAGGATAGTATTTCTGAATATGGAGGATGGTTTTTTGTGCTTGCGGTTAACCTTTTCTTAATTTTTTGTTTGGCCATTGCTTTTAGTAAGTATGGAAATATTCGTTTGGGTGGACGAGACTCAAAACCAGAATTTAAAAAGATGTCATGGTTTGCCATGCTTTTTAGTGCTGGTATGGGTATTGGCATCTTATTCTGGAGTGTTGGAGAACCTATTCTTCACTATGTTTCCCCACCCTCAGGAGCAGGAGAGAGTATTGAATCTGCCCAACGCTCAATGCAGTTTACCTTTCTCCATTGGGGATTGCATGCCTGGGGTATTTACGCTCTGGTTGGTATGTCCTTAGCATTCTTTACCTTTAATAAGAAGTTACCTCTTACCATTAGTTCTGTTTTTTATCCCTTAATTGGAGAGAAGGTTCATGGTAAATACGGTAAGATTATAAATGTTTTAGCTGTTGTTGCCACGTTATTTGGATTGGCAACCTCTCTAGGTATGGGTGTTCAGCAGGTTAGTGCAGGTTTAAATCACCTAACTGGCATTGAGGATACTGTAAACCTACAGGTAATTCTAATTGGTATAATTACGCTAGCTGCCACTGGGTCGGTTGTTGCTGGGTTAAGCCATGGGGTAAAAAGATTGAGCCAGTTGAATATTATTATTGGTGCCTTTTTCCTGCTCTTCATGCTAATTGTTGGACCAAGCCTTTTCATATTCAGCTCATTTGTGCAGAATACTGGCGCATATTTACAAAACTTTTTTGAGCTTAGTTTCTGGACAGAAACCTACACGCAATCCGATTGGCAGAAGAGTTGGACTGTGTTTTACTGGGCATGGTGGATTAGCTGGTCGCCATTTGTGGGAATGTTTATTGCCAGAATATCTCGCGGGAGAACTCTAAGGGAGTTTATTTTAGGTGTGCTAATTGTGCCTACTATCTTAACTTTCCTTTGGCTTTCGGCCTTTGGAGGTTCTGCACTTTTCTTAGAACTAAATGGATTGGCCGATATTACTACTGCCGTTCAAAGTAACGTGGCCACTTCGCTCTACGAACTCTTGTCTAACTTCCCCATTGGGTCATTTACTTCAATAGTGGGTATAGTTCTGGTTACTAGTTTTTTTGTTACATCATCCGACTCAGGTTCATTGGTGGTTGACAGTCTAACAGCAGGCGGAAAGCTCGATGCGCCTGTTGCACAACGTATTTTCTGGGCGCTTACAGAAGGTGGTGTTGCTGCTGTTCTACTTCTAGGGGGTGGCCTTGGTGCGCTACAAACTGCAGCAATTACAACTGGGCTACCTTTTGCCATAATCCTAATTATTATGACATACAGCCTAACCAAAGGGCTGTCACAGGAGCATTACATGCTTGTTAAAATTGACAGGGAGAAGGAGAGAAAGTCATATAAGGATATTGTAGCAGATTTAGTTGCCAAAAGAGAGAAAAAATCATAATTAAAATAATGGATATGTTTAAGTTCGATAACTTTTTAGTATGCTTGGATTTAACCGACATGGATGAGTTTCTAATAAATTATGCAAATTTTGTTGTTGAAACTTTCAAACCTAAGTCGGTTACATTTATCCACGTTATGGATATATATGAAATCCCAGACGAAATTGCTGAAACAATGGGTGCATCAAAACCACTTGAAGAGTTAATTATGGATGAACTTCAGGAGAGAGTTGATGCTAACTATAAACGGAACGATGTTATTAAGCCCAACATAGTTCTGGAAACAGGTGTTACTACCGAGAAGATTATTCATTACGCACGAAAAAACGGCATTGACTTGGCTGTTTTGGGCAAAAAGATTGGATATGCCGGAGGTGGCGGCGTTGTTAAAAATATTATTGGTCTTATACCATCATCGGTATTATTAATAAGCGAAACAGCACCTTACAGTATAAACAAAATCATGGTTCGTACTAATTTTGCCAAACCTTCGTATGTAGCATATAACATGGCAAAGGATATTTCCGAGTTCACCAATGCCTCCATAGAGTTTCATCATGTTTACAAAATTCCATACAACTATTTCCCTGAGCAATCAACAGTTGCAGCGCAAAAGTTGAAAAATCAGGTAGAACCACATGTGAAAAAGCAGTACAACAAATTTGTAAAGAAATTTAAGCTTAACTCAGATATTCCTTTTGATTACTCCATTGACATAAAGGGCGATGAGGCACAATCGCTCTACAGCTATGCAGTAAGAGGCAGGGTGGAGCTTGTTGTTACTGGCACCAGGCTTAAATCACAGTTGGCTAATATTATGATGGATAGCACCTCTGAAAAATTGGCGGGGGTAGAAAAGAATATTCCTGTATTAATTGTTAAAGACACGAAAGAATCAGTAGGTTTTTTAAAAGCATTGTTCGATTAAAATATTACCGGTATGTTAAAAAAAATCATTGTTTTAATATTATCGTCTCTTGTATTGTTTGCGTGTAGCACATCTACAGAGAAAAACGATAAGCAGTCTGGTGAACTCTTAATAGTTTACACCGATTGGGCTGAAAGCGTTGCTATTACATATATGGCTCAGGTACTTATAGAGAGGGAACTTGGCTATAATGTTATCTTGAAACTTACCGATGTTGAGCAGGTTTTTAAGGAGATATCTGAAGGTAAGGCAGATGCTTTTTTGGATGTTTGGGTACCTTCAACTCACAAACAGTATCTTGATAGATATGAGGGGGAATATGAAGATTTAGGCCCAAACTATAAATTGGCTAGAACAGGGTTGGTTGTTCCGGAATACATGGAGGTTAATTCAATTGAAGATTTAAAGAAACATTTTAAAGGGGCTATTACTGGAATTGATAGTAGTGCTGGGATTATGACCAATGCGAATAAAGCAATCCTTTCTTACGAACTTGAGAATGACTTACTCGTGCTTTCTGATGCAGAAATGACCAAGGAACTTGAACAAGCCATTCTGCGAAGAGAAAACATTGTAGTAACAGGCTGGGAACCTCACTGGTTATTTCATAGATACGAGTTAAAGTATCTTGACGACCCATTGGGGATATTTATGAAAGAAGAGCAGATAAACACCATAGCACGAAAGGGATTCTCTGAGGATAATCCTGATGTAGCTGAATTTTTCAAAAGGATGATTCTTTCCGAAAAACAAATCAATTCCTTGCTATTTGAAATGAAGTTGAAAACTGACCCGCTCGAAGGGGTTAAAGAATGGATAGAGAAAAATGAGTTTACTGTTAATCAGTGGACAAAAGGACTAGGAGAGGAGAGGGAGAAGATAATGTAATCCCTTTTTTACATTTTGAAAAAACCTGCATTAACAGGTTTTTTGTACTATAAATTGTAGTGGCATGAAAAGAATTACCCATTGCTTTTTTGAATAAATTTTCTGAAATTGCTTTGAATTTTATTTTGTGAGAATAATAAATCCAAAAATCAAAATTTATGTCTGAACCAAAAAAGTTTGTCCCTTTTGTTTCAACTGAAACAAACATGAAGGAGTTTACGCTAAGAGCGTTGCTCATAGGGTTGGTAATGTCTGTAGTATTAGGTGCAGCCAACGCCTATTTGGGCCTTAAAGCGGGTATGACCATTGCCGCAGTTTATCCTGCAGCTGTAGTTGGCATGGCAATCCTTAAGTTAGTTAAGGGCAGTATTCTGGAAGAGAACATTGCTCGTACAGTGGGAGCCATTGGTGAGTCTGTTGCTGCTGGTGCCATTTTTACTTTACCTGCATTCTTTGTTGCTGGTCTTTGGGACCCCTTCTTTACACCAGGTAATTATGTTACATCAACGTTAATTCTGATTGCTGGTGGATTCTTAGGGATTATGTTCGTGGCATTGCTTCGTCGTGTGATGGTCGAAAGTGCAGAGCTGCCATTTCCTGAGAGCGTTGCAGCAGCTGAGATTCATAAGGCCGGTCGTAGTGGTGGCGGAGGTTCAAAGTACCTTTTCCGTGCTATGATAGTGGGAGCATTAGTAAAAATTTTGGCAGAATTTAAACTGTTCGCCTCTGCATGGGAGCATTTTGTTGTTTGGGGAAAACAAACCATAGCTGGTAGTAGTTTTGCTGGTCAAGGTGGTTTGTTCCTTGGGTCTCCCGGGGTAAGCCCAGCATATATTGGTGTGGGGTATATAATTGGCCCCACCCTTGGTGCGCTTGCTTTTAGTGGTGGTATTATTGCTTGGGGATTACTAACCCCCATAATCCTGTACTTTATTGGACCATCAATGGAGTTAGCCGAAACCGCTACCTCAGCCGAATGGCTTGCTGCAGCTAAAGATGTTTGGGCCAGAATAGTTCGCCCAATAGCCATTGGAGGGATGCTTGTAGGTGCTGCTTACACCCTTTACAAGATGAGAAAAAGCCTTATTGAAGGTATAGCACGCTCCATTAGCGATGTTAAAAAAGCGGCTACAGGTGCTCCTGCTAGCACAAACAGAATTGAGAAAGATATAAGTTTTGCCTTTATAGTAATAGGTATTATTGCCGTTGCTGTAGTCACATGGGGAATAACATTCTTTATTTTTAATACTGCTCTCTGGGTTGCCATTGTTGTTGCAATACTAATGACAATTCTGGCATTTTTCTTTGCAGCTGTTTCGGGTTATCTGGTAGGTTTAATTGGCTCGTCAAATAATCCGGTAAGTGGACTAACCCTCACTGCTTTGCTAGTTACTGCATTGGTACTTGTTATTTTAGGAATTGATGGTGGCGATGCAGGTGTTGCTGCAGTGTTAGGTGTTGCTGCAATTGTATGTGTTTCAGCAGCAGTTGCAGGTGAAATGCTACAAGACCTAAAATCGGGTCATATATTAGGGGGCACTCCATGGAAAATGGAGATAGGAAATATTATTGGCGTAGTAGCCTCCGGAGCCGTTATGTTCTTTATACTTACCATTCTTAACGATGGAGATATTGCCCTCGGTGAGCAGCAGGGTTATGTTGGTGGTTTTGGAAGTGAGAGTTTACCTGCACCTCAGGCCAGTTTAATGGCAATCCTTGCTCGTGGAATTGTTGGTGGCGAAATGGCTTGGCCATTAATTATTGTAGGTATGTTCATGGGCATTGGGTTTATCCTAATGCAAGTTAAAAGCCCTATGCTTGTTAGTGTTGGAATGTATCTGCCACTTACTACTACATTCGCAATTTTTGTTGGTGGTATAGTTAAAGGTATCCTAAATATGCTGTCCGATAAAAGTAAGCACAACGAGGCTCAAAAACAACGTTCCGAGAATGTTGGAGTTCTATTGGCTTCTGGCCTTATTGCTGGCGAAGCGCTTATGGGACTTGTTATTGCCATGTTTGCAGTTGGGGGCGTTTTCTTGTTTAACCTATTCTCATTCTTTGAAAAACCCGCATTCCTAATTGGCTTCATAATGATAATACTTGTTGCTCTTATACTAATAATTGTACCTTTTAGAAATGCCGGTAAACCTGATGAGCCTGCACCACCTAGCGTAGGTCATTAGTAGTATATGTAAATAATTTAACCGAACAAAGCCGATGGTTTTTTAAGCCATCGGCTTTATTTCCTTATATTTGCTTTATTAAACTTTTATTAATTACAGATAGCATTAAAAATGGCAGGTTTTTTTAAAAGAAGAAGAATTCTTAAAAATACAAGTGCATTAGATTTAATTCCCGTTCGTTTGTATGAGCACAAAATAAATGATGATGGCACTGTAACCATACTTGTACCAAAATTTAAGAACGAGAAGTTTGCACGATTTTTTATTCCAGCAAGTAAATCAATTTACATATCAATCAATCTCGATGAGCTGGGTTCAGCCACATGGTTGGCTATGGATGGTAGTAAAACCACCGATACAATTTGCAAGGAACTTTCCGAGAAGTTTGGTGATAAAATTCATCCTGCTCAAGAGCGGGTAATCAAATTCCTTTCTGGTTTATATCACAACAAGCAGATAACGTTTAGGCAACTATTGGATGAGTAAATGGATGCTGTTTGGTAAAACACATGAGTAATCAATAAAAAAATGCTCAAACCTTCAATCGGTTTGAGCATTTTTTGTTCTTTGCCCTAAATATTTTATGGAAAAAACGGATTCATACGTTGTTGCCCAAATCCGCCGAATGGTGATACGCCCCATGCAGGGCCATTATTTACGCCAAATGATGCACCTATTGATACTTTGTCAGATACTTTATAGTCCATCCCAAAAGAAAGGTGCTGGTAGTCTGTAGTGCCTATGCCAGATTCAAATGGCGACATATAAAGTTGATTTTTTCCAAATGCCCCCATGCCATATACACTTAACTTCTCATTTACTTTATACCTTCCGTAAGCAAATGCTTCGGTAGGGTTGCCTGTTCCTGGATTGTTGGGTGATTGTCCCAATTCGTTGCCAAGTATAGGAATACTTCCCGTATTTGCATAAGAGAACTTGCCTCCGGCAACTATTTGCAAACGCTCTGTTGCCATAAATGAAACCCTTGGGCTAATGTAACTTGAGGAAATTCCTCCTCCGTAGGATGAGAAACTTGAGCCTACCTCAAAGGAGTAGTCTGTTTTACCAGATAATTTGCTCCAGGGTTCAAAAGTGCTTGTGTCGTTTTGCTCCTGAAGATAGTAGGCAGGATGGTAAAGTTCATGTAGTCTGCTTACTAACTGTCCGTTAGCATTTAAAAACAATGACGACATAAAAAATAAAACTACAAATCCTTTTAAGTATCTCATGGTCTTATAGTGTTTGGTTGCTATACAATTATAGTAACCCATAATCATGCGTAAAGTTATAAAAAAACTCACTTTTTTATCTTTTTAGTATGTTAAAAGTTCTAAAATCGGTTTATAACAATGATTATTAGAGAAATTATGTAATACCATACGCAAAATTTTATAACTTAGTCAGCTGATGAGGCGAATGTTAATCTAATAATTCAAACCATACTTTTTCATGGCTCACATTATCAGCGTAATAAACAATAAGGGAGGAACAGGTAAAACTACCACAGTATTAAACTTGGGTGCGGCCCTTGCAAAAAAGAAGAAGCGTGTGCTGCTTGTCGATTTGGACAGTCAGTGTAACTTGTCCTCAGCATTTGGCATTCACTCTAACGAGTTGGGAATTGGCGACCTGCTTATTGGTTCTTGCTCAATTGATGATGTTATACAAAAGAACGAAAAGTTAAGTTTAATTCCTTCAACTGAGAAGCTCCTCGATTACGAGTTTCAACTAAATAATGAGCCTGGGCGGGAGTATATGCTACGGGAGCAACTCGATAAAATAAGTGATGACTATGATTTTATTCTAATAGATTGCCCCCCTAGTTTAGGTACGCTTTCTATTAACTCAATGGTTGCTGCAAAGGAGTTTATTGTGCCCATGCAGGCTGAGAATTTTGCATTTATTGGTTTAGATAGAATTATGCTAATATCCGAGAAGGTGAAAAAGCGTATGAATCCTGGTTTAGAGTTGGGAGGAATACTGTTCGTAAAACTGTCTCCACGTACAAAATTTAGCCAGGCTGTTATTACAAGCCTATCTGAAAACGAAAACTTTGCAGGGAAACTCTATAATACCTACATAAGGCAAGATATTTCACTTATGGAATCGGGTGCATTCAATCAAACTATTTTCGATTATGCTCCCAAGAGCAGAGGTGCTGTTGACTATTTGTATTTAGCAAAGGAAATTCTTAAAAATCATGGCAAAAAATAAGCGAACAATAAACGATATACAGAAGGCTTTGCATACAAGTACTAAGTACATTAAGAAGGCCGATGATTCTGATAAAAAGGTTAAAACAGAAGCGAAAGCAGATAAGCCCTCAGGTGCTGAGGTTGCTATTGACCCTGTAGTAATGAAAAAAATTAAAATCTTAGCGCCATACCTTGGCGAAACCCCCGATGAACTTATCAACAAAGCCCTTAATCATTTCCTTAGGTTAAAATCCATGCAGCTGGAAAAAGCTATGCAAAAGTTAACAGAAGAGTAATTCTTTTGTTATTCATTATTAAGGATTAAATTTTGCATCCGCAAAGCATAAGTGGTATCCATTTTATGCATGAGAGTTTTTACATTTTTTATTGATTGTTTAAACTCTCTTAAATCAGTAAGTGTAATAATTAAATGACAGACCTTACCACTGGGAACGTAGCAAAGCAGATTTTCAAGTTTGCCCTGCCCATGCTATTGGGTAGCTTGTTCCATCAATTATACAACATAGTTGATACAATAATAGTAGGTAAATATCTAGGTAAGGAGGCGCTGGCATCGGTTGGCGCATCGTTCCCTATTATTTTTACCATAGTTGCCTTAGTTATTGGTATTGGTAGTGGGGCATCTGTTGTAATATCTCAGTATTTTGGAGCAAAGGATGATGAGAATGTGAAAAAGGCTGTTGATACCCTTAACATATTCCTACTTGTTATGGGAATTGTAATATCAGTGGTTGGCGTATTTATTAGTCGATGGATTTTTACAATTCTACAGCTTCCAGAGAATCTGATGGACTCGGCGGTGGCTTACCTAAACATCTTCCTCATGGGAATGGTGGCGTTCTTTGGTTTTAACTCAGTTAATTCAATACTTCGTGGTGTTGGCGATTCCAAGAATCCTCTGTACTATTTAATTATTGCTACCATTATAAATATTGCACTTGACCTACTCTTTGTGCTGGTATTTAAATGGGGGATTGAGGGTGTTGCATGGGCTTCGGTTATTGCACAATTTATGGCATTTGTTATTGCTGTTATCCATATTAATAGGCATCATTCAATAATCAGGATAGCTGTAAGGGGAATAAAATTCGATTGGAAAATATTTGTTCAGAGTATTCGAATTGGGCTCCCAACCGGGCTTCAGCACACCTTCGTTGCACTTGGAATGATGGCTCTGATGGGAATTGTAAATACGTTTGGAACAAACGTAATTGCAGGATTTACTGCTGCAAGCAGAATTGATTCCATGGCATCGCTCCCCGCCATGACTCTTTCTGCAGCGCTCTCCGTTTTTGTTGGACAAAATTTAGGGGCAAATAAACTTAGTAGAATAGTGAAAGGACTTAAATTAACGCTAATCTTTGCATCCATTATTAGTGTTACTATGACTGTTGTAGCAATACTCTGGTCCGTTCCATTAATGAAAATATTTACTAATGATGAGGCTGTTATTGCCGTTGGGCAGGAGTATCTTATAATTGTGAGTTTGTTCTACCTTCTTTTCTCTACCATGTTTATCTTTAATGGATTGCTACGTGGTGCTGGAGCAACCCTGATTCCAATGTTTATCACCCTATTCTCTCTTTGGCTTGTAAGGATTCCCTTAGCTGCATACCTTAGTAAATTCATGGGAGAACAGGGAATTTGGTGGGCAATACCAATAGCATGGTTCTTTGGTGTTTTAGGTTCGTTCTTATACTATAGAATGGGTAATTGGAAGACAAAAGGCGTGGTTAAGCCTAAAATATGATATATTTTTATCATATTTGTTTTTGCAATTTTGTAGGAATCGTCTTGCTTAGTTTATCCATGTGCTTTAGTGTCAAATGTGATAAATGATTTTTTTAAATATGTTTTTTGATGCATAATAATTGCCATATCGTTAGGCATTTGTAATAATAAATTGAAAAAATTGATATGAAGCCAAGAACTAATTTATCGCAGAAAGAGATTGATGAAATTATAAACAATTGCGAAGTTTGCACGGTTGGAATGGTTGACCTTGATGGGAGTCCTTATGTTTTACCTTTTAACTTTGGATACAAAGATGGTAAACTCTACCTCCACTCTGGACCTGAAGGAAAAAAGATTGATGTTTGGAAAAAGAATCCCCAAGTATGCGTTTCGTTCAGCACGGATTATGAAATGAATATTCGTCATGAGAATGTTGCTTGTTCTTATTCAATGAAGTATAAGAGTGTGCTTATACATGGGAGTATTGTTCAGGTACAAGATTTAGATTGTAAGGCAAAAATCTTAAATATTATAATGGAAAAATACTCCGGACGTTCCGATTTTTCCTATAGCAAGCCTGCCCTTGAGAATGTTAGCGTATTTGAGATAAAAACAGAGAAGATAGAGTCCCGAAATTATCTATATTAATTATTGAGCGTTCGTAAAACTTTATTTCTCAATTCTATCCGTCATAGGTAGTCATACTTTAACTAAAAACAGCTTAAATTATTTCGAAATTTATCAGGATAATTTTTTAATCGAATACAAAAAGCTATATATTAGTACAAGGTAAAAACACATAGTTAAGGTATAGCATCATGGCAAATATTAGAGATTTAAAGAAGGATGTAAAGCACATGATTCATCATCTAATTCAGGAGGGCTACGTACAATTAGCTTACTCTCCTCCCTTGCATCAGGAAAATGTGCTCGATATAATTTCTGATGCTATGGTGCTTGAAAAAGAAACAATAAATAAGATTAACCATCCCAACGTTGATGTTAGCAACGGGCTAAATGAGTATTATAAAATCATTACAAATGATTTTTATGACAAGGTTGTTGAATTAACCGAAAGGTTAAACTCATTATCTTACTAACTATTAGTACAGTATGTTTTTTTATATCGTTTAGTTTTTACTTAAAAATCATATTTCAGTATGGATAATTTTAAAGATATTGCAAAGTCACGATATTCCTGCCGTTCCTATAGCAATAAGCCGGTATCAAAAGAAACAATTGAGAATGTACTTGAGTGTGCTCGAATAGCACCATCTGCAACCAATGCGCAGCCTTGGCGGTATGTTGTGGTAACTCAGGAGCCATTACGTCAGCAGATTACGGATTACTATGCTCGTAGCTGGCTGAAATCGGCCCCTGTAATAATTGTAGCATGTGGCGATTACTCCGCCTCGTGGCGCAGGGCCGATGGGAAGGACCATTGCGATATTGATTTAGCCATTGGCATAGACCATATTACCCTTGCAGCAGCCAACTTAGGATTAGGTACATGTTGGATTTGTAAATTTGACGCCATAAAATGTGCTGAGCTGTTAAAACTGCCAAGAAATATTGCTCCAGTAGCACTTATACCTCTTGGTTATCCTGAGGATAAGAATAATTACTCTGAGAAGCATTTAGTTAGAAAATCTTTGGATGAGATTGTTTCTTGGGAAGGGTATAGTTTTTAAACTCCGGTTCTGTATTTTCTCATTCTAGTAGCTAGCCCCTTGGCATTTCCTGTGAGTTTATTTAACAGGTTCCAAAAACTTGGACCATGGTTTTTATGAACTGTATGGCAAAGTTCGTGTAGTATTACATATTCAACCAGCTCATCAGGCAGCTTCATAAGGTAAATACTTAGGTTGATGTTGTTTTTGCCAGAGCAGCTACCCCAGCGCGAAGTGATTTTCTTAAGCCTAAGCTCATTGTAATTAAAACCATGCTTACTAGCAAGTTCCTCTACTTTATGAGGTAAAAATTTTTTTGCCTCAATTCGGAATGTTTCCTCTATTGCACCTAGGGTTACATGCTGCACTCTTTTGTCATTAACATCTAAATCTGCTGGATAATGGATGTTAATTGAGTCTTCGGTTATATAGCCTCTAACTGAGTTTATTGCTTCAGGTATAAGCTTTAGTTTATGCTCTCGGGTTTGATACTGGCTAAATTTTTTCTTTATATCTGGTTGTTCATTAAGTTTTTCAATTATCCATGACCTCTTACTTATTACAAATTCTTTAGCAATGTATAAAGGCAGATAACCTGGAATAGTGACTCGCACACCCATTGATGGACGAATAGAAATACTTAATCGTTTTGCTTTGGGGTTTCTTTTGAATACAACATCTCCCACTTGGGGCATTGCCCAGGTAGTTGTTTCTTTTTTATTGCTTAATGCCATGCTATTGGGAAAGAATCCAGACGTTTGGGTGCTCTTTTTTCCAGACGTTCATCGAATCAACCGCTTCCTTCCGTGTGAGGAAAGAACCTAGTGTAACCGCATGCATACCTGTTTGTTGAGAGATTATTTTTGAGTTAAAGCCAGACCTCTGCATATCATTTGAAAACTTTTCTGCATAGGTCTTATTTCTAAAACTACCAACAATAATATGGAACATCCCTTCTTTAGGGTAAGTAATTGTTACATCCTCAGAAGTATCAGTGTTTTCGGAAGATGTTGACCTATCAACAGATATACTTTCGGCATTATTTTGTCCAACCTCGTTATCAATTTCTTCGCTAAGTTCACTAAATTCATCATCGAATTTTCCTTGCGATTCTTCAGAGGTCGTTTCTACTTCGTCATTAATATCTTCACTCTCTTTGGTAATGCTTGCTTTGACTTCAGTTTCAGCAAGGTTGCTTTCATTTTTATCTTTACTGAAATCGAAAATATCAGAATTATAAAGATACCATCCGCCAACAACCGCAATTACGAGGCAAACTCCAACCAGAGTGCCTGCTAGTATAGCTTTGCCTGTGCCCGTTCCTTGTCGTGGTTCACTTGTTGATGGTTTTTTAGTTTCTTTTGGTTTGCTTTGTGCTATGGGTTTACTTTCTACTTTGGGTTTGCTTTCTACTTTGGGTTTCTCAACTTCTTTTGGGGTTTCCTGAATCTTTTTTCCTAAGGTGCTATTATCTGGCT
>JAWLEY010000020.1:0-2705 GCA_041685855.1 Perlabentimonas sp. | reverse complement strand
TGGGTTTACTTTCTACTTTGGGTTTGCTTTCTACTTTGGGTTTCTCAACTTCTTTTGGGGTTTCCTGAATCTTTTTTCCTAAGGTGCTATTATCTGGCTTTTTGCTTGATACTGGTTCTTTTGGTATTTCGGTTTTACTTTTATCTTCGTCTTTCTTCTCTGGCTCTTGCTTTGCAACCTTGCTCGGAGGAGCATCTTCAATTTTCGGCTTTGTAACGCTTTTCTGCGATTTCTCCACAGGCTTAGGTTCAGGTTTTGGCTTTTCCTCTTTTGTTTTTGCTTGTGCAGGAGAATCTTTTAGAGTAAAATGGATGCTGCCTCTAGCATCAGCATGTAAAAAGCCAAGCCCCTCAAGGGGTACACTTTCCCCTTTACCTAAATCATCTTTTAAGTTTTCAATGTACTTGTCAATGAGTTTTCTAGCTTCATCTTTGCTGATACTTTTTGCGCTGGCCAGTGCATCCTCAACCATGCCGTCATTGTATCGTAAAAAAGGGCTAAAGGTTATGTTTTTCGGATTAAACACACCGCTTCCATCATCCTTAACAAGAAAGGCACCAAACTCTGGAAGAATTACACGCGTATTATTCTCAATTAATTCACGAAGAAATTTGGTGTCCATAATAAGAAAATTTTGTATTTTTTACCTTATTCATTTAACTATCAAAAATACAATTTTTTTGTTTACCTCGTATGCTAACATCCATTAATGTTTTGTAAAAAATGAGGTAATGAAAAACCAACAGTATTTCTGAATAGACATTGTTTGTGCTTAGCTTGTCTTAAATATAATGATGTAACTTAGTCAAGAATTATCTTGCGTTCATGTAAAATTACTTTAATTTAGAAACATTATATGTTAATTTGTGTTGTGATTTTTAATTCATTTTGAAATGTTTATGGCGAATTTTCCTAACAATATCCTAAAAGTACTAAAAAACGGTGTTTTATACTTACCATTTTTATTATCCCTTCTTTTATTCAATTCGTTTGATTCAAAAAGCCAGTACGATAGTAAAAGCATTGATAGCTTGTTAAACGTAGCAAAGGGTGTTAATGAAAAAGAGCAAGCTTCCATATATAATAAAGTATCTAGAGCTTACTGGCATTCCTCCGTAGATTCATCAAAGAAATATGCAAATACTGCCTATAGCATTGCAGAAAAAGGAAATTTTTTAATTGAGAGAATGAAAGCCCATAATAATCTTGGGGTGATTTCTGATTTGCAGGGTGAATATAGCAATGCTCTTCAAAACTATTTTAGAATAATTGAAATTGCTAAGCAAAGCGGATATTTTAACCCAGATGTATCAAATAGTTTTTTCTATAGTACTCGTTCAACTCCAAGTGAATTTGATTCAATCCAGCGTGTTGTAAGTTTACACGAGAATGATACCATTGACACAGAGCAGGATAAGAAATCCTTAGCCGTTAAAAAAATTATTGCCAATGCCTATGTAAACATTGGGATAGTTTATGGTCGCTTATCGCAATACGAAAAAAGTTTGGTTAGCTTAAATCAATCTTTTAGAATTAGGCAAAATACAAACGATGAGGTTGGGATGGGCGTTGTTCTGTTTAATATTGGTACCGTTTACATTAGGCTCCAACAGCTTGATTTGGCTAGGAGTGCTTACCAGCAATCCATTGCCATTAGGCAAAAATTTAAAGATTACACAGGAATTGCTAATGGCTACCTTGCCATGGGACAATTGTTTATGATGTATGAGAACTATGATTCAGCAAGTTTTTACTTAAACAGGGCACGAAATGCATACGAAGATTTAAATAATAAGCATGGTTTAGCACTTACTAAAACAACAATAGGTGAGGTTTACGGAGAAACCGGCGAACTTCAAAAAGCCTTAACCCATTTAAATCAGGCTCTATTGTTGCGCAAAGAATTAAGAGATAGGGAAGGTGTAGCTTTGGTTAACGTTAAAACGGGAAAAATTTACTATGATTTGAATGAGTTCTCAAATGCTGTTAAATCATATGAAATTGGGTTAAGAGTTGCCAAAGACCTTGAGAATAAGTCAATTGTTTCTGAAGCCCTCCGTGGCTTAGCTTTAACTTACGAGAAGCAGGGGAATACCAACGCTTCATATGAGGCCTTTAAAGAGTACCATCAGGTTTTCAATGAGATTAACGACAAGAAATATAATTCTACAATAGCAGAGTTTCAAACTCTTTTTAAACTGGATTTAATGAGCAAGGAGAATGACTTGCTTAGAAAAAATAATGAGATTAACAGGTTGGCTCTCGATAAGAAACAGTCGGTTCAAAGGTTACTTATAATTATTGTTTTAATCGTATTCCTGTCAAGTATAGCCTTGCTCTTCCTTTACAGGTCAATAGTTAAGGCAAACAAAAAGCTTAAAACACTAAACCTTGAATTGGAGAACAGGGTAAATGAAAAAACCAGTGACCTTCGTGAGGCTTTAAGCATTGCTCAGGAGTCAAACGACCTGAAAAATTCATTCCTATCAAATATTAGCCACGAAATAAGAACTCCTCTTAATGGTATAATGGGGTTCACCTCGTTGCTGGCTTCAGAAATCCCTGCCAATAGCGAAGGACAACGTTATGTTCAGGAGGTTAACAATAGTAGCAATAGACTAATGCATCTGCTTAATAATTTAATTGATTTCAGCAGGATTGAGTCTAGTGGTTTCAGAATGAAATTTGCACCGTGCAATATAGCT
>JAWLEY010000197.1:0-5243 GCA_041685855.1 Perlabentimonas sp. | reverse complement strand
CTTTTTGATATGCGGAACGATGTTAATGATTTGAAAAAACTCGTACTGGATATTCTTCGTAGCGATAACACGAGCATTGATGTAAACTCCGAGAATGCTGAAATTATCAAGGATCTTTACAATGAGAACCTTCCGGCCGTTAAACATGCAGCACCCTCTACGTTTGAGGCAAAGCACTTTAATAACGAGCATTCAAACATACAAGACACGGAAGAAATTAAAGAGGAATCGCTATCGCTTGCAGACAAAGAGATGGAGATGATTAAAAAAGCGATTGACAAGTATAACGGCAAGCGCAGGCAAGCTGCTAAAGAACTTGGTATTTCGGAGCGCACTCTTTACAGAAAAATTAAAGAGTATAATATTTGATAAATTATGGGAATTACTCAAAAAAATAAAAAAATCGACCTGTACCAATTACTAAAGATATTTAGCATTGCTATACTTTCCGTATACTGCGTTTCGTGCAGCGTAGGTTACTCTTTTTCAGGCGCATCCATTTCGCCAGAAATAAAAACAGTTACAGTAGAGCACTTCCCAAACCAGGCGCCACTTGTTAACCCCACACTAAGCAATATGCTAACTGAAGAGTTAAGAGATAAGTTTGTTACCCAAACACGCTTGAACGTTGTTTCAGGCTACGGAGACCTTAGCTTTTCTGGCGAAATTAGAGATTATCGTGTAAAGCCCGTTTCCATTCAAGGGAACGAAGTGGCTGCACAGAACAGGTTAACCATTGCCGTTAAGGTTAAGTTCGAAAACTCCAAGGATCCAAGCCAAAACTACGATAAAACCTTCTCGCACTACGAAGATTTCGACAGTCAACAGCAGCTTGCGCAAGTAGAACAGGAATTAGCAAGAACAATAGTAGAGAAACTTGTTGAGGATATTTTTAATAATGCAGTAGCAAACTGGTAAAATAGCATGGATAAAGAAAAGTTGTACAACTTAATATCAAATTACAACAACATTGGCAAAGACTCTGCACCAATGCTAAGCAGCATAATTGAGAAGTATCCATACTTTTACGCTGCAAGGGTGCTAAAGTTAATGGCAATAAAAAACGATTCTAATTATAACGACGATGTTGTTAAAACCTCCGCATTATCACCAGATCGCTACACTCTTTTCCTCAAACTTAATCCCTCCCCAGCCTCAATAAAAAATATTTCAGAAAATATTGATGCTATAACCGATGCGGAGAAAGCCGAAGAGCCTGCAAAGGAGGAGACAACACCTACTGTGCATCATGAGGAAAAGGAGAAAGATGAGCCTTTCCAAATAGATGACTCAGAGAGCATCGCCGAAAAAAGCAATGAGCCAGAGGAGCCAGAACACAGCAAAACTGACAAACAAGATGATGACACGCTGCTTGAACTGAATGATGCTTCAAGTGACGAATCCCCAGAAGAGGAATCAATTGAGGATGATGAAGAGGTTTTTTTAAACCCATATCTCTATACCCTTGAGATACCACAAAACCATATTGATAATAAATCAATGGACTCGCTGGCTATCGACATCCAGAGGATTGGCAAACAAAACAAAGGTAAGCCCAAGAAACATACCCAAAATACTGAAAGCAAAGAAGAGGATACACTTGACCTGTCCACCAGCGCCACAAACGAAGAAAAAAGCACAAAAGAGGAACCAAAAGAAACCCCAAAGAAAGATCAGGATTCACTCATTGAGGCTTTCATTGAAACCAACCCACGCATTGTACCCAAACAACGACCAGAAGATTTACCCAAAGAGCAGGAAGATATTTCGTTAGAATCGTTAAAAGAACCAGAAGACGCTATTACCGAATCTCTGGCATCCATTTACCTTTCGCAAGGTTTAAAAGATAAGGCCATAAAAATTTATGAAAAATTAAGTTTGAAATATCCGGAAAAAAGAGCTTACTTTGCGGGTCAAATTGAAAAAATTAAGAATCAACCAGATAAATAACTAAAATTTAACAGCAATGTATCTGCTTATCTCAGTACTAATAATTATCGCCTGCATTCTGCTAATACTAATCGTACTCGTGCAGAACTCTAAAGGAGGAGGTTTGGCCTCAAACTTCGCATCATCAAATCAGGTTATGGGTGTTCGTAAAACTGCCGATTTCCTTGAAAAAGCAACCTGGACATTAGCAATAGCTCTTCTTGTTCTTAGCCTAATGGCTTCGTTTACAATCCCAAGAGGAGAGCAAGAGGGTGCTCGTTCAGACATTCAAGATCAAATTGAAAGCACTCCCGACCCATCTGCAACACCTCAATTCCCAACTGGTGATCAGCCAATTGAGGTTGAGGGAATAGAGCAAGAAGACGTTGAAGAAAACGCTACAGAAGAGTAGGCAGTATAACTTACAAAAAACACAAGGGTGTCAGGTTGGCAGAATCTGACACCCTTTTTTTATTATCTATCCTGAAAACAAAACACCCTCTAACAGACTGATTGTATTATAAATACACAACCACTCCCTAGCATTTTCTACCAACAAGCTATTTACAACACTGTCAATGCTTAAATTTTCTGCCAGAAAAAATAGAACAAAACGGCAGTTTTTCGCTTTGGCACAAATTTGGTAAATAGCCTATCAGTAAATACGTAATTTATTCACTAACAATAAAACATAGGAAATATGTCAGACGTAAAAATCAAACCATTAGCCGACAGGGTTCTAGTTGAACCAATGGAAGCAGAAGAAAAAACTGCCAGCGGACTTTACATTCCCGATACCGCAAAGGAAAAGCCACAAAAAGGAACAGTTGTAGCACTTGGTCCTGGCACAAAAGAAGTTACCATGGAGGTTAAGCAAGGCGATGTTGTACTATACGGAAAGTATGCCGGAACAGAAATCAACCTTGACGGTAAAGATTTTCTTATGATGAAACAATCGGACATTCTTGCCATTGTATAAATGGTAAAACAAAAAATAATTATTTAACCTTATAATTAATAATAACATAACTATGGCAGGTAAAATTATAAAATTCGATATTGAAGCTCGCGACCTACTAAAAAAAGGTGTGGATCAGTTAGCTAACGCTGTTAAAGTAACCCTTGGCCCAAAAGGTCGCAATGTGGTTATTGAGAAAAAATTTGGTTCTCCACAAATAACCAAAGACGGTGTAACAGTTGCTAAAGAAATTGAGCTATCCGATCCAATGGAGAACATTGGCGCACAGATGGTGAAAGAGGTTGCCTCAAAAACTGGTGACGACGCAGGTGATGGTACAACTACCGCCACTGTATTGGCCCAGTCAATTGTTAACGTTGGCCTTAAAAACGTAACAGCAGGTGCCAACCCAATGGACCTTAAGCGTGGTATTGATAAAGCCGTTGCTAAAGTTGTAGAGCAACTTAAAAGTCAAAGCATAGAGATTGGCGACGACTACACCAAGATTGAGCAGGTAGCAACCGTATCGTCAAACAACGACCATGAAATTGGAAAACTCATTGCTGAGGCAATGAAGAAAGTTAAGAAAGAGGGTGTTATAACCGTTGAGGAAGCTAAAGGTATTGAAACAACCGTTGAGGTTGTTGAAGGTATGCAGTTTGACCGTGGTTATATCTCTCCTTACTTCATAACTAACCCCGATAAAATGGAGACCGTTCTTGAGAATCCAAAGGTGCTTATCACCGACAAGAAAATCTCCACAATGAAAGACCTAATGCCTGTGCTTGAGCCGGTTGCTCAAAACGGACAGTCGCTTCTAATCATAGCTGAGGATATTGATGGTGAAGCACTTGCAACCCTTGTAGTTAACAAACTTCGTGGCTCGCTTAAAATTGCCGCAGTTAAAGCACCTGGTTTCGGCGACCGTCGTAAAGAGATGCTTGAGGATATCGCAATCCTTACTGGTGGTGTAGTTATTTCAGAGGAGAAAGGCCTTCGTCTTGATGGTGCACAGATGGATATGCTTGGCTCAGCCGAGAAAATCACCCTTGATAAGGAGAACACAACCATTGTGAATGGTTCAGGACAAAAAGAAGCCATTGAGAAGCGCGTTGCACAAATTAAAACTCAGATTGAAAATACCACATCGGATTACGATCGCGAGAAGTTACAGGAGCGCCTAGCCAAACTAGCTGGCGGTGTTGCAGTGCTATACGTAGGAGCTTCAACCGAAACTGAAATGAAAGAGAAGAAAGACCGCGTGGACGATGCTCTTAGCGCAACCCGCGCTGCAGTTGAGGAAGGTATTGTTCCTGGCGGTGGTGTTGCATACATTCGTGCAATAAGCGCTCTGGAAAACCTTAAGGGCAACAACGACGACGAGACTACAGGTATGCTAATAGTTAAGCGTGCCATTGAGGAGCCACTTCGTCAGATTGTTTCAAATGCCGGACAGGATGGTTCAGTTATCGTTCAAAAGGTTAAGGAAGGTAAAGACGATTACGGTTACAATGCCTACTCTGACACTTACGAAAACCTATACAAGAGCGGCGTAATTGACCCAACCAAGGTAACTCGTATTGCATTAGAGAATGCCTCATCAATTGCAGGCATGCTACTAACAACTGAGTGCGCCATGGGCGAAGAACCAGAGGAGAATCCTGCTCCTGCAATGCCAAACCCAGGCATGGGCGGCATGGGCGGCATGATGTAGAATCATTATCACATCATATATAATCAAGAGGGAGGGCTTTTGCCTTCCCTTTTTTTATGTTATGGGCTTCTATTTCAATGTCATCATTTAAACCAAAAGCTTGCATGAAAGTTAAAAAAAAATAACTCCTGTTTTGTGCGCCACATCAACGACCTAAAAACACATGATTGACTGTCTGTTTGTTACGATTAATTAAATGGAGATTTGGGTGTCCCGTTGTAAATTCGTGCTGTGCTTTGCAGCTTATTTCCCCTACTTTTTTAGCTACCACCCAAAAAAGGTCACCGCTGCCAGAGCGGTCTCTTGAACTCTACGGCCGAGCAGATTTGCCCTGCGGAGTGCAATTGCTACCTCACCACTTGCATTTAATTAAGATAGATGGTTGTGGAAATTCAACTCTTAATCAAACCCCATTGGCAGCGCAGCACTCCTTTAGTACCTTCGCTGCAATCCGCTCACCTCTTGATTTCTACGAGATTACGCTGCAGGCCGAGAGGGCTGTAATAGTAACCCGGAGGTACAGCCTGTCCCGTCCCGATAGCCATCCATAGCCGTCAGGTTAATCAAGCATTCCCAATAAATATGAGGACTTTGGAACACATAGCATTCTTCTTCTTACTTTCTCCTTGATGAGAAAGTAAC
>JAWLEY010000196.1:0-5279 GCA_041685855.1 Perlabentimonas sp. | reverse complement strand
TTGGAAAGACAGTTTTGCTTTTGGTATTGAAAGCATTGATCAGGATCATAAAAAATTGGTGGAAATGATTGATGAACTCTACACTGCAATGAGTCAGGGTAAGGCCAAAGAGGTTGTGAGCGATATTGTTGCTGGTTTAATTGATTACACCAAAATTCATTTCCGTAGAGAGGAGATGTACATGAAAACCATAGGGTACAATGAGTTTGAAGGGCATAAAAAATTGCACGGAGAATTTGTTGATAAGGTGAACGAGTTTCAGAATAAGTTAAGGGAGGGGAAAATCAATATTTCTGTTGAGGTAACAACATTTTTAAGAGACTGGCTGTCGGAGCATATCCTAAACACTGACAAGAAGTTTGTTCCTGCCATGTTGCAGTATGAAATTAAGTAAATATTTTGTAGAATTTCTTGTTATTTTTTTTGCCAGCATAAAATTACAGCATGAAGAGAATACTGGTTGTTGAAGATGACATGATAATGCGAGAAACCCTGAGCGATATTCTTCAATTTGAGGGGTATGATGTTTCTGCTGCCAGTGGTGGCAATAAAGCTCTGGAGTTAATCAGTAGTAATAGTTTCGACCTGGTAATAACGGATGTGCTCATGCCCGATCGTGATGGATTTGATGTAATTACCGAAGCCAAACAAAAATGCCCGGGAATTAGAGTGATTGCCATATCCGGAGGGGGCTATATGTCATCCGATGCATATCTCAAAATGGCCTCCAATGCAGGTGCCGATGATACATTAAGCAAACCCTTTGATATAGACGAACTGCTGGCTAAAATTAAAGATATTTTAAAAATACCAGCATCGTAATAGAATTACGTTTGATATAACAGAAAAATGGGCTGACTAAGAAATTAGTCAGCCCATTTTTCTGTTGGTAATACGAGATAAAA
This sequence comes from Perlabentimonas sp., assembly GCA_041685855.1. Lineage (GTDB taxonomy): Bacteria > Bacteroidota > Bacteroidia > Bacteroidales > Tenuifilaceae > Perlabentimonas. The sequence goes on along the minus strand of JAWLEY010000196.1, from coordinate 4,374 downwards.
ACTAGTTACACTTTAATACCTCGTTTATTTGGTATTCTGCTGCTGCACGGTACGATCCGGATAAAGCATTATTGAATGCTTCGCAAGCGGCAGACTTGTTTCCTAAGTTTTGGTGTGCAACTCCCATCTGGTAGTAAACACCGGCTTCGTCTAGCTCGTTTGGGTTTTCCAAAGCTTTGTTGCTATTCTCAACAACCTCTTCCCAGTTTTCGAGTTCCGTGTGGCTTACAGCCAGTAAGAAGTAGATGGTTCCATCAGTATTATCAAACTCAAGAGCTTGGGTGAAAAATTCAACCGCTTCCTCGTGGTTCTTTGCTTTTTGTGCCTTGTCGCCTTTTCTAATAAGGTGATTTTTCCCTTTTCTTTGAGCGTCGTCAGCCTTATCGCGATCATTAACCTCGTTGGCAACCTCCAGCGTTTTTTTAAGATACTCAAGCATTTCCTCATCATTCTCTTGCTTCTGCTTAGCACGGGCAATGCCATATAGAGGATCTGGGTAATCGGACTTTATTTCAATTGCCTTTTTATAGTAGCTAATTGCTTTCTCAAAATTATCGGCCCTGTATTCACGGTTCCCCAACTGGTTATATAGTTGAGGCATAATACGTTCTACACGTTTCGTGGTGTTGCCGTCAAAGTACTGTTCGGCGGTTTCTCTTGCCTTTTCCATCTCATCAATACACTCAAGCATTTTTTTGGCACGGTAAAGATTCATGGCACGCTGAAGGTGTGCTCTTGGAATTAGGCTTTCAGTTAGCTCTTTGGCTTCCCTGCCTTCAAGGTCTAAGTCCTCGCTAATTTCTAATGCCCTGTAAAGGTGCTCGAGCGCTTTGTCAGGATCCTCCTTAATTATGGATGCTCCTGCATTGTACTCTTCTAAAGCTTCACGTACTGTTTGAGCAAAGCCTGCAGACGGCAATGCAACCATTAAAGTTAAAACAAAAAGAAGTGCTTTTAATTTGTTCGTAGTTTTCATATTGTTAGTATTTATTAATTGTTTCAAAATAGAATTTGCGTAAAAATAGTAAGTTCATTTTTTCCATTGATGCCAAACATCTAATTTAGATTTATTATAAGTAAACATAGGCAGGCATCCTGCCTGTTGTAGTTAGATTATCGTCGTTTTTTAAAAAATGTACTCATTAAATCAGCTGAATCATTTGGTAATATGTTTTTTATAATCTTAGTGCGCGGGTGCAGCATGTTAGGATTTAATTGCCTGTATCCGCGTTTTGGATCCTCAGCCCCGTAAACCAACGTGCCAAGCTGACTCCAGTATAGTGCACCTGCACACATAGGGCATGGCTCAAGGGTTACATAAAGGGTACATTGGTTTAAGTATTTTCCTCCCATATACGATGCTGCTGCCGTAACTGCTTGCATCTCCGCATGAGCAGTTGGGTCGCAAAGATTTTCTGTTAAATTGTGAGCTCGGGCAATTATTTTATCTTCATAAACAACAATAGCGCCAATAGGCACTTCATCCTTTTCAAAAGCTTTTTTTGCCTCTTTTATTGCCTCACTCATGTACTTGTTGTGGTCTGCCATATAATTATTAAAAATTGCATTTAGTTTCCTGTTACTTTTGCGTGCAAAAAAAGTGCCAGCAATTGTGTTCAACCTGAAATCTTGTTACCTTCGCAAATTATTTTTAAAAGATAAAATTATGTACAGAACACACACCTGTGGCGAGCTACGCTCAGCAAACATTGGAGAAAATGTTACTTTAAGTGGTTGGGTTCAAAGAATTCGTGGTTTAGGCGGGATGACCTTTATTGACCTAAGGGATAGGTATGGCATTACCCAACTTGTGGCTGATGAGAAAAATGATGAAAAATTATCAGCAGCTATTGATAGCTTAGGACGAGAGTTTGTGGTTAAGTGTGAAGGGAAAGTTATTGAGCGTGCAAGCAAAAATCCAAAGTTGCCAACTGGCGATATTGAGGTTCAGCTAAGCAGTGTAACTATTTTAAACGTATCGGAAACTCCTCCATTTACTATTGAGAACGAAACCGATGGTGGCGATGAGCTAAGAATGAAGTACCGCTACCTTGATATAAGAAGAAATCCTGTTAAGAATGCATTGCTTTTAAGGCATAAGGTTTCTCAGGAAGTTAGAAAGTATCTCGATACAGAGAATTTTATTGAGGTGGAAACACCTTTCCTAATTAAATCTACTCCAGAGGGTGCAAGAGACTTTGTAGTTCCATCGCGCATGAGCCCTGGTGAGTTCTACGCTCTCCCTCAGTCGCCACAAACTTTTAAGCAGCTGCTTATGGTTGCCGGTATGGATAAGTACTTTCAGATTGTGAAGTGCTTTCGTGATGAGGACCTACGTGCCGATAGACAGCCCGAGTTTACACAGATTGATTGTGAGATGGCATTTGTTGAGCAGGAGGATGTTCTTAATACTTTTGAGGGGCTAATGACACACCTTTTCAAGCAAATACTTAACGTTTCATTGCCCAAACATTTTCATAGAATGCCCTATGCTGATGCCATGTCGTTGTATGGTAGCGATAAGCCAGATATCCGTTTCGATATGCGAATCCGTAACTTAAGCCAGATTGCCAAAGGCAATGGTTTTGTGGTTTTCGATAAGGCCGAGTATGTTGGTGGTATCGTTGTGCCTGGCTCAGCCGATTATTCCCGTAAACAGCTGGATGAACTTACAAAGTTTGTGCAAAAACCACAAATTGGAGCCAAAGGTATGGTTTATGTTAAGCTGGGTGCCGATGGAGCTGTAAAATCATCAGTTGATAAATTTTTTGGCCCCGATGATTTAAAGAAATGGGCAGCTCACATGGAAGCAAACGATGGCGACTTGCTATTAATCCTTGCAGGAGATAGAACCCGAACCCTCGAAGCGCTTGGTCAGCTTCGCTTGGAAATGGGAGGTAGGCTTGGGCTTAAAAAGGCCGATGAGTTTGCTCCGCTATGGGTTGTTGATTTTCCTTTGCTTGAGTGGGACGAGGAAACCGCAAGATTCTACGCAATGCACCACCCATTTACATCGCCAGTTAAAGCCGATATGCATCTTTTCAATTCTGACCCTGGTGCTATTAGGGCCAACGCTTACGACCTTGTAATTAATGGAGTGGAGATTGGTGGCGGCTCAATAAGGATTTTCGACCGCGAGTTACAGCATATGATGTTTAAAGCCCTTGGGTTTACTCAGGAAGAAGCCGAAGAGCAGTTTGGTTTCTTGCTAAATGCATTTAAATACGGAGCTCCACCACATGGCGGTGTGGCTTTTGGTTTCGACAGGCTATGTGCGGTTATGGGTGGTTCCGAATCAATCCGCGATTATATTGCATTCCCAAAGAATAATGCAGGCCGTGATGTGATGATAAATTCTCCATCAGAAATTTCTGAGCAGCAATTAAAAGAATTACAGATATCTTTAAAAAAGATTGATAATTAGTTTTTTATGTGCAACTGCATATAATATCAATTAATTAGTCTTTAAATTTATTTTTCAAAAAAGAGGGAACTGCTTGTTAAAAAGGCAATTACCCTCTTTTTGTTTTTTGTTTTTTTGTAATTTCTATTGATTGTCAGTATGTTAATTATTTGAAAATTTGCTTTAATAATTATTAAATACTAAATTTGAATTTTTGAAATTAATTATAAGCAGGTATGTTGTTATATTGTAATTGCTTATAGTTTAATAATTTTGTTTTATTCTTTTAGATAATATCAATAAATAAAAATTGAAAAATGAAAAAGTTATCGTTAACAAACACAGAAGTATCAAAACTGCGTGAGCTATATCAAACTGAACTAAAAAAGGCTTTTGAGAGGGTGGAACACCTTACTGCAATACTAAATAAGTTGGATGCTGAAATGGAGGTGAATGACTTACTATCCGAAGACTCTCCTGCAAAATCAGTTAGTAAAAAGAAGATTTCTACAAAAAAGGAAGAGAGTAAATCTTCCCCAAAAGCAGTGAAACAGCCAAAACCAGACGAAGTTAAAAAGGATGTAAGCGCTAAGCCAAAATCAAAAAGGGGCAGGAAACCTGGGATTAAAAAATCAGTTAAAAGCTCTGCAGGTTCGAAAAAAATAAAGTGGAACGATGTAGTTCTTGATGCAATTATTAGAAGGGGCTCGCCAATGTTATCGCCTAGCATCACCGAGGAGGTTTTTAAAACGCTTAATACTAAGCTGGGCGATAAGAAGAGGGTTAAGAATACCGTTTCTGGTACCCTGTCGAAGTTAGTAACTACTGAAAAAAAATTGAAGACTCATAAACTGCCTGGCTCAAGGAATAAGCTGTATGGCTTACCCGAGTGGTTTGGCCAAGATGGAGAGCTTTTGCCTGATTTTAAACGGAAAGGGTAATTATTCCTTTTCCACAAGTTTTCCTAGCAG
>JAWLEY010000019.1:20741-23297 GCA_041685855.1 Perlabentimonas sp. | reverse complement strand
TGGATGAAACTTGACAACGTGGACGATACGGGAAATACAATAACTTTTAACTATTCTTCAGACAATAATTTAAGTGGAGAATATACTGCTGGGATAGATATAGCACTACCTGACGAAGTGCCCGAGTTTATTAGCAATAAAAGTGGCGACTGGTCAGTTTCTGATAATTGGGATCAGATTGGTGGTGATACCTATACCTTATCCGGAGGCCCCAATGGGTTTATCGTTACAATTGATTCAGATCATACTATTAGAACCGATGAGAATTATGTTTCAGCATACAGAACCACTATTGAAGGAACTCTTGAGGTAATAAGCCCAACCTTTGGGCATAACCTTGGAACCGTTTCGGGTTCTGGTACATTATATTTAGAAAGTGGTACTTTCCCCGCTGGTAGGTTTACCAACTTTTTAGATTGTGCAAATAATGCAACCCTAGAGTATGGCGGAACAGGAAACTATCCTTTAGTGGCCGACCTGTATTCTAGCGTTCCAAATCTACATTTTACAGGAACAGGCTCAAGAATTTTGCCCAATAAGGACCTTACTGTATGCAACCAGCTGTTAATTGATGGACCAAGTCTTGATAATAGTGCTAATAACAGAAAATTAACCATACAGGGAACTCTGGAGCGTTATAATACAGGTACATTTATTAGTGGAACCGGAGCAAATGCTACGGTAAGTTTTGAAGGTTCTGCTGCACAAACCATGGGTGGTGCCCTGGGTGATTTTACCGGAATCAATGCTTTCAACAATTTAGAAATTAGTAATAGTGCAGGTTTAACAGTAAATTCAGGGGGTGCCATTGAGGTTGATGGTAATTTGTTATTAACTGATGGAAATATTGTTACTTCCTCAACCAATACATTAACTATTACAAATGATGCTATAAATTGTGTTTCTCCCTCCGGAGGGAGTTCTTCTTCTTACGTAGACGGTCCTTTAACCAAAAACATTAATCAAGGAGATGATTTCCTTTTCCCTATTGGCAAAGGCGACGTGGCAGGAAACAAGTTAACGCTTTCTTCCATTCGAGTGGGAACAATTTCCTGGACAGCAGAATTCTTTACTCCAAACCCTACCTATACTGATTTTGCTAGCCCATTAACCTATGTAAACTCTAAAGAGTACTGGACAATAAGCGCAAACGAGGATGATAAAGCCAAGGTTGGAATTGATTGGGATTCGCAAAGTGATTTAACTCCTCTTATGACAGAGAATGGGGTTAGCGATATGCGTGTGGCTGGTTACAATACAGGAACTTCCGAATGGGAAGAGATTAGCTCTACCCAAACCGGAAACACTAGTAATGGAACAGTTACTACTTTATCAGAAATTATTATACCAGCAAGTGGAACCAGCGATTTTACATCGGCCTGTATAAATGTTACCAAGCCACGAGCAAGGTTTAACCCATCGGGTCCTGTTTGTGGTGAGGATGGCATACCCATGGAATTTACTGGCTCCGATCTTTCCTTCGATTATATAATAGAGTATGAAAAGGATGGTGTGCTTCAACCAGCAATCACAATTACATCAACAGATGTACCCTATACACTGCCTACAGATGCAGTAGGTGCAATATACCAGTTGGTTAGTTTTACCTATAATGAGCCTGGAAGCTCCACAACAGGAGTTGTTGACCCTGCAATTGTTACAACGTATACTGTTCCAACATCAGCAGATGCAGGGGCTGATCAGTCTATTTGTGGAGGCACTTCAGCAACACTTGAAGGCAATACTCCCACAACAGGAACAGGTGAATGGAGCATTGTAAGTGGTACCGGAGGTTCATTTGTTGACCCTACCGACCCAACTACTACATTTAACGGAACCAACGGCACCACTTATACTTTACGATGGACAATATCAAACGGTGGTTGCGAGTCTTTTGATGAGGTTGAAATATCATTCCCATTACTTCCTGAAGAGCCAACGACATTTATCCTTTATCAGGATGAGGTTTGTCAGGGTACTGCTGATGTAGCTTATTCTGTTGAAAATTTTGCAGGACACACATATACGTGGAGTTACTCTGGAACTGATTACACAATAGTGGGTTCAGGAAATCAAATCGAAATAAGTTTTGGTAACAATGCAACCTCAGGTACCCTTAGTGTCTTTACAACAAATGATTGCGGCAACAGCAATTCTTTAGAGTTGGATATTACAGTAAACCCATTACCTGTATTCACAGTTTCTGGTTCTGGTTCTGATATTTGTGATGGCGATCTTTTTGAACTTACAACATCCTTTACGTCAATAAATACACCCTATGATATAGAAATAATTCTGGATGGTTCATCTGTTACTGGGTCTCCTTTCACAAGTTCAGATACTCCGGATTATGTTTATAGCGATAATTTTGTTTGGGTTGGTCCAGCAGCGAATGATTCTCATAGTTTTACCGTTACCGTAACCGACAGTAACGGTTGTAGTGCAAGTTCTGTTGCACCAATTACGTTCGATGTTTGGAAAATTCCCGAAACCGGACCACAATACCATATCCCCAACACGCATGGGCAGTAATTGAAGTGTAGTAGGAGTTTTTTG
>JAWLEY010000019.1:0-20641 GCA_041685855.1 Perlabentimonas sp. | reverse complement strand
GGTTAAATTACTTTACCACTTTAAGAGCCTTCTCAACTGCATCGAAAATGGGCTTGTTGCTAATCTGCTCGCCAACAGCTTTATTCATCCAATGCTGTGGGGTAAGACGACCAATTGAGTATATGCGCATGGTTTCCTCTGCAAAATCCTTATCGGCAATGTAATCTTCCAGCTGGTACATAATCAACCTGCCATAAGGGTAGTTCATTAAGTAGAGTGGCGATTGAATCATGTGTGAGTAAATAGCTAATAACGGTGTATCTTTTTGTCCAAAAACATCAGCATAGTACTCGTTCCACACATCCTTTGCTATGGTAATAACGGCTTCCTTAAGTTGCTGTGCGGTTGCATCTGGGTTATCGTAAAGCCACTCCCAAACCATCATATCAACAAGCGAAACGCCCATCATCTCGTAGTTATCCCAGAAAATATCCAATGCTTCAAGGTGCTCCATCATGGGGTTTTGCTGCTTAATTCCAAGTAGCTGCAAGTCGCGTTTTTGGAACATAAAGGCAAGTGCCTCGGTGAAGGCCGTATTGGGAATACCGTTAATAAAGCGGTTATCAACCATGTGCTGACTAATGGTTTGCTCCACATTATGGCCAAACTCATGGATAGCAATATTGTATCCTTTGTAGTCCATTCCATCTTTAGATATGCGGGTACGCAGATGCGAAGGTACTTCGCGCATGGATGCACGCATGGCATGTCCAGAACCACGGGCAGCATCAACCTCAATTTTTGATGCAATAAAGTTGGCCTTCTCATTATCAAATCCTAACTCTTTTAAAATTCTGGGAAGATCCTTGTTCATTGCTTCTGCATTGGGGTAGCGGCTTTTGGTAATAGAGTTAAGTCTGTCTTCTGAAACCCCAGCACGCCCCACAAAACCGTTGTACCAAAGGTCGAATGGCTGAAGATCTCTACCAAGGCGTTCTTTAATCAGCTCAGCGGTTTCCTTAAGCAAGGGGGACGAGGCGTACTCTTTAAATAGATTTTTTACTTCCTCCATGGGAATTTCCATGCTACTTTCAAAACGGCGCTTGATATATGTATCAAGATTAGGGTAGTAGGGGTCGAGCCTCTTCATGGCTTTAAAGTTATTCAGCAAATGCTGATACCGCACTACATCCTCAGGTATGGGTGTAATCTCGTTTCCATCCTTATAGAGTTCATTGTTAAGAGGATTCCACTGGTATTCGCGGTTGTTAATTACTTGCGTTGGGATATCCTGGTTTATAATGCGAAGCATTACATTGTAAAGCATCTCCTGCTTAGGTAATCCCTCTGGGTGGTCGTAGTTTGATTTTATCTCGTCGCGGATATTCCAGTGCGAAAGCAACGTCATGCCATCAGGGAAAAGCTGGTTTCCCTCCTCGTTACGGAGTTGGTCTGCCATAATGTTGTATTCTGATATGTACAGCCTTCCCTCGCTATAAACCTTTGCATTTTGCTGAATAATATTTGATGGGATGCGAGCTGTGTACATATCACCAAGGCGGGCAAAGCCCCATTGCCTGTCAGTCCACTCTTTGCCCAGCTCGTTCTTCTCATCAAGTGAGTAATTTGGGAAGTTGAGGGTGATGATAAATGCGATTTTATTATCGAAAAAATCTTGCTGAACATGTGCCCCTGGGCTGTATGCTCCAAACATCTGGTCGATAGGATGAATTGACCCTCGGTCTTCATGGATTTGGCGGTTTAGCTCAAAACCAATCCGACTCATATAGCCGTATAGGTACTCAAAATTAGTAGCTAGTCGGTCGAAAACCAGATTCAGCTCATTCTCGTTGGCAATAAACTGCTTTTTGCAGAACTCTTTAAAATCTTCCTCTGTTCCATCCGATTCCCGCCAAAGTGCAGCAGTTTGATTTACCCCGCGGTTAATACGGAATTCATAGTCCGTTCCATGTTCGTTTGTTAGCTCATCAATCACCATATTTATGGTTGACTCACTAATTGGGCTTGTTTCCTGTGTTGGCTTAGTTTCATTGCATGCAGTTAGTATTAGGGCTGCAATGGTTGTTAAAATAATTGTTCTCATGGGCAATAGTTTTATGTGTAAGATAAGAGGAGTTAATGTGTTGAACGATTTATTATTACAAAACTAATAATTAGTATGACTTAACAAGAACTGTTTGGTTTATAATTTGTCTCTAGTTTAAAATAGCGTTGCAATCTGAATTCGTCATCATTTCTGACTTTAAATATATTTTGCAAACTACCTTTAGCCACTAAGTCACAAAAACACTAGTGTAATTGCATTTAAAAATTAAACAATGAAAGTTCCGCTAGGGACTGAATATTGGTAGAGAGAATCGTTACAGAGGTAATCTTTCCGTGCCGTTAGGTACGGAACATTCCGTACCTAATGGGACATATAGAAAAACAATATGCTTAAAAAAAATGCTTTTAATTGTGCTTGCCCTGACAAAAACATCAAAGATTAACACGCTATCATTAACTACAGCGTATAATTTTAGTAATCCCTTAAATCAAAAGGCAATATGTTTTTGGGTTTAAAGCCAACAGGAGAGACCTCAACTTGCAAAGGAATAATTTCTACCCCTGATTTATATGCTAAAGTTAAGAGGGATGAGTACTCTGGGTCAATATCCCAGGCAGGGCCAAAAACATCAACATCGGTTCGTTGAATTATATAAAGCATAACTGCACGTATACCATTTTTCTTAACCTCCATAAGCGTTTTAAGATGCTTTTGACCACGGGTGGTTTTAGCATCGGGGAAGCGGGCATATTCTCCTTCTTTGAGGGTAACATTTTTAACCTCTATAAAGCATTTACTATTCTCGTTCTCAGCATATATGTCAAAACGGCTATCACCGTATTTTACCTCGCGCTTTACGGTAGTGTATCCTTTTAAGCCAGGTATAACATTGTTCATAATGTATTCAAAAGCCAGCATGTTTGGCATTGAGGTGTTAATACCTACCCAGCTACCGTTTATCTTAATCATTTCCCATGTAAACTTGGTTTTACGCTTTGGGTCGTTTACCGGAGAGAGGTAAACCTCGGCATCCACCTCAATACAACTTTTCATTGAGCCAGAGTTGGTGCAATGCGCAGTAACAGTCTCGTTGTTAGTTAGTTTTATATCGGTTAAAAAGCGCTTGTAACGTTTAATAAGATAACCCTGAACTAGAGGAGTCTGAAAACTTATTTGCATAGGCCAATTTTTAATCTTAATGTTTTAACAAGCAAGAAAAGAAAAACTAGAAAAAGACAGACAATATTTTGATACTAACTATCAATGTGAATATACTTGTTAAATATCAGCTGTATTCCTTTAGGTTCGCCAATAATAGTTATAATATCGCCGCTTTTTAGCTCAGTATCGCCGCGGGGTGTTAGTATTTTCTCTTTTCGTTGAATCATTGCAACCAGCACATCCTGAGGGAATCGAATATCTTTAAGCATTTTATCAATGAGATGGTCTGTTGAGGTATCAGGAATAAGTTCAAGGGTAATGTACCTATCGTTGTGAAGAAGATACTCCTTCAGCTCCCTTTCGTTTTCGTAGGCCAGCACCTCATCAATAAATTTTGGTCGCTCCACAATATCCATTAGTCTTGAGAGCATCCTAAGTTGAAGTTTTGGGTTGTGTGCACCACTCACCATAAAAAAGAAGACCTGTATATCATCTTCGGATGTAATTTCCCCTTTTACAATTGGTTTTTTTACTCCTTTATTTGCAACTACAATGTTAAGCAACGGTTTATCAAGGGTTGGCACCTTTCCATGTAAGATTGAAACCCTTGGGATTATCAAAGCCGGGTCGATACTTGTTACTTTAAGTATCTCTTTTTTAAGTTCCTTTGGGTTTGCTTCCTTAATTTTATTGGAAAAATCGTTGGTTACTTTTTCCACAAGTTTATTGAAACTCATGCGCCAACCTTTGAGTTTGGTTATTTGCGCTTCAACAATCATCTCGTCAAATGGGTCGCCCTCTCTTAAACCCTTCTCTTTAAGTATATGTAGCAGCTCGTTTTCAAGGCCCACATGCTGCTTTTGGCCTAAAAGAGCAAACCAATGGTAAATGGCCCCCTCACGTTTAACATTTTTGCGGGCATAATACCAGTACCAAAGCATTGATAGTGCAATAATGCCCATGCTAAATAGAGCAGGCCCCCAGCCCATATATATTACCAGTAAAAATGAGCTAATCATTCCAAATATCTGCATCCATGGGTAAAAAGGCGAGTGGTAGCCAGGGTCGTAGCTTTCAATCTTACTGCTTCGCATTACAATTACTGCAAAGTTTATAAGAATAAAAATAATAAGTTGAAATGCGCTGGCCATCTTTGCTATCCCTTCGGCATTAAAAGAGAGTATAAATACTGCCATTAATCCAGCGGTAAGCAGAATGGAGTATATTGGCGTTTTAAAACGGCTCAGATGTGTCAGGATTGGAGGAACCACCTTATCTCTCCCCATAGCCATTGGATATCGGGAGGCTGCCATTACGCCCCCGTTACCAGTTGATGCAAATGCTGCAATGGCAGCACCAACAACCAGAAGGCCGCCCCATTTTGGAGGTATCCATTTAAAGATGTTTTGCGAGGCAGTCCAAATAGGTGTTAAGTCCCTAAAAAAGTCTTCAGCAGGTATTGCGCCAACCATAATAAAAACCCCAACCACATAAATAATGGTTGTTACTATAAGAGAGAGCAACATACCTAAAGGGATGTTACGTTCCGGATTTTTAATCTCCTCGGCAACACTGGCAATTTTTGTTAAACCAAGATATGCTACAAAAACAAAACCCGCTGTGGAGATTATTCCTGCTAGCCCTTTGGGGGCGAATGGAGTGTACTGCTGATGGAATAGTTCAGATGCGCTATGGCTAAAAAGTTCCCTTATGCCCTCAACCATAAATAGCACCAGAACACTAATAAGAAAGAATACCAGAAAGCGCTGGAGTCCACTGGTTTTTTTTGCTCCTACAATGTTGAGTATCATAAAGAATGCAGTAAGCCCAAGAGCAATAAGTTTAATAGGTGCATCAAAGAAGATACCCGTATAAGCTCCTATACCCACCAAGGCAAATGCTGTTTTTAGTACCAACGAGAGGTATGTTCCTATGCCACCAATAGTACCCATCATTGGGCCAAGGCTTCTGTCGAGTAAAAAGTAAACGCCACCAGCCCTTGGTATAGCTGTTGCTAGTTCAGCAATGCTAAACATTGCAGGAAGAATTAGAAAGGCTGCAACTAAATAGGATAAGAATACGGCTGGTCCAGCGTGAAAAGCAGCGAGACCAGGAAGAAGGAAAAAACCAGAACTAAACATAGAGCCTGTGCTGAGCGCAAATACATCAACCAGACCAAGCTCCTTATTCAACTTATTTTTTCCTAATATTCCCATGCAGTAAAAATATGGTAAATTTACAAGAGTTCAATTACTCTTGTTTGAAATAGTTGCAAAAGGCTGTAACTTTAACCCACTACTGAATTGATATACAATAAAAAATTGAAGTGAAATATTTCTATCTTTACAACTTATAAAGAGGAAAAGAAATGGTAAAAAAGAAGAAGAAAGACAAAAAGAGCAAAGGGTTCAATAAGAATATGCTAATGAAATCCATAATGGGAATTTTCTCTATGGACCCAACTAAAAGTTTAAACTATAAGCAAATAGCTAAACAGCTGGATGCTAAGGACCCCACATCAAAACTATTAATAAACGAAGTACTATATGAACTTGCTGACCAAGGTGCGTTACAGGAAGTTTACAACGGAAAGTTCATGGTTGGAATTTTATCCAATGCGCTTGAGGGAATAGTTGAAATGGAGACCGATGGCAGCGCATACGTACAAACCGACGATAATCAGGAGGTATTTGTACCAGAGCACAACCTGAACCACGCACTTCATGGCGATAGAGTTAAGGTTGCCGTTATGCCTAAGCGCCGTAGAAAGAGATTGGAGGCTGAAATAATTGAGGTGGTTGAAAGAGCAAAGCGTACGTTTGTGGGGTTAATTGAAGTAGAGCCTAACTACGCCTTTGTTGTTCCCGATAATAGGCGTATGCCCTACGATATTTTTATTCCTAAGGACGGTTTAAAAAAAGCAAAAAGTGGACAGAAAGTTACTGCAAGAATTGTTGAGTGGCCAAAGCATGCTAAGAACCCTGTTGGTGAAATTCTTGAAGTAATTGGGAATCCTGGTTTACATGAGGTTGAGATGCATGCCATACTTGCCGAATTTGAACTACCCTATCATTTTCCTGAGGAACTTGACAAGTTGGCGAAAAAAATTCCTGAAAAGATAACAAAAACCGAGATTGACAAAAGGCGTGATTTTAGGAAAGTCCCAACCTTTACAATCGACCCCGCCGACGCCAAAGATTTTGATGATGCCCTATCTATTAAGGTAATTAATGATGATACTTTTGAGGTGGGCATTCATATTGCTGATGTTACGCACTACGTAAAACCCAACACACCCATTGAAGACGAGGCGGTGGATAGGGCAACATCCGTTTATTTGGTTGACAGGTGCGTTCCCATGCTACCAGAGAGGCTCTCAAACTTTATTTGTTCGCTTCGTCCCAACGAGGAGAAGCTCTGCTTCTCTGCAGTTTTCGAAATGGATATGGAAGGCAATATTCAAAAGGAATGGTTTGGTAGAACCATTATACTTTCTCAGCAACGCTTTGCCTATGAGGATGCTCAAGAAATAATTGATACTGGTGAGGGAAAAATGGCAACTGAGGTTTTAACCCTCCATAGAATTGCACAAAAACTTAGGCACAAAAGGTACAAAGCCGGAGCTATTGATTTTGATAGAGCCGAAGTTAAGTTTGACCTTGATGAAACAGGAAAACCCTTAGGCGTATCATTTAAGGTGCAGCGCGAAGCAAATCATTTAATTGAGGAGTTTATGCTGCTTGCAAATCGTAAGGTTGCAGAGTTTATTGGGAAAGAGAAAGAGAATCAGAAAAGGAAACCTTTTGTTTACCGGATTCACGATAAACCCAACCCCGAAAAATTCGAAACTTTCAGAACGTTCGTCTCTCGTTTTGGCTATAGCGTTGAGGGGGGAACTGATAAGCAAATATCAAAATCGCTTAACAAAGTGCTGGCAGAAGTAAAAGGCAAGAAGGAGCAGAACCTAATTGAAACGCTAGCTCTGCGCTCAATGGCTAAAGCCAAATATTCGGCCAATAATATTGGACACTATGGGCTTGGTTTCCCTTACTATTCACATTTCACATCGCCCATACGTCGTTACCCCGATATGATGGTTCACCGCCTGCTTGCTCATTACCTTGATGGTGGTAATCCTAAGAACGAGGAGGAGATTGAACGGTTATGCAAGCATTCCACCGATATGGAGATACGTGCTACCGATGCCGAGCGTGCATCAATAAAATATAAGCAGGTTGAGTTTATGTCCGACAAGATTGGACGGCATTACAACGGTGTTATTACTGGGGTTACTAGTTTTGGCCTCTTTGTTGAGCTTATCGAGACAAAATGCGAAGGTTTATTGCCCATCAGAGAGCTAACGGATGATTATTATGAGTTTGACGAGGATAATTACTGCCTAATTGGAAAGCAGAATAACAGAAAATTTCAGCTTGGCGATGAGATTGAGGTTGAGGTATGGCGCGCCAATCTTCCAAAGAAACAACTCGATTTTCGTTTAATAAATGATGAGGAGCTGCCACAATCGCAACCTAAACCTAAACCTAAACCAAGAGGTAAGACAAAACGAAAGAGATAATTTTATGAAAATGATGAGAATAATTACAATTTCCCTGATTGCGATTTTTGCAATTTCATGCGGCTCCCCAAATCAGAACGGCAAAAACACAACCAAGGAGAAAGAACCAACCGTTTTTGAGAATCAGTTGGCTTTTTTAAACAATCTGGCCAGTCTTTGCGGAAAATCTTTTAGCGGAAAAGAGGCATACATTGAGGAGGGGCGAGAGAGCTGGGCTCACAAAAAATTTGTAATGCATGTTACCCTTTGCGAGGACGATAGGGTGCACATTCCCTTCCATCTGGATGATGACAAATCAAGAACATGGAAGTTTATTATGGAAGATGAAAGGCTACGATTCCAGCACGACCACAGGCACCCCGATGGTACGCCCGAGGATCAAAATCTTTATGGTGGGTTTGCTGATAGTACCGGCAATGCCTACTGGCAGAACTTTCCCTCAGATGAGCATACTCTCAACATGTTAGATGATGGACATTTTAGACAATGGCGAGTTATCTTAACCGAAGACCTCAGTTTGCTGTCGTACCAACTTTATTACGACGAAAAACTAATCTTTCAGGCCGATTTTGATTTAACCCAGCCCATATAGATTGCGAATACAAAAAAGCAAAAGCCGTTACTTTTTTAGTAACGGCTTTTTTAAATAAAATCCCTTTTCCTACTCTTTAATCAGTTTAAGTACTTTCGAGTATTTACTGCCTGAGTGTACCTTTACAAGATACAGCCCTGATTTAAGGCCAGACACATTGAGCGAATGAGAATATTCTAGTGAGCCTTGCTCAAACTCTTCGTGTATTACTTTTCTACCGGTTATATCAATAACCGTAATGGTTACATTACCTAATTCAGGTAAATTAATCAGAATGTTAGTCTCGTTTTTAGAGGGGTTTGGGTACATGCTAACGGCAAAGTCGGATAACATTTGATTGGGTACAGAAGTTATCATAAAATTACCTTGCTGAAAACCAGATGTCATCATAATACCTGCATCCTCATTAACCCATGTATCTATAACTGGTTCGCCAAGCGTCCAGCTAACAGAAATATCAGTTCCCTGAAAGGTTCCTCCTGCTGGGGCAACAACCTCAAGTATGCTGTTTTGGCTTATGCTAAACAGGGAGAAGGACAGCAACGCTAATAATAGTACAAATCTTTTCATAATCAGAAGTATATGTTTTGCGCTTATATTTAAAATAAACTACAAGTTAAGACAATGGTTTTAATTTTGCAGTATTTATTCATAAAAATAATACATTTGCCTAATTGAAGTCAATTATTATGGCAAAAATTTCAAAATATTTTATAAATGGGATAAAAATATAGATATAAGCCACTTAAATAAAAACTAAATTTCATGAGCGATATTGCAAAAAAGGTAAGTGAACTAAATGAGCAGCTTAAAGGGAAAAAACCTCAGGAAGTTCTTGAAAGATGTATTGATGAGTTTAAAGGGAAGATAGCCTTATCAACAAGTTTAGGTATTGAGGATCAGGTTTTAACACACATGCTGGCAGAAGCTAAGCATGATGTAACTGTTTTTACCCTTGACACAGGTCGCCTTTTCCCCGAAACGTATGATCTCATTGAAAGGACCAGCACTAAGTATGGTTTTAATATTAAAATATATTTCCCCGATTACAAGGAAGTAGAGGAGATGGTTAATAAAAAGGGGATTAATCTATTTTACTATAGCGTAGAGAACAGGAAGGAATGTTGTGGTATTAGAAAGATTAAACCATTGAAGAGAGCGTTTGCCGGTTTAGATGCATGGATATGTGGGCTTCGTCGCGAGCAATCGGTTACTCGTGCCGATATGCAGGTAGTGGAATGGGACAGTGCAAACGGGTTGGTTAAAATAAACCCTCTAATTGACTGGACAGAGGATGATGTATGGAGCTATGCTAAGGAGAATAATGTTCCTTATAATGTTTTACACGACAAAGGTTTTCCAAGCATCGGATGTCAGCCCTGCACAAGAGCCATTGAGCCAGGAGAGGATGTAAGAGCAGGACGATGGTGGTGGGAAAATCCCGATACAAAGGAGTGCGGCCTACATAAGCGTTAATAAAAAAAGGATGCGAAATTTCGCATCCTTTTTCTTGAGGTCTCGAGCGGATTCGAACCGCTGTAGGAGGTTTTGCAGACCTCTGCCTAGCCACTCGGCCACGAGACCATTTCTTTTTAGGTTTGCAAAGGTACGTAAAAAATAGAATTTAGCAAAATCAAATTATTCGGTTCTACTACCTTTTTTGTGGGAAAATTCAGCAATTAAGGTTAAGGCTAAAGTTTGAAGCTAAAAAAATGAAGTGATGTTGCTTCCTGCTTCTTACCTCTTACCTCTTACTTCTTACTTCAATCCAGTCCCACAATAAATTTTTATTTCATATTTACAAATCTTCAACTAAAAAAGCAGTAGCACCAATTATTCTAACTTGGCTCCAGTTGACTCAAAAGTAATTTATTATTTTGTAGCGTTCAAGTTCATATACTTTAGGCATTCGGGGCATAAGCATCCGGAATATTCTCTTGTGAGAATATCAAGCGTTTTGTTAGACAGTTTAACATTACTACACCAGCACTCTTTTGAGGAATCGGAATAGCAATCGAAAAGTTTATTGCAGCGTGGGCAGTTTTTAAATCTTATTACTCCCATGTTACCTTTTTTTTGAGAGCGTAACGCTTACCCTATCCATTTTACCTCCCATGGGTGGGTTTAGTTTTGAAACCTTAACGGTTGCTTTTGTAAGGGAATCAAACTCGCTAAATAGAGCGTTAAGAATTCTACCACAGGTATGCTCCAAAAGGTGTGAGTTTATTCCCATTTCCTTTTTAACAATCTCGTATGCTTGCTGATAGTTTAGCGCATCAGTCAGCTTATCTGTTTTTACTGCCCTTTTAGAGTTGGTTTCCAGCTTTAGGTTAACAATAAACTGGTTACCCACCACCTGTTCCTCTTTGTAGCAACCATGGTAGGCAAAAAACTCCATGTTTTCAAGCTCAATAATATTCTTCAAAATAGTGTTTTTAGTATTTGTTGTAACTCTGGCTATGCTTTTGTACTAATTAAGATAGCTCCCAGTCAAATCCGTCTTTCCTATCCTTAACCGTTACGCCCAGTTTATTCAACTCATCACGTATGCGGTCAGATGTTTCAAAATCTTTGTTTGATTTAGCTTGAAGGCGCATATTTAGTAGCATCTCAATAAGCTTGCCTGTTAGTTCAGCGTGCTTTGAGCCTTCCGTTTGCTCGTCTGCCAGCCCCAGCACATCAAAAACAAGCATTTTGTATGTTGATGTTAGCTTCTCCAAATCCTCTTTGGTAATTTGCTCTCTGCCTTCGGCAAGGGAGTTAATGTTTCGTACCCAATCAAATAAAGCTGCAATGGCTATAGGGCTGTTTAAATCATCGCAAAGAGCCTCATATGCCTTGGTGTGCAAATCGTTAACATTAACGGTCGACTTGCTGGCAGGTTTTATCTTTTCAAGCATTCGTCCAGCAGCCATTAGGCGATTTAACCCTTTTTCTGCTGCCTGTAGCGCCTCATTGCTAAAGTCAAGAGTAGAGCGGTAGTGCGCCTGTAGAATGAAAAAGCGAATGGTCATTGGGCTGTAGGTTTGCTCTAGCAGTTTGTGCTTCCCTGTGAACAGCTCCTCAAGCGTAATAAAATTACCCAACGATTTGCCCATTTTTTGCCCATTAATAGTAATCATGTTGTTATGCATCCAGTAGCGAACGGCATCCTTTCCGCTGGCGGCAACGCTCTGGGCTATTTCACATTCGTGATGAGGGAAAAGCAAATCCATTCCACCGCCATGTATGTCGAAAGGTTCGCCCAAATACTTTGTACTCATGGCAGAGCACTCCAGATGCCAACCAGGAAAGCCGGTGCTCCATGGTGAGGGCCAACGCATTATGTGCTCGGGAGCGGCCTTTTTCCAAAGGGCAAAATCTATATTATTTCTTTTCTCCTCCTGACCTTCCAGCTCTCTGTTGCCCGATAGCATATCGTCAATTACTCGTCCAGAGAGTTTACCGTAGTTATGATCGGCGTGATACTTTTCCACATCAAAATAGATTGAGCCATTGCTCTCGTAACCATAACCATTATCAATAATCTTTTTAACCAGCTCAATCTGCTCAATAATATGGCCGCTCGCCCTTGGTTCAATACTGGGAGGCATAACATTAAGCATTTTCATGGCATCATGGTAGCGCGAAGTATAATGCTGGACAATCTCCATGGGTTCAAGTTCTTCAAGCCTGGCCTTTTTCGCTATTTTATCCTCTCCCTCATCGGCATCGTTCTCAAGATGGCCTACATCGGTAATGTTTCTTACGTACCTAACCTTATATTCAAGGCTACTGAGGAGTCTAAATAGCAAATCAAATGTAATAGCAGGGCGAGCATGTCCTAAGTGTGGATCGCCGTATACAGTTGGTCCGCAAACATATAGCCCAACATGTGGT
Organism: Perlabentimonas sp.; assembly: GCA_041685855.1. GTDB lineage: Bacteria > Bacteroidota > Bacteroidia > Bacteroidales > Tenuifilaceae > Perlabentimonas. Next base: position 8,422 of record JAWLEY010000019.1, on the reverse strand, counting down.
GGGTTTATGGGGGTAAACTTTTCTTTTTTTCGTGATAGTGTATTGTAAATTGATAGAACCATACAATTATATAGATTTCAAATATTATTAATAAGCCGTTATTGAAGTGCAAATATAACGTTTTTGATCTAATCTTATAGGAGAATTCTATATTCTAAAAAGTTGTAAACATTAAAATATGCCACTATATCAAAATGTTAATCAAAAATCAGGAACGATTAATCAATTAGAGTTAATTTATAATTGAAAAGATGTTGTAAAAGGAATATATTGCAGCAGACCAAAAAAACAAACCATGAAAAAACTAATCCTACTATTAATTTGTCTTTCTTTTAGTGTCTTTTCCTTCTCGCAAGAGTCGGAATTAGACATTTTTGAGATGTCTCTTGAAGATTTGCTGAACATTGAAGTAACTACGGCCTCAAAACGAGCGCAAAGAATAACGGATGCACCAGCAACCGTTATTAGTTACTCTTCCGAACAGATTGAAATGTTTGGATGGCGCGATTTAAAGGATATGTTTCGTGCTGTTACAGGAATTGACGTATCTTACGATGTACAGGGTGAAGTGAAAACTCTTGTAACAATCAGAGGCGTTGAGGGCAACCAAAAAATTCTTGTTCTACAAGATGGCCAAAGGCAAAATCCGATTACTGGCGAACGATTTATTTTTGGACATAATCTACCCCTAAATATATACAAACGTATTGAGATTGTTTATGGACCAGCATCGGCCCTTTATGGAGCAGATGCATACGCCGGAGTGGTAAACCTAATAACCAAGGATGGTGCCGATATTGACGGAATGTCAGCTTCCGCTGGTTATGTCTCTACAAATGCGGTTGATGCCAGCCTTACTTTTGGTAAGAAGATGGGCGAAGAGGTTGATGTTCTTCTTTATGGTAGAATGTATAATGGCAAGGATTTTCCATGGCACGAGCATTACGATGACCCATTAGACTACGGCGTGGTGAACAATTATACCGGCGAACTAGCAGAACTTGAAAACATATATCCAATTAAAAACTGGAATATGATTGGTAAGATTAGGTACAAAAAGTTTACGCTAGGTTTTGATTGGCAGCACCAGCTGGAATCGAATGCCCCAACGTGTATCCCAACAAACTACGCTTATGTTGAGAACAATTTATGGGGGCAGGATATTCGCCACATGTATTTGAATTATGATGCCTACAGTTCCGAGACCCTTAATGTTGACGCAACCATAACCGTGGGTGATTACACCATAAATCCCGCATCAAACTTCTTCATACCTATCGATTCAAATAATGATGGTTTTCTTAATACCGGCGAAGCTGGATATAAGTATGGATATTCTGGTTATGTTCAGGGAAGCGTAAAGGCCGATTGGATTGTTAACGAAAACCTAAACTTTATACTAGGTAGCTCATTCGAAAACGTAATCTCCTTTCCCAAAACACAGAATCTTACAGAACCATATCATTTAGATGAGGGTTTTCAAGATGACCTTAGCTATTTTGTAGATAATAATGGATATACCTTTGGTATGGTCGGTTTAACCGATGAGGTTTTTGGAGAGCGTAACTTTAGTAATTTAGGCCTTTTTGCTCAAGCTGAGTATAAGCCAATCGAAGAGCTAATATTCACGCTAGGAGGCAGATTTGATTATAACAGTATCTACAAGGAAACATTCAATCCAAGAATAGGCTTAGTTTACAAAGCTTCTGATAAACTAACCCTAAAAGGAATGCTTGGCACAGCATATATTGCCCCTTCAAACTATTATAGGTGGGAGAATTGGGCAAATCCTTATGCAATGCATATTCCTAATCTCGAGATTAAACCAGAAAAACTCCAGTCTGCCGAACTGAGCGCCATATATTACCTTAGCAAATCAGTCTCTGTTCGTACAAGTGTTTATCGTAACAATATGAAGGATATCATAAGGCCAGTGCCTGCTCCCGAGCAGGAGGGTGGTTATCCCTATTACAATCCCATGCGAGCGGAGGTTGGGGAGGATTCCAATACTGGTTTTTTTGAAGTAAATGATAACTTAGGTGAAATATACTCACAGGGTGCAGAGGTTGATATTAACTATCAAGTTTCCAGATTTCTCATATCATTGGGTTATAGTTTTACTGATGGAGAAGATAAAACATCGGGCACTAGCCTGCCCAAAGTTTCACAACACAAACTGAATACCAACATCTCATATAGCAACAACAACTTTTTTGGAAGCATAACCGCAAGATATTATAGCGATATATGGACTGACCCAAACAACACCCTCTATGGTGTAGGCGCACCAAGCGAGGGGGATATTCCTGGCGCATTTATTCTTTACGCTAATCTTGGATATAAACTTAGCCCCAATGTTACTTTAAAAGCAAGTGTTGATAATGCCCTTAACACAAAGCACTATGGTTCTGCCCCATACGCAGAGTCAATATGGATACAACCAAGAGCACCTCAATCTTTGATAAAAGTATATGGTGGAATTACTGTGGATTTTTAGAAATGAACTAAAATGTCTTTCTTTGCCAAGAAACAAACATTTGAACAATTTCATATATGCTGTTATTCAGCAGAATTGAAACAACTAAATCATTCTTGCGTAATATCTAGTTATAAAACTTTATTTATGTTTAATTGTTAATTTATTTTGGAGCAAACCACTCCATTACAACAAAAAATTACGCTATGGAAAACAAAAAGAGATTTACACATAGTTTTTTAAAGGTTATTACCTTTTTTATCATTCTTACAATTAGCATGAACGCTAATGCGCAAAAGGAGAGGCTTCAAACCGCTTTCATTTATCAGCTAACCCGCTTAATTGAATGGTGCCCCGAGGGCAAGCAAGGAAATTTTGTGATAGCTGTGCTGGGTAACGAGCAAACTTTGCTTACACAGTTGGAAGCGCTAAAAGGTAGGAGAGTAGGTTCACAAGAGATAGAAATCAGAACGTTCTCGTCAATAGGTGATATTGTGCCAACAAATGTACTCTTTGTTCCCGATTCTGAGTTTAATAATGTACGCCAAATTGCTAACAACCTAAAAGGTAACTGTACACTTATTGTTAGCGACAGAAAAGGAGCTGCAGGGCTTGGTGCTGGCGTTAGCCTTGTTTTTAATAATAGTGCATCAAAACTTGAATTTGAAATAAACCGCGGTTACATGCGGAGTAACTCGCTAAACGTGAACGACCAGCTATATAATTTGGCATCAAAAGTTTACTAACAAATTCCCTAAAATATGGAAGTTAAATTCTCACTAACAAAGAAACTTCTCCTCGGATTTGGTTTTATTATTGGCCTATTCATAGTATCGTCAATAATTACATACACAATACTTAACCAAAACGACCAGATTAACCGGGAGCTGGCGGAACAGAACACACCATCAGTTAACCGTTTAATTGAGTTGGAGAATCTAATTGCCGAATCAAAGTTGCTAATTAAGAACTGGGTTTATATTGATAAGCATTCCGACACTCCTGATAAGTTAAGGCTACAGGAAATGCACAGTACGCTTTACCCAAATTTAATTAGTCAGATTACCCCATTGGTGGAAAACTGGAGCCAGCAAGACCAGGAAAAGTTTAATGAAGTAACCACTAAAATCACTGAAACCTTATTCCCTGACCACCAGAAGGTGATGTCGATGTTAAATTCCTTTGACAGCTATAACGATTTTCTCATTCTTATGGAGGTTGAGGGCATGGTTGAGGATAACGGTTCAATTATTGTTGCTACCGACGAGATAATTGAATCGCTTGATGAGCTGATAAATAATCAACGAGCAGAGGCAGACGCTGCTTACGCCAGAATAGATGAATCAACCTCATTCTTCCGTGTTTTTATTATTATTGGCGGATTGCTTGTGGTAATTGTTGGATTAGCCATATCGTTTTATATTACAACCTCATTTAAAAAGGCCATAAACACTGCATCTGAGGCAATTTCAAAACTTGCACAGGGTGATTTAAAGGCTGATTTTGATATTTCAGGCAACGACGAGATTGCCAAGCTTCTCTTTGACCTAAGAGCAATGATTCAGAGGCTTAAAGATATTGTTACCTCAATAATTGATGGAGCAGAGAAAATATCAGGTGCCAGCGTTGAGCTTAACAAAATAGCACAGGGTATTCTTGGTGGTGCATCAACGCAAGCAAGCAGTGCAGAGGAGGTTTCCTCATCAATGGAAGAGATGGTGGCAAATATTCAGCAAAACACAGAAAATTCAAGCAATACAAACAAAATATCGGATAAGCTTGCTTTAGATATTGAGAATATTGGAACCGAGTCGGAAAAGAGTATGAAGTCTATTCGTACAATTTCCGATAGGATTAATATTGTAAATGATATTGCTTTCCAAACCAACCTGCTTGCCCTTAATGCTGCAGTTGAGGCTGCTCGCGCAGGAGAGCATGGCAAAGGGTTTGCTGTTGTTGCAGCAGAGGTTAGGAAGTTGGCCGAACGTAGTAAGGTGGCTGCCGACGAAATATTTAAACTATCAAAGGAGAGCGTTACCAACACTGAGGGCTCGGTTAGCTTAATACAGGATATTATTCCCGAAATAAAGAGAACCTCCGTTTTAATTCAGGAGATTACTGCAGGTAGCGTGGAGCAGTCTAATGGAGCAGAACAGATAAACAATGCCATACAGCAGCTAAACAATGTTACCCAGGAGAATGCTGCTAATGCCGATGAGCTTGTTTCAAGCTCTGAGGAGCTGGGCGACCAGGCTGAAAGGTTGAAAGACCTTATTAGCTTCTTTAAAACCGATGCTTCAACATCAAGGTCAAGGCTAAAAACAATTAAGCCAACTGCACCTAAACCAAAAGTAATTAAACCCGAAAGTGTGAAAAAGAAGGAGACGAAAGAAAAAGAGGCTCCCAAAATGGAACAACCTAAAAAAACAGGTAAAGGGAAGGGTGGCGTTAATCTAAATTTGGGCGGAACATCATCCAGCAAGGACGATGACTACGAAAAGTTTTAAGCCTTTAACATAGTAGTAATTTTTTATACAACTGCCAGTTCAAACAAACCAATTATTGGGTATCTGAACTGGCAGTTTTTATGCTAATATCTATAGTTCAAAACGGTATAATTCAGCCAGATTTTTGGCATATGCAAGTTCCAGTTCCAAAACCTTATCGTTTATACTGTAAAGGTAAGTTACCTCATTAAAAAACTCAATTACAGATATCTGACCGGCTTCCATCGCTTTCTGTAGTAGCGGAATGTTACTATAAGCACTAAGCGATTCTTTAAGAAAGGTCAAATTGTTATAGCTATTTTTTGCGTTTTGATACATCTGGTTAAATTCAAATTCAAGCATTATTTTTTCGCTTTCATAATCTAACCGAGCCTCATGAACCTTAACTTTTGCCGCTCTACTCTTATTTCTGTTTCCCCATAAGGGAATGGATAGGCCAGCTCTGAACCCTGAAAAATGCTCAGCATCGGTTTTCTCCGATTCGTACCCTATGCTAAGTTCAGGCAAACCCTGATGAGTTATAAGCGATTTATTAGTTTCGGCAACTTTAACCTTTTGATTCAATGCAGCAAAACGATAATCCCTCTCATAGAATTCCTTTTGAACTATTTCCTTAGATGGAAGCTCTGCAATAATATACTGAATATCAACATTTGGTAACTCAACGTTTCCATTCATGGCTAGCAGCTTATTTCTAGTAATGCTAATATTCCCCTCAATCTCCTTAACTTTAAGTTTGGCTTCAGCAAGCCTAAGGTTTGCATTGTTTAAATCGAGCATAGTTGATTCTCCTGCATCTACCTTCTTCTTAATAAACGCATGCATGGTTTGTGCAAATTCCTCTCGTTTTTTCAGAACCTTATGCACTTTTTGGGCCTGAATATACTCCAAAAGTGTAAGCTTAACTTCTAGCATTATATTCTGCCTTGCTGCATTATAATTTGCCTCGGCAAAATTGCTGGTGGTTTTTGCCAGCTGGTTTCGCTTTGCGTAAACCGTGGGAAACTCGAATTGTTGACTTACCCCCCAGGCATACTTCATTCCTGACCCCTCAACAGCAGGAAATCGCCCACCTTCAATATTGGGATTTGGTGGGAGCAAATCTACCCTTGCTTCCACTTTTTGACTTTCACTCTGAGCCTGAAGTGCTTTTAACGTTGGGTTGTTTGTCTCAATTTGCTTTAGAACACCATCAATGCCCTGTTGGGCAAAAGTTGATGTGGCCAGTATAAATGATATGATTAGTAACAGATTGTATTTCATAATCTCTATTTTAATCGGTTGTTAACTCTTTGTTATTCACGCTTTCAGTTTCCTTTTTCCTTGCCTCGTAAACCATATAAATTGCTGGTACTACCACCATATTTAATAGGATTGAACTCAATAATCCTCCCAGAATTACTATGGCCATGGGACTTTGGATTTCATTACCGGGCTTATCTCCCTGAACAGAAAGAGGAATAAGCGCAAGGGCCGTAGTTAGGGCGGTCATTAAAATTGGTAGCAGCCTATCGCGCGACCCTTCTACAATCCGCTCAATTAGTGATAAGCCCTTGTTTTTAAGCGATTCGTATCTTGATATAAGCAGTATGCCGTTTCGGGTAGCAATACCAAAAAGGGTAATAAACCCAATTATTGCAGGAATGCTCAGAACACCAGACGAGAACCAAATGGCCAATACTCCTCCAATAAGTGCAAGCGGAAGGTTTGCCAGCACAATGGCAGAGAGCATGGGTTGTCTTAGCTCGTGATACAACAAAAGGAAAATTGCTGCAATGGAAAGAATAGAAGCAAGCAATAATCGTCGGGTGGCCTTGGCCTCGCTTTCGAACTGACCACCATACTCAATTCTGTAACCTTCTGGTAGATTAATTTCTGCTTCAACCCTGTCTCTAATATCATTTACTACGCTACGCTGGTCTCTATTGGCAACATTTACCAGAACGGCAAGTTTACGCTGTACATTCTCGCGGTTTATGGTATTTGGACCGGATGTGCTAACAATATCGCTAACGAAGCTAAGAGGAACCTTCTTCCCATCATCCGTATCAATGGGTGCTTCGCCAATTGCCTCGAAGGAGTCTCTGTACTCGTCATCGAACCTTAGAACTAAAGGGAAATTCTTATCGCCCTCAAACACATCTGAAACCTTATCGCCATTAAATGCTGTGCTTACAAAATGGTTAAACCTATTTACTGGAATACCATATCGTGAGAGCATAACCCTTTTGGGTTGTAGCTGAAGTTGCGGAATTTCAATCTGCTGGTCCACCGATAAATCGCCAATCCCTTCAACGTCATCAATAATCTCGCTTATTTGTGTGCAGATAGCGTACATGTGGTTTAGGTCATACCCAAAAAGTTTAATGGCAATATTGGCTTGGTGTCCAGTTAGCATAGCATCAATCCGGTGGCTTATGGGTTGACCTACCTCTAGAACAATGCCGTCCAGAGTATTTAATTTCTCCCGCACCTCACTTAGAAATTCCCATCTACTTCGGTCGAGTAGCTTGTATGGTGCATCAATTTCCGATGAGTTCACATCAAGCGTATGCTCCGATAATTCTGACCTGCCCGTTCTGCGCGCAACGGAAGTAATTTCGGGTATCGACATTAATATTTCTTCTGCCTTCTGGCCAATATCATCCGATACCTCTAGCGACACACCCGGGACTGTTGCGAGATTTATGGTTAATGACCCCTCGTTAAAAGGAGGCAAGAAACTTCGTCCCTGCATAAATAGTAGCCCTACCGATAGAGCAAAAATTAGGATAGCAATGGAAATTATTGCCGTTTTGTATCGTAACAAGCGCCTTAAAGCATTACCATAATATAGTGTAAGCTTATTCTCCATCCAGCTGCCTTTGCTGTGGCGGTTAAGTTGCTTATTACCTGTAAGCATAAAGCTACACATTACAGGTGTTAAGCTAAGCGCAACCAAAGTTGATGCAAAAAGCGAAACGATAAATGAGATTCCTAAGGGTTTTAGCATTAGCCCCTCCATACCACTCAGGAAAAATAGCGGAATAAAGGCAACTACAATAATTAGGGTAGCGTTAAAGATTGAAGCCCGAATCTCAACCGAAGCATCGTACACAACCTTCAGTGTTGATTTGCGCTTGTTGCTCGGAAGTTTATGATTTTGTCGTAATCGCTTATAAACATTCTCCACGTCAATTATTGCATCGTCAACCAGCGAGCCTATGGCAATGGCCATTCCGCCCAAGCTCATGGTGTTTATGGTTAAGCCAAACCACCTGAGGGTTATCATGGTTACCAAGAGTGAAATTGGTATTGCAACAACCGATATGATGGTTGTACGATAGTTCATTAGGAAGATAAGCAGAATTATTATAACCAGAAAGGCTCCCTCTACCAGTGCTGTTTGTACATTTTTTATTGATGTTCGGATAAATGAAGCTTGCTCAAATATATCGGT
>JAWLEY010000195.1:0-5308 GCA_041685855.1 Perlabentimonas sp. | reverse complement strand
CTGCCTCAGGCTTTCCATGTCGGAGTTAAGGTATGTTCTTAAGGTAGCCATAACAACCGCATTGCCGGGAGTGGTACCAAAAGCAACCTCACCTAACTTTGCGTGGATAACAGTTAGCAGCGTAAAGTCATCAAATTTTTTGCTATCGGCAACCAATTCATTCAACCCAATTACAATATTTGCCATTGTTTTATCTGGGTTGTTTCCGTCCTCGGGGTGGGCTGCATGCGATGATAACCCCTTTAGCTTTATAATCATGCCTGTTGACGCAGAGGCAAATGTTCCCTCCTTAACAAACACTTCCCCACGCTTAAACCCAGGTAAATTATGCAGGGCGAATGCAAAGTCGGGTTTTATTTCGGAAAACTTAGAATCGTTGATTACCTCAGCAGCCCCCTTCCCTACTTCTTCGGCTGGTTGAAAAAGAAGAACAACTCTGCCTCTTTTAGGCGGATTTGCTTTTAATACGTGTCCAACACCTGCAATAATTGTAGAGTGCCCATCGTGACCACAGAGGTGAGCAACACCCTCTACAGCAGAGCGATAATCAAATGTATTAGATTCCTGAATGGGTAGTGCATCCATATCGCCCCTTAGGAGGACGGTGGGTCCCTGTTTTCCTGAATCATAAATGGCAGCTACACCATGCCCCCCTATTCCTGTTACTATTCTGGTTGGATTTGTTGATTCTATAAAATCAATAATAAGTTTGCTAGTAGAACTCTCACAGCCTGAGAGTTCTGGAAATCGATGTAAACGCTTACGAAACTCTACCAATTTATCTGTAAAACCTTCTTTTTCAAACATCTATAATATTATTTTAGGATTCGCAAAGTAATATTTTTTTCAAAGAGTACCAAAGGGTTATGTAAAATCAGGATTTACGGATAAATTTAATACCTTAGCATAAAATGATTCTTTATGCAGAAAGCAGCAATTTTTGACATGGATGGCGTTATTGTAAATAATCATCATTACCATGTAAAAGCTTGGAGAGAATTCTGTGCAATAAAAAACATCCCATTTAATGAGCAAGAGTTTAGAGCGAAATATTTTGGCAAGAACAACCATGACATACTTACAGGTTTGCTTAATAAAGAAATTTCCGAAGAGGACGTTATACTGCTAGGTGAAGCGAAAGAAACCCTTTACAGAGAAATTTACACGCCTCATATTAAACCCGTTGAAGGCCTTATAGAGTTCCTGACAACATTAAAAGATTCGGAGAAGAGGCTTGCTGTTGCCACCTCGGCACGTAAAGCAAACCTTAATTTTGTGTTAGAGTCACTTCAAATTGCCCCCTACTTTGATGCGCTTGTAGATGCATCTATGGTGCAATGGTCGAAGCCTAACCCTGAAATATTTTTTAAGGCTGCATATTTACTGGGTGTAGAGCCACAAGATTGTGTTATTTTTGAAGATTCTATATCAGGCATTAATGCGGCAAAGGCTGCTGGTATGAGAGTGGTTGCGCTGCTTACCACACATAAGCGGGAAGAGTTGCCAGATGCTTCGCTATTTGTAAAAGATTTTACCGACGAGAGCCTTCCAGATTTTCTAAATATCAAACTATGATGGATGTTAAAAGTAGCATAGTAGCCTCACTTGACGGAAGTAGTACGGATATTCTGCCATACCTACCCTACCTTCTTAAAGATATTGTAGAAATAGGAACCGACCCAAATCAGGTGAGCCAAATAATTAAAAAGCATATTAAAAACCCAAACTCGCTAAAAGTACTCGACTTGGGATGCGGGAAGGGTGCTGTATCGGTTAGGCTGGCAAAGGAGCTGGGGTGTGAAGTAGTTGGAATTGATGCGCTACCTGATTTTATTGAAACCGCGAAACAATTCGCTCTGGAGATGAGTGTTGACCACCTTTGCTCTTTTGAACTGGGCGATATGAGAGAACTCTACTCAAGCTACAAAAACTTTGACCTAGTTGTGCTTGGAGCGATTGGTCCTGTTTTTGGAGATATTGGCAAAACGCTTGAAAAGGCAGCCCAATGTATAAAAACCGATGGGCATATTATACTTGATGATGCCTATATTCCGGACGGGAGCAATTTAAAAAACAGCAACTATATTAATCAGTCTGATTTTTACAAAAGAATAAATAAGGCAGGATTCACAATAGTTGCTGAAGAAGTTATTAATCCTGACAACATGTGGGAAGGTAACAAGATTATATACAAATCTATTGAGAAACGAGCCAATGAACTTATTAAGCTATACCCCTCAAAAAGTCAACTATTTAAAGATTATCTTGAGGAGCAGAGAATTGAGAACAAAGCCCTTGAGAACGACCTTACTTGTGGTGTTTGGCTGCTAAAAAAAACAGGCTGATTAGCTTGATAGTTTTTCCAACTCATTAACAACCGTAGCAAAAACAATACCCCATCCCTCCCACTCGTCCTTACCCGACAACGATTCGTTATGCCAAACGGAAACAAACTCTCCCCCCATCTCTTTAACCTTTAAAGCCATATTCAAGGTTATACTCACGGCTTGGTGGGCTGTTAAACCTAACCCCTGAAGCAAGGCTCTGTCCATTACCTGAAAAGGAACAACCGTTACTGGAAGCACCTCGTTGTTTAGCAAATCGAAAAATGGGTATGGAGTACAAGTGCTTGCTCTAAAACCAATTGCGTTGGAATAGCCCATGGAGTAATCTTCCGTTATACCAATATCACTTAACAAACGGTATGTTGCTGGTAGCTGTATTCTGAGAAAATGATGTCGGCTTTTTGTTATTTCACTTCCAATAGTTGTTCTGAGTTGGCTTACCTCCTCTTTTAGCCTGTTATAGTTAGTATGCGAACCATACGAGGGATGAATCCCAACATCAAAATACTTGCCGATATCCTTAACAACACTCTGCATCGACTTATTGTTAAGCGATACGTGCTTATCGTACTTTCCATATTTACCTCCAAGAATAAACCAGATTGCTTGTGGGTGATTTTTAAGAATACGGAACAGCTCCTGATACGTGTCAAAGGGGTCAGGCTTTCTGCCAGCCAAAACGGCCAGTCTTTCAGAAAAATTATAGAAATTAAGTTGCAATAACGACCTTACTGTAGCCAAAGCTGACCTGATAAAACCTTTGTGTTTGTATGCAAATGCATTATCAATATCAATTGTTGGGGTGTACTTAAAGACTCTCCTCATAATCTTAACCTGCGGAAATTTTTCCGAAATAATCTGCCCCAATTCACGTACCCAAAAATCTACCAAGGGTATCTCCAAAAAACTATTCCTAAAAGCGATGCTTTTATTGTAGCAGAACCGGTCATGTTCATCCTTATTGCCAGGAAAATACTCCTCGTACCTTGACAGTAAATAAAACGAAGCAGCAAAGATATCGAAGGGAATAAGCCCCTCCGAATTGGTGGGAAAGAAGGCAGGCAGCAATCTCCATTGAAATATATCTGTTGGCTGTTCGGAGATGCCATCTTCATTAAGCAGACCACAAGGCTTTACACAAATTGCATCATCATAAAAACTGGCTGTTTTAGAATATGATAATCTTGGTCCTTTGTAACTTTTAAATTCGTTGTTACTATTGGTAATTACAACCTTTAACCCAAGCATTACACCCAGAATATGGTCAATTATATACTCCGAGCGTTTTGTTGTAGTATGGGTAAAAACCAGAATATGCATGGGTGAATTTTTAGAACGAAGATATTTAAATTTATGTTAACATCAACACAAATATCTTATCACGGCTTTTACATTATAATAAACCAAAATCATTACCCGGTAAACAGAGCCGCGACATCCTCCTTAAAGTTTTAGATTAAAAACAACATGTCTCGTAAGGCTATTTAAAAAAATAAAATTACTTTTGCGGGCATAACCAAAACTATTCTAGAGATGGAAGAAGACCCTTATCCTAGTGTCAGAAAATTAGATTACTAACCAATCTGTAAGGGCTTCGTGGTTTCCTTGCAGATTAAACACTGTAAGGAGGCTAACATGACAGAAATAATATTAGATTTTCAAGAGCTTATTGAGGAGAAGCAATGGAAGAGGATTAGGCAAGAAATTGTTGAATACGACCCTGTTGATGTTGCGGAGATTATTGAGGACTTACCCGAAGAGGATGACGTGGTTCTTTTCCGATTACTTCCAAGAGAGCAAGCAAAAAGTACCTTCCAGCTTCTAACCTACGAGAAGCAGGAACAAATTATTGAGGGATTAGCCCAGAATGTTCATAAGCTATCTGGCTTGCTAAACGACCTGGACCCTGATGACAGAACCGCTTTTTTTGAGGAGCTGCCCGGCGAGATTACCCAACGCCTTATTCAACTACTAACACCTGCCGAAAGAAGCGTGGCCATTAGGCTGCTTGGCTATCCGGAGGATAGTATTGGTAGATTGATGACTCCAGAGTTTGTGGCGGTTAAACCCCACTACACCGTTAATCAGGCCCTGGACCATATTCGCCGTTTTGGTCACGATACGGAAACCCTAAACGTACTGTACGTTGTTAACAACAGCTGGCAACTTATTGACGATATCCGCATTAGAGATATTTTACTTGCCAAGCCTGAACAGAAAATTGAGGATTTGATGGACAACAGGTTCGTAGCCCTTAGCGCGTACGACGACCAGGAGGTTGCCATTAGGGTATTTCAGGACCACGACAGGGTTGCACTTCCTGTTGTTGATACGGAGGGAATGCTGCTTGGCATTGTAACCTTCGACGATATGATGGATGTTGTGGAAGAGGAAACCACCGAGGACTTCCACAAATTCGGTTCATTTCAGGATGCAATTGTAAATCCGCTTAAAGCTAAAATTACGCACCTATACAAAATGCGTATATTTTGGTTAACCGCCCTTGTTTTTATGAACGTTTTTTCAGGTGCCGCCATAGCCAATTTTGAGGATACAATTCAGGCTCACGTTTCGTTAATGTTCTTTTTACCCTTGCTTATTGCCAGCGGAGGAAATGCTGGGGCACAATCGGCAACCCTTATGATACGCTCACTTGCAACAGGTGATGTGGAAATAAAGGATTGGCTTAGACTACTGGGGAAAGAGTTTTTTGTCGCCTTATTACTAGGTGTTACTATGGCAATTGGGGCTAGCCTAATTGCATCTTTCAGAGCACCTGAAATTATTACTATTGTTTCAATAACAATGGTTTTAACGGTACTTGCTGGAAGTTTAATTGGACTGCTGCTCCCATTTATTTTCACAATATTTAAGCGCGACCCTGCATCGGCAAGCGCACCGTTGGTAACCTCAATGGCCGATATAACAGGAGTGCTTATCTATTTTTCTATTGCTTCGTGGTT
>JAWLEY010000194.1:0-5335 GCA_041685855.1 Perlabentimonas sp. | reverse complement strand
CTCCGCTAAGAATGATGTTGAAAATGACTTTTCGGATTATAATTACCCCTTTGTTCATTTTTAAACACAGGCTGTACGGTTTTGATACATATTAAATTAATTATATTCTTATCACAACCTTATATGCATCTTATTTACTGCTAGTTACAACCATTGGCATGGCTGTTGATTATTACATTAAAACCACAATAAAAAAGCGCCATGTTAAAAAATTACATTAAAATAGCTTACCGGAGCCTAATTAGAGAGAAGACACACTCATTAACAAATATAGTTGGGCTTACCGTAGGGATTGCCAGCTGCTTACTTATTCTTCTTTTCATATCACATGAACTTAGCTATGATAAGTACCATGAGAAAGCCGACAGAATATACCAGCTTTACATTGCTGCATCGTTTGGAAATAACGAGATACAGTCGGCCAAAACTGCAGCTCCCATAAAAAACACACTTGAACTTGAGGTTGCTGAGGTTGAGCATGCTACGCGACTTTTAAATATAACCAGACCAATAATAAGGAGTAGAGAGAACTCATACATTGCTGAGGACTTCTATTATGCTGATTCCAATTTCTTTGAAACTTTTACAGTACCTTTTATTGAGGGTAATCCACAAACTGCTTTAGCCAAGCCAAATACCATGGTAATTACTCAGGAAATGGCACGTAAGTACTTCGGCAATGCTAACCCTATTGGCAGGGTGCTCAAAGTGAATCAACACGAAATAGAAATAACCGGAGTGACAGAGAAGATGCCCTCAAACTCACATTTTCAGTATAACTTTTTAGCATCGTTAACAACCCTCAGGGTTAACACATGGGACAGCTGGTTAACCAGCAACCTATTCACCTACGTTGTTCTAAAACCTGGTGTAAAACCTGAGCATCTGCAAGAAAAGTTTCACCAAATAGTTTACAAGCATGTGGGGCCAGAGGTTCAACAAATAATGGGAATTGATATAGACTCGTTTGAAGAGATGGGGAATACGTATGGTTTCTTTCTTGAACCAATAACCGATATACATTTACACTCAACGCTCGATAATCAGCATAACCCAGGTGGAAACATTGCATACGTGTACTTTTTCTCAACCATCGCCTTATTTATTCTGCTAATTGCATGTATAAATTTCATGAATATGGCAACGGCTAAGTATACTAATCGATTGAAGGAGGTAGGCATTAGAAAAGTTTTAGGTAGCAGAAAGAGCCAACTAATAATGCAATTCCTTATTGAATCAATAATAATTAGCTTAGCCGCTGTAATACTTGCAATGACCGTTGTTGAATTGGTTCTACCTCTTTTCAACAATCTGGCAGGTAAGGAGATGGAACTATCGTACTTTAATAATTGGATAGCCTTACCAGCCCTACTTACATTTGGGATAATTGTTGGCGTGTTGGCAGGGAGCTACCCTGCATTCTTCCTCTCCTCATTCAAACCAATCACAATATTGAAGGGGAAGGCAGGTTCAAACGTTTCTGGTTCAAAACTTAGGGGAACTCTCGTTGTGGTGCAATTTGCCATAACCATTGCACTATTTGTTGGAACATTTGTAGTGAAGGACCAGCTAAGTTTCTTTAAGAATCAAAACCTGGGATTTGAAAAGGATGGAATAATTGTACTTAAAAGGACTCACACTCTGGGTGAGAACCATGAGGTATTCCGAGAGGAGCTTCTTAAGAATCCGAACCTTATAAATGCTTCGTACTGTAGCGCCATTCCTGGGTATGATTTTGATGGAACAACAACAACTATTGAGGGTAAGCCTAGTGAGGAAATGATAACCGTTGGGGTAGTAAACGCAGATAATCACTTTCTTGAAACGCTGGGCATTGAGCTAAGCGAAGGCCGATTTTACAACGAAGCCTTCAGTAACGATAGCAAATCAATAATTATAAACCAACGGCTTGCTGATATTGGCGGATTAGAAAATCCCTTGCAAGAAAGGCTTATGTTACCGAACATTGAAAACAATCAACTCTACCCTGCTGAAATTGTTGGCGTTGTAACCGACATCAACTTTGAGTCGTTGCACCGTGAAGTTAGGCCCATGATTTACACAAAACTTGAGGGGGCTGGTTGGCTAATGGCTATTCGTTTACAAAATGAAAATATTAGCGAAGCCATTAATCATATTGAAAATTTATGGAATGAGTTTGCCCCAAACGAGCCTTTTATATACTCCTTTTTAAATAGCGATTTAGAGCAACTATATACCGAAGAAGAACGCACAAGCAAAATATTTACAATCTTCTCTATCCTGGCCATTCTTATAGCCTCACTGGGTCTGTTTGGCATGGCTTCCTTTACTGCCGAGAAAAAAACGAAAGAGATTGGTATTCGGAAAGTTTTGGGTGCAACAGAGCACAGCATCTTTATGATGCTTTCAAAGCAAGTAATAATATTGGTGATTTGTGCTGCTATTATTGCCTGGCCAATCGCCTGGTTTGTAATGAAAGGATGGCTGGAAAACTTTGCTAACCGAGTTGTTATTAGTCCATGGATATTTATAATTAGCACCATCGCGGCATTTCTAATTGCAATCATCACCATAAGCTATCAAGGGGTAAAAGCAGCAATAGCAAATCCTGTTGATTCATTAAAATACGAGTAGCTTTTTATACAACTCTCAACGAAAAAGTGATGTGAATATCCTATTTGTTTCTTAACGAAAAGCTATCGTTAAATCGGGCAACAATTGAGAAACGAAAATCCATAATCGGGTTACGGATATCATAGTAGAGCTGCGTACCAAACGCAAGGGTAAAACCCTTAGCAATATCCTTACCATAAAATGCGCTTGCAGTTAATAGTTCGCGCTCGGGCTTATTAAGTTCGGGACGAACGGTTGAAACGGAACCAAAAATTTCTTGTCCTCTTGGTAGCATCATTTCCGACGCTCGCCAGTAACCCGCATTAATAAACCATGTGCTTGACGTATAGTATAGTTTTGGATAAACCGCCCAGCCATTTTGGTAAACATGGTGTGGATTGGGGGAAAAATCTTTGCCAATAAAAAAAACACTCTCTAAACCAAGCATCCTCTTTTCATCAACATTTACTGAAAATTTTATTCCACTGCCAAAGTTTCCCAAGGAAGTAACCCTTTCATCGGTAATATTTATTTGCCCCCCTTTATGAATGGCGATGGCGTACAAGGGCACCTCAACATTAAACCGATTACCTCCACTCAAAATAATCCTGCCTGAAAATCCGGCTGTAAATTCCTCCTGAATAGTATCATTTGGGAAAAGAAATGCCTCCCAGTTAAGCCATGCATCGGCAACAAATCTTTCTGAATTGTAAAGGAACTGAAATCCTCCCTCGGGTTGATGTGTAAACTCTCGCTCGGGTTTGTAAAGTGGCTCCGGTAACCCATGAAATCCCGATGCATTAATGTTACCAATATTTAGAATGAGACTGGGTGTTAGTTGTGTTTGGATAGTTAGCATGGGAACCAAACGGGTAATATCTGCCTCACCAAAGAATGAGAGCAAGTGAAAGCCTCCGCTAATTTTAGCCCGGGAGCCAACTGTATATGCCAAACGTGGTTCCACGTTAAACCCGGTTAGGGTATATCCTTTCTGGATATCGTTTATAAACTCTAGGTTGTCGAAGAAGGTGGTGCTACTTACCTCAAAAAGCAAAGTGCCACTTTCGTTTTGTGTTTTTTCTTCTACCTCCAAAGCGTAAGAAGAAACCGTTAACCCAAAGAATAGTACTGTAAGTAAAGGCCTTATCATAACTATTTATTGTAATCAGTTCTATATGATTTTCCTTTTTATATGATTAAAAAAAATGGTGAATCAACTAATTTATGCATCATTGCGAGCGTTCTTTGCGAGAACTCACCCAAAAATTTTGGGCATAATGTGATGATGACAGAAAAAACGACCGTCATTGCGAGTCTCGTCTCGTCATTATTAGTGACGAGACGAGACGAAGCAATCCCTTTTCAAATAGATTGCTTCAACCCTCAAAGTACGAGGGATTCGCAATGACGACAAAGTTTTTAGGCATCATCAAGGATCGTCATATTCTTAAATCATTTTCCACAAAGGTAAGCAATTTTATGGTAGTCTATTAGTTATGATATTCATGTAGTTATCTGAAAAAATAGTACTTTTGCAGGCTAAACCAACCAAGCAACAATGCAACAGTTTGATTTAAAAAGATATAAGTTCATCAACAATATTGTTGGATGGATTACCTTTGCAATAGCCGCCACCGTTTATCTCCTTACAATTGAGCCAACGGCAAGTTTTTGGGATTGTGGTGAGTTTATTGCCAGTGGACATAAAATGTTGGTTGGACACCCGCCAGGAGCACCCTTCTTTATGCTCCTTATGCGATTTTTTACCATGTTTGCACCAAACTCGGAGTTGGTGCCAATTTTTGCCAATTCACTCTCGGCCCTTGCAAGCGCATTCACAATACTTTTCCTTTTCTGGAGCATCACCCATCTTGCCCGTAAAATGATGGATACAAAGGATAATATCCTTTCTCAAACTCAAATGGTGCTGATTATGGGAGCTGGGTTAGTTGGAGCGTTAACCTACACTTTTTCCGACACATTCTGGTTCTCAGCAGTTGAGGCCGAGGTTTACGCCACCTCGTCGCTTTTTACTGCAATGGTATTTTGGGCTATTCTAAAATGGGAGAATATGGCCAATGAACCACACGCCAACCGATGGCTAATACTTATTGCATACCTTATGGGCTTGTCAATTGGTGTGCACCTGCTAAATCTGCTGGCCATACCTGCCATTGTAATGGTTTACTATTTCAAAAAATATCAGGTTACACCCTGGGGTGTTGTTAAGGCTCTCTTGCTTAGTGTTGCCCTCCTCATTTTTATGATGTATGGCATAATACAAGGTTTTATAATACTGGCATCGAAATTTGAGTTGCTTTTTGTGAATGGCTTTGGATTACCTTACAAGTCGGGGTTATTATTCTTCATTGCAGCTGTGGCTGGCCTTATTGTTTGGGGCATTAGCTACACGCATAAACATGCCAAACCAGTACTCAACACCGTTATTGTTAGCGCAGCCGTTATTCTTCTTGGGTATAGCTCCTTTGCTGTTATCTTAATACGCTCCGATGCCAACCCACCCATGGACCAGAACAGCCCAGATAATATGTTCTCCCTACTATACTACCTAAACCGCGAGCAGTATGGCGACAGACCCCTGATAATGGGCCAATCGTTTGATGCTCCTGTGGTTGAAAGAAAAAAGGGGAACCCTCAATACATTCAAAAAGATGGGCGATACGTTGTAGCATCAAGAAAACCCGAAGTAGTTTTCGACAGCAGGTTTGAAACTCTTTTT
>JAWLEY010000018.1:22265-23466 GCA_041685855.1 Perlabentimonas sp. | reverse complement strand
TCAAAAAGCAGACCTGCAGCAAGTGTAACAGACGCAACCGACCCTATGTATGAGGTTAGGTTTATCTGGTTTGTAATTTCATCCGATACGCTATAACCGCCAAGAAAATGAATGGTAAGCGGCGAAATTATAAAATAGCCAAATAGCACCCCAAGTACAAAAAGCAGAGAGATGTAAAACACCGCTCCTCGGGTTCTTTTTCTTTCAGTATCGTATAGCGCAGGCCTAATAAAACTCCAGAACTGATAAACAATAATTGGGAACGATACAATAATACCAACATATACAGAAACCATAATGTGGGTATTAAACTGCCCTGCCATGTTTATGTTAATAATATTCAAAGGTTCGGAGTTTATACAAAGAGTGGGGGAGTTTAGCCTTTGGGCTAAGTTGCAGAGTAGTTCGTTGGTAAAAAAACCAGGGGCTTTGGGCGCAAGCAATAGGTTGTCGAAAATGATATTGGAGAATAAGAAAGCTACTACAGCACATGCTAAAATGGCTATTACCGATTTTACTAGTACCCATCGTAACTCCTCAAGGTGGTCAAGAAACCCCATCTCATCGCGTTCGCTCATGCTTCAACAGTTTAATGCTTATATTATTCCCTCGCGCAAAATATCATGCAGGTGTATCATGCCAATATATTTACCATCATTGGTAACTAATAGCTGAGTTATTTTCTTTTTTTCCATTAGTTGAAAAGCGTTTACTGCCAGCTTGTCCGTGTTTATTGTTTTAGGGTTTGGCGACATTATGTTGCTTGCAGTTAGCTCGTCAATTTGCTTGTTCTTTTGAAGCATCCTTCGCAAGTCACCATCAGTAATAATACCTACAATATCTTCGCTGTCATTAAGTACTGCAGTTGCCCCAAGTCTTTTTGATGATATTTCGAGAATAACAGACTGAATAGTGTCGTTTAGGTGGACGGTTGGTTTCAGCCCATCCTCAATTATATCTGCAACTCGCATGTAAAGCTTCTTGCCAAGAGCCCCACCAGGGTGGAATCTGGCAAAATCGTCGGGCGTAAAACCTTTTAGCTTTAGAAGGCAAACAGCCAGGGCGTCGCCCATTACCATTTGTGCTGTTGTGCTCGAAGTTGGAGCCAGATTGTTTGGGCAGGCTTCGCTATCAACGGTGGCCTTTAAGGTTAAATCGGCTTTTTGGGCTAAATAGCTGCTGGTGCTTGAAACTATTCCGA
>JAWLEY010000018.1:0-22165 GCA_041685855.1 Perlabentimonas sp. | reverse complement strand
AGAAGTGAAGAAAGAATCAGAAATATCATTAACGGAGAACCTGAAGAAGTATTTTGGTTTTGGGAGTTTTAAAGGGAACCAGGAGGTTATTATCAGAAGCGTGCTGGCAGGGAACGATACATTTGTTCTTATGCCAACAGGGGGAGGAAAATCGCTTTGTTACCAGTTGCCAGCGCTAATAAGCGAGGGAACAGCTATAATTATATCACCATTAATTGCCCTTATGAAAAATCAGGTTGATGCCATGCGTGGTTTTAGCCTCGAAGATGGTATTGCCCACTTCCTAAATTCCTCTCTAAATAAAACTCAAATACAGAAAGTAAGAGAGGATATGCTTAGCGGGAAAACCAAGATGCTTTACGTTGCTCCCGAATCTCTTACCAAAGAGGAGAATATCCAGTTCCTTAAACAGGTAAAAATATCGTTCTATGCAATTGACGAGGCGCATTGTATATCGGAGTGGGGGCACGATTTTAGACCCGAATACCGAAGAATAAGACCAATTATTAACGAGATTGGAACCGCGCCAATAATAGCCCTTACTGCCACAGCAACTCCTAAGGTTCAGCACGACATACAGAAAAACTTAAGCATGCTTGATGCTAATGTTTTTAAATCGTCCTTTAACCGACCAAATCTTTACTATGAAGTAAGACCAAAGGTAAATACCGCCCGCGAGATTATTAAGTTCATTAGGAACAACTCTGGAAAATCAGGCATAATTTATTGCTTAAGCCGCAAGAAGGTTGAGGAGATTGCCGAAACATTAAAGGTAAATGGCATTAAGGTACTACCTTATCATGCTGGAATGGATTCAGCCACTCGAAGCGGTAATCAGGATAAATTCCTGATGGAGGAGGTTGATGTTATAGTAGCAACAATAGCCTTTGGTATGGGGATAGATAAACCCGACGTGAGGTTCGTTATCCATTACGATATACCCAAAAGCCTTGAAGGTTACTATCAGGAAACCGGTCGTGCAGGGCGCGATGGAGGCGAAGGCAAATGTATTACCTTTTACAGCTATAAGGACATTCAGAAACTTGAAAAGTTTATGCAGGGTAAGCCCGTTGCCGAGCAGGAAATAGGGAAACAGCTGTTGCTCGAAACGGTTTCGTATGCCGAGTCTTCCGTTTGCCGTAGAAAAATGCTGCTACATTACTTTGGTGAGGAGTATCATGAGGAGAATTGCGAAACCTGTGATAATTGCGTTCACCCTAAAAAGCAATTTGAGGGGAAAGAGTATCTTCAGCTATTAATTGAGGCTGTACTGGCAGTTAAGGAGAAGTTTAAAGCTGACCATGTTGCCAACATACTCTGCGGAAATATTACCACAGCAATAAAATCATATAAACATAACAAACTAGAGATATTTGGTGAAGGAGCCGAAAAGGATGTTAAATTCTGGAATGCAATTATTAGGCAGGCGCTGGTAGCTAAATTCTTAGAAAAGGATATTGAGAATTACGGTTTACTTATGGTTACAAAAAAAGGCAAAGATTTTCTTGAAGAACCCCATGATATTATGTTTACTCAGGATCATGAGTATGAGGTTTCTGACGATGATGACATGAATATATCCCAGGCAGGGAAAGGCGGATCGTGCGACGAGGAACTTTTTGCAATGCTTAAAGATCTGAGGAAAAAAATTGCCAAGAAGAAGGATCTCCCCCCGTTTGTAGTTTTTCAAGATCCGTCGTTAGAGGATATGGCCATACAATATCCGGTTACTATTGATGAACTCCAAAATATTACGGGGGTTGGTGCAGGTAAAGCAAAACGCTACGGGAAGGAGTTTATTGATCTCATTAATACATATGTTGAGGATAAGGAGATTATTCGTCCGCAGGATATGGTTGTTAAATCAGTTGCCAATAAATCCTTGCTTAAGGTGTTTATTATTCAGAGTATTGACAGGAAGATGGATTTGGAGGATGTAGCCGATGCGAAGAACCTAGAAATGCATGAGCTTATTAATGAGATAGAGGCCATTGTAAATTCAGGTACCAAAATTAATATTGATTACTACATTCAAAATGTTATTGATGACGATAAGGTTGATGAGATTTACGATTACTTTAAGGAGGAAGCCGAAACTGAATCAATAGAAGAAGCCTTGGAATACTTGGGCGAAGAGGAATTCTCAGAGGAAGAAATTAGGCTTGTTCGCATCAAGTTTATATCTGAGTTAGGTAATTAGTTTTTTTGCATATTCTAAAAAGGGTTGATTTTTTGTTTCAACCCTTTTTTTATGCACTATATTTTAAATATCCATAAAAAAATACATCGAATTATTTATTTTTTGGATGGTTTTTCATAATATTACGTAGAGTTTTAAGCAATAAGGATACTAATCAAAAAATATTAGCGTGACACCCTTACTTCAGGTTAATAATCTTACAAAATGGTTTGGGAAAATTCAGGCTGTTAATAACCTAACTTTCTCGGTAAATAGGGGTGAGGTTGTTGGAATATTAGGCCCAAACGGAAGCGGAAAATCCACTACCCTGGCCCTCTTGTTGGGGATAAAATTCCCTGGTGGAGGCAACTTCAGATGGTTCGATAATAAGCCAAATACGCCCGATAACAAAAGGATTGGCTCCTTGCTAGAGGTTCCTTACTTTTTCCCCTACCTAAACCTTAAAAGGAATTTAGAGTTGGTTGCTCGTGTTCGGGGTTCTGGCCTAAATGATATAAACAAGGTGCTTGATATGGTTGGGCTTTTGTCCAGAAGCAAATCAGAATACTACACGCTCTCGTTGGGCATGAAGCAAAGGTTGGCTATTGCCAGCGCCCTGCTTGGCGACCCTGAGGTGCTAATTCTTGATGAGCCCACCAACGGGTTAGATCCTGAGGGGATAGCAGAGGTTAGAAATCTCATTGTAGAGCAAACCCAACGTGGAAAAACGATAATTATGGCAAGCCATATCCTATCGGAGGTTGAAAAGGTTTGTACCGATGTGATAATACTTAAAAATGGCGAGATGCTAAGTAAGGGGCCAGTGGGTATGTTGCTGAAGGATAAAACGATGGCAACGGTATGCGCCGATAATGTATCTGCACTTAACGATGCTTTGGTTGAATTAACGGATGTTAAAATTATTGAGAAGAAGGGAGATAGGTTTCTGGTGGCTTTGGAGGATAACATGACCACTACCGATTTAAACCGAGGCCTATCTGAAAAAGGTGTAATTTTAAGTGAATTGGAGATATACAGGAAAACCCTTGAGTCCCAATTCCTCGAAATGGTTAAATAATTGCTAAAACTTGTTCCATGCTTAATAAACTGTTTCAAATAGAAAAACTAAAAACCCTGAACTATAAGGCGTTTAAAACCATTGTAATTCTGCATGCCCTGCTCTTCTTTCTTGTTGTAACAGTAGCCAGCAGCTTTAAGGTGCATGTGCAAGGAATTACCATTGAGAAGCTATTCTTTTTCCCTTACGTTTGGAATACCCTGGCATGGTTTGCCAGCTGGTTTAACCTGTTGCTGGGGATTATTGCTATCATGTTAGTGACTAACGAGTTTCAGTATAGAACATTCCGTAAGCAGCTAATTGATGGCCTCACCCGAAATGAACTTCTCATTGGTAAACTGTTCGTCTTTCTCCTGCTTGCAGCCTATACAATGCTATTGGTATTCTTATCAGGTTTGGTTTTTGGAATAATAAAATCGCCCAGTTTTAGCATTGAGAACTTTGTTAATGGGTTAACTTTTCTCCCTGTGCTATATGTTCAGGCTTTAGCTTACATGCTTTTGGCCATGCTATTTGCATTTATTTTTCGTAATACCGCAATCTCAATATTGGCCTTTATTCTTTATTTCTTCCCCATTGAGCCAATATTTAGAGCATTCCTACCCGATACTATTGCTAAGTTTATGCCTGTTAAACTTATTTCAAATCTTACTCCCATGCCCGATTTTGTTGGCATATCATTAAGTGATACCATTCAACTCTCGGGTCACGATACCAGCGAGCTAGCCTTTGGGCTTGTACAGAAACCCATGCCTCTAATTTTAGCAGCTGTAATTACAATTGGCTACTGTATGCTATTTACCTATATCTCTAAACTTATTGTTCAATACAAAAACTTTTAGCTATTCGTTACGTAAAAATTTAAACATGTTTTTTAAGTTGACATTTTAGCAGACTAGCAGTATATTTACATTTTTGATAATAATTAACCTAAAAATAATAACCATTATGAGAAAAATTTACTTATCCATTATTTGCCTGCTTTTTGCAGCCAGCCTTAGTTCTCAAACTGTTCTGCGCTATGATTCGCATGGACTAGTTGCCGACCATGTTAATGATATGAAAATTACAGAGTACGTTGAGCCTGGAGATGAAGGTAATAACGTAGTTTGGGATTTCAGAACGTTAGAACTGGTAAAGGAGTTTACAGGTAAGCTTGATAACCCCTCTTTTACTAAAGGAGCCAATATTTTTACTGAGTCAAACTCTGTTCTCGAGGAGTTTGGCAACCTGTTCTTTTTTAATGTCACCAAGGATGCAATTGAGCAACATGGGTACATGTCGGGGCGAGGAACAGTGAATATTGTTTACGACCAGCCTTTTGTTAAAATGAGGTATCCATTCACCTACGGAAGTTCTTTTGCTGGGTCGTTTGACGGAAGATATAATTCCGCTGACAGGCAGCTGGGTACACTTACTGGTTCTTATGCAGTTAAGGGCGACGGAATGGGCGTGCTAATGCTACCCGGTAACTATGTTTATGAGAATGCTTTAAGGGTGAAAGAGGTAAAATCCTACACCCAAACCATTAATAATCGTAGTTACGATATTGAGACCGTTACTTACCGTTGGTACGTGAACGAGCACAGGTTCCCAATACTTGTTCTTATAGAAAGCACACATAATTACGAGAGTGGCCGTACGCACACTTCAACTCAGGCAGCATACAATCCAATTGTATTTACAAGCGATAGCAACCCGCTAGACATGGAGACAGTTGTTCAAGACCTAAGCCTGAAGGCTTATCCCAATCCATATCATAACGAGGTAAACTTACGTTTCGACCTTAGGAACGAGAGTAAAGTGAACTTATCGGTTTACGACCTGAACGGAAGGCTGGTTAAAGTACTTGTTGATGGAACTGAAGCAGCTGGCGAAAGGATGTATAAATTCTCCGCTAAAGAAATGGGGCTTAGTGCAGGCGCATACATTGTAAAGCTAAACGTAAACGGAGAGAAAGCAAGCCAAAGGATACTTGAACTACAGTAACAATCTTTTATTAAAACAAATTAAAGGCTGTTCATCAATGGGCAGCCTTTTTTGCATTAGCAATCCGATAAATACTCTACTTTTGTATTGATAATCAAATATAACCTAAAAATGAGGAGACTTTTTTCGCTGGCATTGCTTTTAGCTTTTTGTCAAACCATGCTCTCGCAGGAGCAAGTTACTGTTGAGATTTCAACAGACAGGTTGAAAAAGGATGTTTTCTTTTTGGCATCCGATAGCCTTGAGGGACGAAAGTTTCCTGGCATGGGGCGCAAGATTGCAGCAAACTATATAGCAAACGAGTTCCAAAAATATGGGCTTAAGCCAATTGATAACGACACAGAATCATACTATCAGCCAATGCCTGTAACTCATTTTGATGTGGGATACACCCTGCTAACTGCAGGAGAACAACCATACCCCTCTGGTTTTCGTTACTCTTTTGCCTCATCAAAACCTTATGCCGATAGTTCTGAGTTGCCAATTCGTTATTGGGGAGCCAGCCAACCGTCAACACAAAACATTGGCGATACCATTGTGCATATTTACAGAAATGATATTGATGAAGCAATAAGTTCAATTAATGAGATTAAGCAAAATTCCAATGCCGAGTTTTTTGCCATCTCTTTGCCAAAAAGAAAATCGCAGCGAATAATTCATCATGAATGGAGCTCAGTAGGATACTTATATCCAAATAGCATGATTGACAACCGATTTAATTCGGGCTCTTGGCTTTACGATTATATTGATGACATTCAGGGAGATGTTAAACTATTGTTGTTTAATAGTAAAAAGTTTAAAAGTATATACCGCGAGAAACTTAAAAAAGCCAATAGGATTGCAAAGAGAAAAATACGGAAGGGAGAGCCAGCATTAACATCAAGCATTATTCTAAATTCAAACTTCACTGTTACAGAAAAGCAGATGCAGGATGAGAACGTTATTGGATACATTGAGGGAACCGACTTAAAAGATGAGGTTATTATTGTTTGCGGACATTACGACCATACTGGAAAAAGGGGCAAAGACATTTTTAACGGAGCCGACGACAATGCATCGGGAACAGCCGGAGTAATGGAACTTGCTAGAATGTGCGCAGATGCCATTGATAATGGCTATGAGTTTAAGCGTACACTTGTTTTTATTGCTTTTGCTGCCGAGGAGAGTGGTTTAAACGGTTCAATGTACTATGCGGATAATCCTGTTTTCCCTCTCAATAAAACTGCGCTTGTGGTTAATATGGATATGATTGGCCGCTCTGATAAAGGGCCGGAATGGGCAGGACATGTTAATGCTTGTCCTGTTGGCAAGAATAGTAGAGCTGCTAAGAAAGTTTTACGCTCGATTGATAAGCAGATTGATGACACTCATTTTTATAGGAGGATGGAATTTCCTGAAAACATTCTGTGGCTTTCCGGGTCAGACCATTTCCCATTTGTACGAAAAGGGGTGCCAGCTGTTGTTGTTAGTACTGGAATGCACGCCGATTATCATAAACCAACAGATACTGCAGAGAAGATAAACTTTGGGAATATGACCAACATCCTAAAAGGATTATTCGTACTATTAACCGAGGTTGCAAATAATCCTGTAGATTTTCCGCTGGTAGGTAAATAATCTATTCATTCTTTGTGTCTAGTGCATCTCTAAGTCCATTGCCCATTAGCGTAAATGCTAAAACTAAAAGCATAATGGCAACTCCGGGTATAATGGCAAGGAACGCCTTGTCCATAATAATGTAGCCGTAGTGGTCTTTTATCATTGTACCCCACGAGGGCATTGGTGGTTGCACGCCTATTCCCAAAAAGCTTAGTCCTGCTTCTAGCAGAATGGCTGTGGCAAAGTTGCCAGCAGATATTATTATTACTGGGCCGAGTACATTAGGTAGAATATGCCGGAATATAATTCTACCTGAACCAAAACCCATAACTTTGGCCGCTTCAACAAATTCCTTCTCACGTAGGCTCATTACCTGTCCTCTAACCACGCGGGCCACCTCCACCCACATTGTTAGTCCAACCGCCACAAATATTTGCCAGAAACCCTTACCCAGAACCATTGTAAGAGCAATAACCATAAGCAACGTGGGAATTGACCAAACTACGTTTACCAGCCACATCACTATATCGTCGTACCATCCTCTAATATACCCGGCCGATGCCCCAAGCGTTATGCCAATTATTAGTGATATTGCCACCGCAATAAATCCAACCGATAATGAAATTCGCGCACCAATAATTAGGCGGCTAAGCATATCACGACCAAAACGGTCGGTTCCCAGCCAGAATCGTTGATTTCTAATGTGCTTGTTGTCAATTATTTGTTCAATGTCGTTGCGTGAATACTCTCTTTGTGTCCCGTTAGATGAAACGGTGAATGAGTTCTCATTAAAGATGATATCATTGGGTTCGTATTCCGGAAAAACAACATCAGCAATGTTATGCTTTGTTTCAATGGTCAAGCTGTCTTCTGGTTCAGTGTAGTGTGTTAGTATTATTTCCTCATTATTAATTTTGTATGACAGGATTGGTACTTCGCGGTAAACGTTGGGCACACCCTTAACTAACTTTTTAAATAGGTTTCCTTTTGCATTTATATTCTGCTTTGGAATAAGAAAAAAATCAACTTTAAAACCAGGTTTGTGTGTGGCCAATTCAAGGTGTTGATTGTTGGCTCCTGGTGTTGAGTCTGGGGCAATAAGGTAACCCAGAATGGCAATAATGGCTACAAAAGCAATAAAAAGGAACGATGCTAACGATAGCCTGTTACTAACAAAACGCCGATATGCTATTTGCCAGGGTGAACCCTCTCTGCTATATGTTTCTATCATCAGTGGTTAAAAAATTATAAAAACTTATGGTTTGTTCGTCCTTTCCAGCTTACATTGCCAAAAACCGATATTAAAAAGGATGTGCAAATGTAAATGGGGTAGATTAATTGCAAAGGTATAAAAACCTTTAAAAGGTTAATTTTGTTGTACTTTTTCAAGTATCTATAAAGTAAAGTAAAATCTAGCAATGACTTAAGGCCTATGCCAACCCCAAGCATAAGCCAACCTGCTGAGTTAAATGTTGATATTATAAGTACTATCAGTAACATTAGGTTATATAGCAGAACAGTTAGTCCAACCAAAACTGTTTGCCAATCGCGATATGCAGTAGCCTTCGATGCCCAACGGGCTCTCTGTTTTATAAATTCACGCAATGTGTTGGCAGGTTTTGATGTTACTAGAGCTTTGGGAGAGTGAATGCACCCAATGTTAAGGTTTTTCTTTCGTTTTGCGCTGTGCAGCAGAAAAACATCATCGCCCGATGGTTGCGAGGGGTTTAGCAAGTTTATACCAAAATTAAGTTCTTTTTGGTTGATAGCAAGATTTGCCGAGCTGGCCATTATTGGAAACCCCATTGCACATGAGCCTAATGAGCTGGCAGTTAGGCTGGCATGTTCAAGCGCTTGCATCATTTCAAACAATGATTTGGCAGGTTGCAGCATTACTGGCCCAATAAGCATGGTATTGCAATTTTGGTTGATAGCACTAGCAACTTCACTTAGCCATGTGATGGGGTGAGTACAATCGGCATCTGTAAAAACCACGTGGTCGGTTTTGGCCATTCTAACACCATGGGCAATTGCTTGCTTTTTCCCTGTTTTTTCGGGAGGCAAATTCAGTACTGATAAATTTTTGTGTTTATCCTGAAAGCTCATGGCTATTTTAGAGGAACCATCAGCGGAGTGGTCGTTTACAATAATTATCTCATATTTATCTTCTGGATATTTCTGTGCTAGGAGTGATTTTAAAAAATATTGAATGTTGTCGGCCTCGTTCCGCATGGCAACAATCACGGTTATTGGCGTGGTTGACTTTGCTAGAACTTCTTTCTGCTTATTTAAAAGTATAATTCCCCGGATAAATGCAAGTAGCATGCTGGTGTAGCAAAAGCTTAAAATGAGGAAAATTATCCAGACAGGTAGCATCTTGTTTTATGCGTTAGATACGAATTGAGTAATGCGCTCACCAGCTTCGGAAATATCATTGAATGGTCTGGCAATATTAAGTCTAATCCAATTTGTGTGATTTTTGCTAAAGTGCTCGCCCGGTATAACGGCAACCTTCTCTTTATCATATAAATAATGGGCAAACTCAAAACCATCGGAGAATTTTTCTGGTAGCCTAGCCCAAATAAAACAGCCACCATTTATTGGAGGAATTGAGAAGCCTAGCTCACTAAGTGTGTGCGATAGCCCCTCAAAGCTGCGCTTTACCTCTTGGCGATACTCCTCAATAAAATCAATTCCAAAGTTGCTTTCTCCCAAATATTTGGCTATGGCTCCCTGAAGAATTGATGGTGCGCATAGGCCAATGTAATCGTGAATTGACCGTAGGTTGTTTCTATGCGATTCGTGTGCATAAAGATATCCTACCCTCCATCCAGTTATGCAGAGTGTTTTTGAGAAACTGTTTACGTAGAACAGGTTAGGTAGTTTGTAGTTGAGCGGTATGTAGGGCTGTTCGTTAAAGTATAGCTCCTTGTAAACAGCATCGAAAATTATGTAGAAACCTAGCTCTTGCGAGAGAGAAACAAGCGTGTCAATCTCTTGCATACTCCAAATTTTTCCGTATGGATTACCCGGTGAGGAGATAAAAACAACCCTCACATTATTTTCAATGATTGATTTCTTAAGTTCCTCCTTAGTGAATGAGTAATCCTCATTTAAGGGGTAATGGATGAAACTTTGACCGAAAATTAACGGGAGCTGGCTGTAGCTCTCGTAGGCAGGCATAAAGCTGAGAGCAGAAAAATTGCCATTAAATTTTCTTACCAGATAAGTATAAATTAGCGAGATGGCTTCTGTTGCACCCTGCACCACCAAAAAATTTTCCTTATCAACATTATAATCCTTCGAGTAGTGCTGATGTAATATATTTAAAAGCTCGAAGTTGCCTATTCCTGGTGCGTATTGGTGTATGTTTCCATCTGCTAGTCTTTTTAAAGTATTACGTAATTCTTCTGGCGGTTCAAAACCCGGGATGCCTTGTGCAAGGTTTAATCCTCCATTCTGTTTAACAAGGTTACTAAAGTAACTTATATAAGAGCCTTGTGGTTTTGAAATGTTGTTACTCATTACAGCTTATTTTCTATTTTGACTCAAAGTTACATTGTAATAATTGTAAAAAGAAGGAATAGAGTAGTCAAACTAATAAATCTGCTTAAATTTGCCTTGTTAATGCTAAAATTGCCAAAATGATTACTTTTAAAAAAGTTCTATACTCAACATTAGTTCTATTACTGTTTACGCAGTCTGCTACATTTGCTCAATTTACCTTCGATGTTGAAGGAGGTGTTGCTACTACAGGTTATAACGATGTTCGTATTCCCGGCTCCGATGGTACGTTTATATCCTTTTCCGATGAGTTGAGCTCAAACCCAATATTCTACTCTCGTGTTAGGGTGGGATTTAAGTTCGGTTCACGAAGCGAAGTTTTAGCGTTGTATGCTCCGCTTAAGTTTCAATACAAGGGCTCGGTTAACAGGGATGTAGTATTTCAGGGAGAGACCTATCCCGCCGGAATGCAGCTGAATGCCACGTATAAGTTTAACTCTTACCGTGCAACTTATCGTTACTACATATTCGATAAAAGCAATTTTGAGGCGGCAGTTGGTTTAACTGTAAAGGTGAGGGATGCTAATATTGGCATTCGTGGCAACTCAGGTCTTGAATCGGTTAAAACCGATTTGGGGGTAGTGCCCCTTGTGAATTTCTGGGTTCACTGGCATGCAACCGATAGGCTGGGTTTACTGCTTGATGGTGATGCGCTGGCTGCCCCACAGGGCAGAGCAGAGGATGTGCTTGCAGCAATTACAT
The DNA here is from genome assembly GCA_041685855.1 of Perlabentimonas sp. Lineage (GTDB taxonomy): Bacteria > Bacteroidota > Bacteroidia > Bacteroidales > Tenuifilaceae > Perlabentimonas. The sequence continues at coordinate 11,054 of JAWLEY010000018.1, read as the reverse complement.
ACAAAGCAACCGATAGTTTCTCGTTTAAAGCTGGCTACAGAATTCTAGAGGGTGGTGCCGACAATGATTCTGTTTACACCTTCTCCTTGTTTCATTATGGCTTGGTTGGAGTTATAATACGCTTGGATTAGATGGCAGACAACCGTGAAGTTAATTAGAGTCTGTTAATAAACTCATTATTACCCGTCATTACGAGAGGCCACCCAAATTTTCTTGGGCATAATGTAATGATGACAGGTAAAAACAAATAGGCTCGTCACTGCGAGGAGGAACGACGAAGCAGTCTTATTCAATTGTATAGGATTGCTTTATTCCAGCTATTCGTTATTATCACATTATGCCCAAAATTTTTGGGTGGCCTCTCATTTTCGGGCACTGAGCGACGCACTGAGCTGGTCGAAGTGGTTCTCGAAGTGCCCTTAGTACACATCGGGTACAAAATTTTGGTCTGAAATTGGTGGCCGAATATATGAAAAATCATCCTTCCGCTCAGGTAGCTCTATTGGTCCAGGTGCCAAGTCCTTGTAAGGTATTAGCGAGAGTAAGTGGTGGATACAGTTTAATCTAGCCCGCTTCTTGTTATCGGCATGAACCACCCACCAGGGGGCTTGCTTAATATCAGTATGGGCAAACATCTTATCCTTAGCCATTGAGTATTGCACCCATTTGCTTCGCGATTCAATATCCATTGGGCTTAATTTCCAGCGCTTTACGGGGTCGTGATTACGTGCTTTAAAGCGTTTTTCCTGCTCCGCATCGCTTACGGAGAACCAGTATTTTATTAGGATGATATTGGAGCGTACCAGCATTCGCTCAAACTCTGGGCACGACCTAAGAAATTCAACATACTCTTCTTCTGTACAGAATTCCATTACACGCTCAACTCCGGCCCTGTTATACCAGCTGCGGTCAAATAGCACAATCTCACCAGCTGCGGGCAGGTGCGGTACATACCGCTGGAAGTACCATTGACTTTTTTCCCTGTCGGTTGGTACACCAAGGGCAACAACCCTGCAAAAACGAGGGTTTAATCGTTCAGTTATAGTTTTTATTACGCCACCTTTCCCTGCTGCGTCTCTTCCCTCAAAAATCACCACCACTTTTAGCTTCTTCTGTTTAACCCACTCCTGAAGTTTTATAAGTTCAATCTGAAGTTTATAAAGCTCCTTTTCATACACTTTCTTTTTAATCTTTTTTTTATCCTCAACAGCTTCGTAGTTAAGTTTACTCGTTGTTTCTTCTTTAGATGTTGGTTTAGGGCTCATGGCAAGGCATTTTAGGATGGGTTTTATGCGTAGAAAAACTAAATATACAAAAAATTGAAAGACTATTGCAAGTTGGTCGATAAAATAGGAACCCCTGACAGGGTTTGGAACCCTGTCAGGGGGGTGTTTTTAAGGACATTAATTTTTGACCCTTTTTAATACGGTTTACTTATAAAGCATCTCTGCCATCTCCACCATTTTTATAAAATCGGCTTTGTAACCAAAATCATCATTATTCAAAGAGAATTTAGCTCTGTTCAGAATGCTGGTAAACGATGAACTACCCTTAAACTCTGAGTCGCGAAGCAGCATTCCAAATTCAGCCACAGCTGAAGCAAACTGCAAGTTGCTTGATGATTTAGTTTTGTCAAATTCAACGGCATGGCTAATTAGCTGGCTATCTTCTTCTCCTGGTTCCTTGTATCGTATCTTTACTGTCATTAAGTCGTTGCTTTTTGTATGCGTTACTTGGCTATATTTTAATGGGTCAACGCTGGATGCGTCAAACACATTGTTTGCTGGAATAATTTCATATATCGCTGTTACGGTATGCCCGCAACCAATATCGCCGGCATCTTTCTTGTCATCATTAAAATCCTCGTTATTCATAATTCTTTTTTCGTAGCCAATAAGGCGATACGCCTTAACCTTTGCAGGGTTAAACTCAACTTGTATTTTCACATCGTTGGCAATGGTGTATAGCGTTCCCCATAGCTCAGTGCCAAACACCTTCTTTGCTTCCATTATATTATCAATATATGCATAGTTGCCGTTCCCTGCCATTGATAGTTGTTTCATGCGACCATCTTTGTAGTTTCCCATACCAAATCCTAGGATTGAAAGGTACATTCCATCATCACTCTTACTTTTAAGAAAATCTACCAGTTCAGATGTGCTGCTTATACCCACATTAAAATCGCCATCGGTGCCCAGTATTACGCGGTTATTTCCACCATGAATGTAGTTTTGCTTGGCAATTTTATATGCAAGCTTAATACCCGCTCCTCCTGCCGTTGAACCGCCAGCCTTAAGGTTGTTAATAGCTGAAATTATTTTTGTTTTGCTGTTACCAGAGGTCGATTCCAGTACCACTCCGGTAGCACTTGCATAAACAACTATTGCTATCCTATCCTGCGGGCGTAGCTGCTCTGCTAAGTGCTTAAAAGCTTGCTTAAGCAATGGTAGTTTGTTTGCAGAACCCATGGAACCCGATACATCAATTAAAAATACGAGGTTGTTCGGAGGTATTTCGGTTTCGTTTAGGTTTTCGCCTTTAATACCAATCATTGCAAGCTTATTGTAGTCATTCCAGGGGCACTTGTCCGCTTCAATAGTAACTGAAAAGGGTGCTCCATTGGTTGGCTGGGGATAATTATAATCAAAATAGTTTATAAGTTCTTCAATCCTAACAGCATCCTTATAGGGTTTTTGATTTTGAGTTAAAAAACGCCGAACATTGGCGTATGATGCTTTGTCAACATCAACAGAGAAGGTAGAGAGCGGACTTGTAGCTGCATCCTTAAAAATGTTCTCATTTATTACATCATACTCCTCCGTGTTGTGGGCTAAATGTGTTTCTTCAGCGTAAATAAAATGAGAGGCTTGAGCATTCATTCCAATGGGGCGTGCTTGTTTTTCATACACTTTGGACGGAGCAACATTAAGCATCAATACTTCTTCTTCATACTCAACAATTTCTAGCGTTTCATTTTTTGATTTTTCTAGCTGCACCCTCACTTTTGTCTCTTTACCTGTTTGAATAAAAATGTTTAAGTTTTTTGTTTCATAATCGTTTGCAGATACTTCAATAGAGTATTTACCCCTGTTTAGTTCAATTCTAAAAACACCCTTTTTCCCAGTTAAGGTTTTAGTAATTAGTCTGTTCGTTTTAAAAACAACAATCTTGGCATTTGTTATTGTTTTGCCGTTTTCATTATCAATTACAACACCTGATAGGGTGCCTTCCTGATTCTGTGTGCCTGTAAATGACCCTAGTAGGATTATGCAGGCCAATGCAATTAAGTTTTTCATGGTTTCTAAAGTTTTGGTTAAACATTTTTTGTTCTTTAATAAGAGGATACAGTCATTACCTTTTTTCCATAACTTTTTTGGTTTATTTTTGTATGTTTATCCTTTTAAAATAATACAACTGCTGCTTTGCTGTTTAAACGTAGTTTACAAAGTTTAAGTGATAATGAACTTATTGCCCTTTACAAAAAAAAGGGCGATGAGGATGTTGTAGGTGTCCTGTTTAAAAGGTACACCCGCTTTGTATATGCCGTATGCATTAAGTACCTTAAAGATACCGATGAGAGTGAAGATGCTGTTATGCAAATTTTTGAGAATCTTTTTGTTGACTTGAAGAATCATACAATACTTAATTTTAAATCGTGGCTATACACTGTTGCTAAAAATCACAGTTTACATATTATTAGGGGAAACAAAAAAAATGTAGTTTTTGAAAGAGACGGGTTAGATAAGCAGAATTTATTTGTGGAAAATGCTCATAATATGTATCATGATAGTGATGGTATTATTGAGCAGAGGATATCTGATTTGGAGCAGGAACTTAGTAACCTGTCAGATGAGCAGCGAATTTGCATTGAACTTTTTTACTTAAAAGACAAAAGTTACAGGGAGGTTGCCATCGAGGCAGGGTTCACAGTGAATCAGGTAAAAAGTCATATTCAGAATGGAAAACGGAACTTAAAGAACAGCCTATTGGGTTATGAAGAGCAAAGAGAGTAACCATAAGTATACAGACTGCATACCAGAAAGTACGCTGATAGCGTATCTTAAGGATGAGTTGAGCGGAGCAGAGAGGAACGCCGTTGAGCGGCATCTGTCAATTTGTCCCATGTGTGCCGATGTTCTTGATGGACTGAGTGAACTTGAAAGTCCCGATGAGATATATGAGATTGAAGAGGAGATAAACCGTGACATTGATAAATCTTTGGCCAAAAGAAATGCAAGTACCTTTCAATATAAAACCCTCTTAAATGTTGCTGCAGGTGTCACTTTAGTTTTAGCGGTATCATCTCTTATATATTACTTCATAAGCACCATGCCTTCTAACACTGTTTTGTCTGAAGGGTTAAAGATTGAAGAGGAAATAATGCCTTTAGATTCAAAAGCTATTGAGCCGCCCAGTGGGTCTATACAAGAAGATGATAAACCCCACGAAGAGGCTGCATTAAAGAAAAATGTGGAAGAAGAACCAATGCATAAAGAACCAAATGTGCAGGTGAGGCAAAGTTTAAAAAGCCCCGCTGTTAAAAGAGCAAAGGAGACTGAGAGACCTCAACCACCAGAGCCAAAGAATGATGCTGAGTCTATTAACATTGTTGATGATGATATTAATATTGAGGCAGCATTTGATGTTGATGAAGTTTTAGTAAATGAAAAAGAGAAAACCAGCCAGAGTCAAGCAAATTCATTCTTTTTCGCTGAAGAGGAGGAGGTGATAGAGGAGGAGGTGTTTATGGTGGTTGAAGAGATGCCAACCTTTATTGGGAATAATAAGTACAAAGATTTTAAGGAGTACATTTCAAAAAATATAGAATATCCTGAGTTTGCAGCCGAATGTGGTATTGAGGGACGGGTTTTTGTGCAGTTTATAGTAGAGCCTGATGGTTCAGTGTCAAACGTTGAGGTTGTTAGGGGCGTAAGTCCTGAACTTGATAAAGAGGCGTTAAGGGTAGTGAGGAATAGCCCAAAGTGGGAACCAGGTAAGCAAAGGGGTGTTCCAGTACGTGTATCGTTCTCCTTCCCTGTAACATTTAGTCTTCAGTAACAAAAAACCCCTTGCTCAGGGTTAACTGAGAAGGGGGTGTTGAATACTTTCTAGTAAGTTTTTTTATTCAGCTGGAGGTTCAAATCCATAAACAATTCCTTCAACAATATGCGTTGGAATCTCGCCGTAACCTCCTTTCGATTCCCTTTTGGTTACAAGTACTATTAGGCCTCCCATGTTAACAGCCCGTTTCTTCAAGCGAATATCAGCACTACGTTGGGCTGATTTTGCATTCCTTGAGCGGGGCGATGATTGTGCCTCTACCTCACCAAGCTCAAAAAGACCCTCCACGTCATCCTTGCTGTCAGTTAAAATAACAGTTTTCCAGTCGCCTTCATCAATCATCTGAACGGCCATGTCGTTAAAGCGCTCCACTCTGCCTGTCCTATACTCAATTTTATGTACGCTCCTTCGTTTCATTTCTTTCATCTCATTGCTTTCAGGCACAATATAATCTACCTTGCTGGTTGAAACCGCTTGTACTAGCGCAGGAACCTTCCTCCCACTAATTAGAATAATTGTATCAACAGGTTCTTTAACCTCCTCTTTATTTTCTTGTGAAAAAGTTGGAATTGCCAATAGTGCAAGCAGTAGTATAGGAATAATTGTTCTCATTTGTAAGAAATTTCATTTGTTATTAACTAACCAGTACACTTTATTTAAAAAGAGAGATTAGGTTTAGAACTAATTAATAGATTATTGTACAAAGGTAATGCCAAAAAAATAAATTCAAAAAAAATGATTTTAAAAAAAAACTAACTTTTGTTGCCTCGCGAGAAGAAGTAAAAACCTAATACAGCGGGAATAACGTTGGTGAGTGAGGCGAAAGTTAGCGTTCCGTTAAAACCTTTGATAAAAAAGTAGGTGGATAGAATGCTTATGGCTAAACCAGAAAAAACCGTGAGTGTTTGTTTGGATAAAAAACCTCCCAGCAGTAGCGCTAATGCAAAAAGAGCAAAAGCAGCAGCAAAGTAGAATCCTGGGCTATTAAGGTTAATGGGATATAATTTCTCAAAGTTGAGCAATAGAAGGTATGCGACCAATGTTAGTCTTAACAGCCAATTTGCTATGGGTTGGCCAAATTTGAATGGTTTCATAAAATGCAATGTTTTGTTTTGTAAAGTTAGGTAATTAAATCAACTATTCATAGTAGCCATTTTTAAGTTTCAGTAATTCATTCTATTGTAGAATATTTTTATGGATCCTGTTTTGTGCAACCGGTCATCCAAATCACCATTTTATTAATCGTAACAAAGTGTTAGTCAATTATGCATTTTTAGGTCTTCGATGTGGTGCACAAAACAGGTAGTTAGTTAATTAAATCAACTATTCATATTTTTAGAGTAGATAGATACTAATGTCAAATTATGCATAAGGTTTTCTTGCCCATTGTTTTGTAAGAGCTATTTTTGTGGTTTAATTATCTACATTTGTAACAAATGGTAAGATATATTATCAAATTTTTAGTGATGCCTATCATTTGGATATTGATAGGCGCATACTCATTAGTTTCTTTCGTATTCGATGCTCTGGTTTGGTTGCTTACCTTTTGGTGGGATAAGCGTTTATGGTTACTTCATCGATACTCTATTGTTTGGGCATTGAGTTATATATGGGCTAATCCTTTCTGGAAAATCGACATAAAAGGAGAGGAGAATATTAAAAAAGGCCAAACTTACATTATTGTCTCTAACCATCAGAGTGCCCTCGATATTGTTCTGCTCTATGGCCTTTGGATGCACTTTAAATGGGTTGCAAGAAAAGAAATATTTTCGATTCCTGTGATAGGATGGAATCTCTGGTTAAATAGACATATTGCCATTGATAGAACCAGTGTTAGAAGCGCTCGCAAGATGATTCTACAGGCCCAGAAGCATCTGAAAATGGGTAGTTCTATTTTGATTTTTCCTGAGGGTACCCGAAGTATGGATGGGACTATTAAAAGGTTTAAGGAGGGCGCTTTTATGTTGGCAAAAAAAGCGAATTGCGCAATACTCCCAGTTGTTTTGGAAGGGAGTATGGAGGTCTTTCCAAGAAATGGCTATGTGATAAAAGCCAAGCAAACCTTTAAGTTACGAATACTTCCTGAAATTAAGCCAGAGTCCTTTCAAAATAAAGAGGTTGATGAGTTGGCAAAGGAGGTTCAGGCAACCATTACTGAAGTGCATATGAGCATTGCCCCAAAGCACTACAGAAAGCAGAATGATTAAATATTCTTTTGAATATTAAAGAAATCCTTTTCTGTTTTGAATAGACCTTTTAATAAACTATTTTAACGCCATAAAAAATCATAAAACTAATTAGAAAATGGATCCTAAAGTTAGCATTATTATGGGCAGCGCATCGGATATGCCTATTATGGAGGAGGCATGCAAATTGCTTAACGACCTAAAAATTCCTTTTGAAGTGAATGCGCTTTCTGCCCATCGCACGCCCGATCAAGTGGCAGAATTTGCCCGCTCAGCTCACAAGAGGGGCGTTAAAACTTTTATTGCTGGCGCAGGAGGAGCCGCTCATTTGCCGGGTGTAATTGCAGCCTTCACACCGCTTCCTGTTATTGGCGTTCCAATTAAAGCCTCTATATCAATTGATGGATGGGACTCAATACTTTCTATTCTTCAGATGCCTCCTGGAATACCCGTTGCAACTGTTGGTTTAAATGGGGCTCGCAATGCGGGAATACTTGCCGCGCAAATAATTGCAACTGGTGAGAATGAGGTTTTTGAGAGGGTGGTTACTTTTAAATCAGAATTAGCAAAGAAGGTTGTGTCAGCAAATGTTGAGCTGGCAAAGGTGAAGTTTGAGTACCGAACAAACGCAAAATGATAAAAAGTATACAGATAAAGCCAAATCTTATGGGTAGTATCGCAAAATATGTAATTGTATTTGCAATGCTTGTTGCTACATTGAGGCCGTCCGATTGTCTCGCTGGCTTCCCCGAAGAGCAGCCTGGTAGCAGAGCCGCAGGGTTGGCTTATAGCACCACTTCTTTTTCCGATGGATGGTCGTTATTTCATAATCAGGCAGGATTAGGATACCAAGAGAATATTTGGGTTGGCGCTCATCATGAGAATAGATTCTTTTCTCCCGAACTAAATTTTAGTGCCATTGGCGCATTGATGCCTGTCAAGTCAGGCTCTATTGGATTGTCAATTAAACGCTTAGGGTTTAGTGAGTTTAACCAAACAAAAATTGGCTTAGCTTATGGCATGAAGTTGGCCCCAAATTTAAGCGCAGGAGTGCAGCTAAATACCCATTACGTATACATTGCCGGAGAGTATGGAAGTACCGCCGCATTTACGGCAGAGGGGGGCTTAATTTATTCACCAACAGATGATCTTAGTATTGGCTTTCATTTTATAAACCCCACGCGCACCAAGCTTCATGAGAACGAGAGAATTCCAACCCTGATTAACCTTGGGCTTTCATACCAACTAGGCGATATGGTTCTTGTAACATCTGGAGTTGAGAAGAACCTCGATGCCAACTTTACTTACAAAGGAGGCGTAGAGTTTAAGCCAATAGAAAATCTATACCTTAGAGCAGGAATGGCCACCAACCCGTCACTCCTCACCTTTGGGCTGGGCTATAAAATTCAATCAATACAGATGGATTTGGCATTTAGCCATCACGAGATTCTAGGTTATACACCCCATTTCTCTATCTCGTATAAATTTGGTGAGATAAACAATAATCAGCTATCTGAAGAGGATTAGTTATGAGTAAAAGAGCTGTATTACTTTCTATTCTTCTTTTACTTCGTGTATTATTACATGGGCAGGTAGTTCAGCACGACCCCCAAAGCATCATTTCAGATATTCTTGAGAATATTGTTGCATCAAGCGAAGAGGATGAGGTTGATATAGAGTCTCTTTCAGACGATCTCATTTATCTCTCCGAGAACCCAATTAGCATTAACAGTGCAACTCGTGACGAACTAGAGCGTCTCGTTTTTTTATCCGATTTTCAAATTACGGCCCTTCTTGACCATATTGAGGAGCATGGTGAGATGGTTACAATTTACGAGTTGCAATTTGTTACTGGATTTGATTATAGCGACGTGAACCGTTTGTTGCCTTTTATTACCATTGGTGAAACTGTCAGGCAAGACAGACGATACCCTTTATTAAAATACGGAAGACACGATATGTTTATAAGGGTTCGTTCGCTTATTGAAACGCAACAGGGGTATACTGACCCACCTGAAGATAACCCCGATGCCACTAGATATGAAGGTGATAAATTAGGCCTTTACACTCGCTATTCCTACAGAACAAGAAGCGGTTTTCAAGCTGGATTTGTAAGCGAGAAGGATCCCGGTGAAGAGTTTTTTTATGGCTCAAACCCTCAGGGTTTCGATTACTACTCTGCACATGTGCAGATTGACGAGATTGGCCCCGTAAAAACGTTGGTAGTTGGCGATTTTAGCGCCGATTTTGGCCAAGGGCTCACTCTTTGGAGCAGCGCCTCTTTCGGTAAATCACCCGATCCAATGGGTGTCAGAAAGAGAGCTCGTGGGCTAAGACGATACAGCTCAACTAACGAGAATGAATTCTTACGCGGAGCAGGTGCTACGGTTCAAATTGGAAAATTTGATGTAACAGCATTTGGTTCCTACAAAAAAATCGATGCAAATATTACCGACTCATTAATTGATGGGGAGGTTCAATTCACTTCGCAGCCAGTAAGCGGCCTACATCGAACGCCTAACGAGATAAGTAACAAGAGGGCTTTAGGTGAGTTTGTTACAGGCGGAAATGTTAGCTTCTCATGGAAAACTCTACGAGCAGGAGTTACTGGTTCCTTTGTTAATCTACAGGGAACTTATGATAGGCCCGATCAGCCGTACAGATATTTTGAACCCCCGCTCCAGAACAGAGCCAATGTTGGTGTTGACTATAGTTTAGGGTTGGGAAATCATCTGTTTTTCGGAGAATTGTCAACTACGCTCAATCATGGTAGCGGGTTGGTTTCTGGAGGACTATTCAGGCTTCATCCACTACTCACCATGTCAATGCTAGGAAGATACTACGAGCGCGACTACAGCACTTACTATACAAATGCATTGGCTGAGGGAACTAGCCCTTCCAACGAGACAGGTTTCTTAACAGGATTTAGATTCTTACCATACAGGCATTGGCAGCTGGGTGGTTATGTCGATTTTTTTAAATCGTCGTGGCTTCGATTTGGCGTTAATGCACCATCACGGGGGCGCGATTACCTGTTGGAAGCAATATATAGCCCGCGCTCAAGGTTAAACTTTACCGTTAGGTATAAGTTAAAGCAGAAAGATAAGAATCAGACTCTGGAAGGTGAGCAGATGCAGCAGGTAGTTCCCTATAACAGGCAAAGTGTTCGTTTTCATTTGGCTTATAACCCCACCAGAACAATTCACCTAAAGAGCCGCATTGAATATTCCTGGTACGAAGAAGAGAATCAGCCTACAGAATCGGGAATGCTTGTTTATCAGGATGTATCGTATCGGCCCTCTGAAATTCCCTTGGTCCTAACGGCAAGGCTGGCAATTTTTGAAACCGACTCGTGGGATACCCGCATCTATGCCTATGAGAATGATGTGCTTTACTACTTTTCTATACCCGCATACTACTCTAGAGGCACCAGAGCCTACCTGCTGGCAAAGTACTCCTTTGGCAGAAGAATGGACATTTGGTTTAGGATAGCACAAACCTACTTTGCCGACCAGGATCAGCTGGGCTCGGGTCTTGCACAAATTGATGGTTCCACCCGAAGCGACGTGCGTTTTCAGGTTAGGCTTAAATTCTAACTAAACGAAATTTTAAAAATAGTATGGTAGCGTGTACCTTATTTGGATGTTATTTTCAAGTTAAAAGAAATTATGCTCAAACCCATGCTAATATTAGCTATCCGAACTACTATCCTGTTTTGTGCAATGAGACACCCAATTTAAGAACAATAATGCTTTGCCCTGTTAGTAGGATTCTCTTGGTTAGCATTCCCATTATAGCATGGCCCAT
>JAWLEY010000193.1:0-5378 GCA_041685855.1 Perlabentimonas sp. | reverse complement strand
TCAAAAAGATCGAAGTCATCCAAATGCTCAAACCCACCAAGCGCATTATGACGAATAACGGAAATTAAATCTTCCAAATCTGAATCTAAGATATTCTTAGCCAGCTTCTCTGAAAGAAAATCTCGGGCACGATTTTTTGAAATTTTGAGGGTTTTCATGGCAAAGGATTTTGAATAAGAAAATAAATATAGCAACAATTTAGTGATGCTACATTTCACAAATTTAAACTATTATTTTGAAAAAACTAACATTATAAACTATCTATCCCAACCTAAGTAAATTGAAAGTAGCCAGAACTCCTCTTGTCCTAATTAATTGTTTTACAATCAACACAATACCATGTTTTTATAGATTTGCATATACTAATTGGATTTAACTGCTTAACACGTATTTGCCTAGCAATCTGACATTTACATTGAAAGATGAAAATTATGCAAACAGATTGACCTGGGCGACACAAATCAATTAGAAATTTATACTTTTGCTAAATCACCTAAAAAACAATAAAACATGAAGACTATAGAGAGAATATCGAAGCTAAGAAACATAATGGCATCAAAAAACATATCAGCATATATTATTCCTAGCAGCGACCCACATTTAAGTGAATACATTCCCGATTGCTGGAAAGCAAGAGCATGGTTGTCTGGTTTTTCAGGCTCTGCAGGCACATTGGTTGTTACTACTAAATCTGCTGCCCTTTGGACAGACTCCCGTTACTTTTTACAGGCTGAAGAGGAACTTAACGGAAGCGGCATTGAACTATGTAAAATGGGGCTCCCTAATACTCCTTCTATTGAAAAGTGGATTGCAGACCAACTTAAAAAGAAAGAAACGGTTGGTTTTGATGGCCAACTTTTCTCACATGCAGCAGCTAAAGGGCTAATATCAAAACTGGAATCTAAAAGATTAAAAGTAAACTATTCTGCTGATATTATTGATGAGGTTTGGAACGACCGCCCTGAACTACCCCGAGGCAAAGCCTTTGAACAAGAACTGAAGTTTGCCGGACAAACAGTGAATGAAAAAATCACGCTAATTCGTGAGAATTTAAAAAAGGAAGGTGCTAATGCCTGTTTAATTTCGGCGTTAGATGAGGTTGCCTGGACTTTCAACATCAGGGGGAACGATATTGATTACAATCCTGTTGTTCTATCCTATGGATTTATATCGGACGAGGAAGCGGTTCTTTTCATAAAAAAAGACAAGGTAAAAGAAGACTTGGCTTTACGTTTAGAAGAGCAAGGTTTAGAAATTATGGGGTACAATAAGGTTAAGAAGTTTATTAAAGACCTCCCCAAGAAAACAACAGTTGCTTTGGATGAAGCGAGGGTTAATCATACCCTGGCTTCTATTATAAAGAAGAAGGTTAAAACGAAGTCCGTTTTAAGTATCCCCACAAAGCTTAAAGCATGTAAAAATCCTGTTGAACTTGAAAACATAAGGCAAAGTCAAATAAACGATGGAGTGGCAATGTGCGAATACCTAAGCTGGCTTGAAAATAATGTTGGCAAAGAGCGAATTACGGAGCTTACCATTGCTGAAAAGCTGCTTGAGCTGAGGAAGAAGCAGGATGGGTTTGTTAGCGAGAGTTTTGCTACCATAGCTGGTTACAAAGAGCATGGTGCCATTGTGCATTACAGCGCTACCAAAGATAGCGCAGCGGAAATTAAGCCCGATGGTTTTTTACTGGTTGACTCAGGAGCACAGTATTTTCAAGGCACCACCGATATAACAAGAACTGTGCATCTTAGCGAACCTACTGAAAAGGAGAAAGCCGACTACACCCTAGTGTTAAAAGGGATGATACAACTCTCAATGGCAAAATTCCCTGCCGGTACACGTGGCAGCCAGTTAGATACCTTAGCACGTATGGCTATTTGGAACAACGGAATAAACTATGGTCATGGGACAGGTCATGGTATTGGTGCATTCCTTAATGTTCACGAAGGGCCTCAATCAATTAGACCCAACGAGAACCCCGTAACAATTGACCCCGGCATGATTATGTCGAACGAACCAGGAGTATACCGTGCAGGGGAATACGGCATTCGTATTGAGAATGTTATAGCTTGCAAAGACGTGCTTGAGAATGAGTTTGGCAAGTTCTATGGTTTTGAAACCCTCACCCTTTGTCCTATTGATACTAAGCCAATGAATATTGACATGTTAAGCAAAGAAGAGAGGGAGTGGCTTAATGGTTATCATAAATTGGTTTACGATAAACTATTACCAAAACTCCCCGAAGAGTTAAAAGGATGGCTCAAGGAGAAAACCAAAGCAATATAGTTTAAGGTGTTATATTTTAACCATTTTTGCTATTAATATATTTTTTATACCAATTAAATTTTTTTCCACTGTTTTGTTTATTTTAAGAAGTATAATCTTTACTTTTATAGTATAAAAATATCACACAACCCTAAAAAACACGTCATGAAAAAACTAACCATTCTATTCACATTATGCTTCTCCGTGCTGCTTTTAACTTCTTGCGGTGGCGAATCAGCAAAAAATGGAAAAGAGAAAGCAAAAGACTTCAAACTTGAAGTTAAAGAAAACTACCTGCCAGGCGAACAAGCCGCACAGCAAGTTCTATTGGCATACAGAACCAAGGATGTTGACCTTTTAAAAGAGTATGCAGGCGGGATGATGAGCATGGCTCTTGACGAGGACGCCATGGATAGGCCAGACTACGAAGAGCAGCTAAATAGCTGGGACGGTTCAATAAAAGAAATGCGGTACGATTCTGATGTTGTAACCTTTGAGGATGTTTACTACGCTTTTGCCCATTATGAAACCAACAAAGACGACCCAAACAAGATGTATGTTGTAAGTTTAAAGAGTAGTGATAAGGAAAAGTGGGTTATTACCATGAATCCACTTAATACCTATAAAAAGGCTACATTTGAAGAGAAGAAAACAGCATTGCCTGAATAGGATTTAAGCCAATTTTTACTTAAAAGCGCACTTGGATATTTTTCTGATTGCGCTTTTTTGTGCTTTTGGTTTAGCATTATTGGTTTATCTCATATCACTTCGTTTTCACCTATCCAGCCTATCTCCACAGAAGCCTTTCCTTTCACACTTCTTACATTGGGCGCCCTGCCAAACCAAATCGAACTGGTTTATGGCACTTTCAACAATATTTGAATCGTTGGTAAGAATCCCCGCCTCAAAGTTTCTTCGAGCAGGGCTTTTCATCCCAATTCCAGCACCAGTGAGGTTGGCGGAACCAATGTAAACAGTATGCAGGTCGAATACAAAGATTTTAAAATGTACCCGTGGGCAGATTGCCCTTTCAAGACCTTTAGCGAGGTTGGGATACTTATCAAAATCCTTTCGGAAAATTGGGCCTGGCTCCTTGGCATGTAGAAGCCTAATATTTACCTTACGAGAAATTAGTTTTGACAACACACCTAAAAACGGAACAGAACCTATTCCGTCCTTTATGTACAAGTCTTTAATATCGGCAGTACCAATCCATAATTCACGTTTCACTGTGATGGCTTGCTCTAACACTCTGGTATAATGGTGCTCATTTTGAATGTATTGGATGAATGGAGGCATAGTTGCTTTATTCTCTAACTTATCTTATTATAACTGAGCTACAATATTGCTGAATAGTCCCTGACTTTAAAATAAAATGTTGGCGTCACTGCTTTCCGCCTCTCAATGGCTATCGGGATGGGGGAGTATTCATCGGCAACAACCCCCTAATTAACAACACATTAACTCTCACCGACTGGTGAATCAAAACTAATTTTAAGACAGAGCCTACCTATTTTTATTCAAAGGTCGTAAATATGCAATTTTTTTCAATTTTTCCAGTACTAGTGGATATCGATATTCAAAATCTGAAGGAACTATATGATACGATAATATTTCTTCAATTAGCTTATTGCTGAGCAATTTCTTAATTTCTGTTTTTAAGAACTGGCGTACCTCAGCATCTGTCTTGGCAATATCATCCACAATATCATCCCTATTGTTGATCACATATATTATATCCTCAAAATCGTGGCTGGTTTTAATTTCTTTACCTCTATTATTATACGCTTCAAATTTGGTTGCTAAAAAGTAGGGCGCTGAAAAAATTTGTATAGTCTCGCCCTCAATAGTTATCTCTTGTGTAGAACTAAAGCCTTTCTGGTACCATCGATTACACGGTCCTAGTGGACTATCGACAGCCAACATAATATCAACAGGAATATTCTTGTATTTATAGCTGTTAATGGAATGGCCAAATGGATCAGGTTGAAAACCTAATT
Organism: Perlabentimonas sp.; assembly: GCA_041685855.1. Taxonomy (GTDB): domain Bacteria; phylum Bacteroidota; class Bacteroidia; order Bacteroidales; family Tenuifilaceae; genus Perlabentimonas. The sequence continues at coordinate 1,110 of JAWLEY010000193.1, read as the reverse complement.
GAGATAATCGATTCTGGAATTCACTAAAATATTTATAGTTATTTAGTTTCAACGTAAAATCAATATCCATGGTTTGTCGAACGTTTTCGGCTCCTGATTCGTTGATATACAATATAAGGATAGACCCACCAACAAAAACAACTTGTTCTTTCAGCTCCTTAAGTGCACTAGCTATAACTTTAACATCGTTGATGTTAATGACTTCATTACTCATTAATGATTCGCTTTTTTAGTTCGGCAGTTGCAAGTTCTCTCTCTCGGGCACGACCAACCCTTAGGGCATCTGTAAGAGCTAACATCTCGTAGAGTTCGCTATCGTTTTGCACTGCATCAACTACCGATTTGTAAAGGGGAATTATGCTTTGCCCACGTACCTTGCCCTTGCCCCATGGCCAAACGTAACTCTCGCTGCTCTGAATACTTTGATTAAGCGGGGGAGCCGAATGGGCCGTAGGGACACCCCTTACCACAGCGCCGGGTGCTTGTGGGTAAACATACCTTAATCCGAACTGAAGAAACTCCATTAATGCCATACGGCGAACAACCTTGCCGGTAGGATCAAGCAATCCGGCATACTTAGACCGGGCAATAGACTTGCTTACCTCCGATTGGCTCATACAAAGAGCTGATGCCAGCGGAACTTGCGACCAGGGCTGGTTGCCATAGGTAATTATTTTTAGGAGCACTACCACATCCTGTGGGCTCATACTGGGGTGTTGAAGCTGCATACAATTTTTATATTCTATATTCCGATATGCAATATTATGATATTATTTCCTCATTTACAATTTATTTCAACTATTTATTCCATATTGCAATTTGGAATATTAACAAAGTTGGTATGTCATTTCAAGTCAATATAATTTCATATTACAAAAATCACCTTTCTTCTCACCCCCGACACCCTTTGTCGCGTTGCATGCTTAAATTTGGAAGCAAAAAATGGAAGCGAATTACAACTTTATTCTAACCGATTTGCTCTGGAGTTTTGGGGCCAAAGATATTTCACCGGATTTGCTCTGGGACTTTGATTACAATGAGTTTATCGATGGATTTATTGAAGAAATGATACGAAAGGGAGTAACCCTTGATGTCGATATTCTTAGCCAT
>JAWLEY010000192.1:0-5386 GCA_041685855.1 Perlabentimonas sp. | reverse complement strand
CCAGACTTGAGCCCTGCAAGCCATGTTAAGTCAACCGCAGCCTCGGTATGGCCAGCACGCCTAAGCACTCCCTTCTCCTTTGATTTAAGAGGGAATATATGTCCGGGCCGAGCTAAATCTTCAGGTTTTATGTTAGGGTCTACCAGCGCTTTAATTGTTTTGGCCCTGTCGGATGCAGATATGCCAGTTGTGCAACCATGCCCAACCAGGTCAACAGAAACCGTGAAGGCCGTTTGGTGTAATGCTGTATTTGAACCAACCATCATTTCCAGCTCCAGCTCGTTGCATCTCTCTTCGGGAATGGCAGCACAGATTAACCCACGGCCATGCTTGGCCATAAAGTTCACTATTTCTGGTGTGATTAATTCGGACGAAGCAATAAAATCGCCTTCATTCTCCCTGTCCTCATCATCTACAACAATTATTACTTTCCCTGCTTTAATATCCTCCAGGGCTTCCTCTATGGTATTAAGTTTAAAACTTCCTTGTGATGTTTTTTCCTTTGTCATTTGCTTATATTATTACGTTACAAAGTTAGCTTTTATGTCGGAAAAAGAACAATGAAAATCCTACTTTACCCTTTTGGCCTTTTCCCATTTCACATCCTGTTTCCCTGCAATGAACCTCCAAAAACCTCTAATCATTGTAATATTCATTACAAAAAGATAGTATGGTAAAAAAATGAATTTAAACCCAACCTTCTCCTCACGAGCAACCCAGCCAATTACCACCAGTAGAATAAAGACTAAAGAAATGGCTGCAAGCACCAGGTTCAATATGCTTTGGGACGTTAATAAGTATGCCATTAGAGCCAGAATTGGTGCAATAATTATTGCCAGAGGCACAAGTACCCAACGTAACACCTTATGCGAAATAAACTGAAAAGATAACATAGGATTTTTAAAAAAGTTGAAAAGCCAAGGGTAAAGGTACATGGCCTGGAATGCACCAGCGGCAATACGAATTTTCCTCTTCTTCTCCTCGCCAATTGAGGCTGATGCTGTTTCAACTGCGTACGCCTGAGGACAGTATTTTACCTTATGGCCTGCTTTTGCTATTTGGGTAGATATAACAAAATCGTCAAGAATAATGCTACTAGGAACGGGTTTGAAAAGCTCAGTGCGTATGGCATAAAGTTCCCCTGCTGCGCTTAGAGTAGAATTTGCCTTTGACTCAAGACTTTTAATAAGCGATTCGTATTTCCAGTAAATTCCCTCTCCAGAGGTTACGGCATTGTCTTTATCTTTTATTTCAATACGTTTTTCACCGGCAACACAACCAACTCTAGAATCAGAAAAAAGTTCGACCATACTTTCTACTGCTTTTTCCGAAAGCATTGTATTAGCATCAGTAAGAATGGTTATGGGCGTATTAACGTAGGGCATAGCTCGGTTTATTGCAGCGGTTTTCCCATGCCGTTCGGGAGAATGTAAAACTTTTACTGAGTCAAAGTCCTTTAAAATTTTTTCGGAACCATCGGTGGAGCCATCGGTAATCCATAGCTGCTGAATTTTACTGCTGGGGTAAGTTTGCGCAAAACCATTGTTCACTTTTTGCTCTATTAGGTCGGACTCATTGTAAGCAGCAATAAGCAGAGTGATTTCAGGCTGGTAATTTTCGTTAAGTGAGGATACTTTTCTATTCCTCTTAAAAGCAGATATTAAGCCTAAAACAAGGACGTACCCAAAATAAGCGTAAACTACAATACCTACAAGTATCCAAAAAAGAATGCTAAAAACTGGCATTTAAGGTTTTGTTATATAAATCGAAAACATTCTTACCTATTTTACTATAATCAAAATTGTTTATAGCGAATTTATGAGCATTACTGCTTATGCTCATTGCACGTGAAGGCTTGGCGCTAAGGTCAACAATTAATTTTGCCATGCTCTCTGGGTTATCAGCTAGAAGCAGGTCAGAGTCATCGTTAGCATTAATTCCCTCGGCGCCCACTGTTGTAGAAACTACAACCCGCCCCAAAAGCATGGCCTCGGCAATTTTCACCCTCATTCCACTCCCTGATAGCAACGGCACGGCAACAACAGGGTAATTAAGCAAGAACTTAGTTGCATCTTCAACCTCTCCATGATAATGCACACCATCTTTACCAACTATCTTGCTCTCTAACCATTGCGGAGCATTCCTTCCAGCAACATGAAGTTTTACTGATTTTAAGCTGCTCCTAACCTTTGGCCACACCTCATTAATAAACCATAAAAGTCCCTCCTGATTTGGTGGCCAATCGAGGGCACCTAAAAAAGCTACGCTAAAGGGATTTGGTGAGAAGTTATGGTTTACAGACTTCTCCTGAACGCAAAATCCTGCTGGAGTTACTTCGAAAGGTTTATTATTACCATGGGATGCAAACCAGTTGGCGTCCTTTGATGTTATGGGAAGTAGCAAATCGTAAGAGTTTATAAGACTCTGCTCCATCCTTTTCAGCCTTTTGGACAATATTGATATATACCAACGCCTTAGCCCAAAATTCAGGTTATTTGCTAACCTTGTCCATATCATACTCTCAATATTATGAGCACGATACGACAGAATTGCCGAGGAATATCTTCTGATTAAACGAATATAAGGTGTTACGTATAGTCCGTCAAACTGAATAACATCAAACTTTTCTTGTGCTAACAGTTCCCTTAATGCACGGTTAAATTTTTTACAAAAAAAACGTTGCGAGATATAAGGCTTTTTAGACATGAGTAAGTTATACAAAGCTGCCATTGGATTTATGCCTGCTTTTACCTCAATGGGCTTAAGGTTTAAAAGTTCTGTCACCTCCTTGGGTATGCTGTTTGGGTCAACCCTATGCTTACTAGTATTCATTGCCAGCATTGTAACATTGGCACCTGCACTATGCAAGCCTTTAGCCAACATATAAACAGCAATTGCCCCACCATCTTTCTGAGGATAGGGCATTTTACTGGATAATACTAGTATTTTCATTTTTTACCTTTAAATTTCCTTTTAAGCCGCTTATGGAACTTGACAAGTTTTTTAACTGACTCAATATAAAAATCTGCATTCATTATTACCGAATCGGTGGTTGCTTTATAGGATAAGAATGCTCCCAATGGCAGGAGTATTAAGGATGAAACCCACATTCCCTCATAAGGCTCCCACATGAGTTCCCGTGCGAACTTCTCTCCAGTAAGCGATATAACATAGTAAACAACAAAAAACAATACCGAAACAACAACCGGCATACCAAGCCCACCCTTCCGAATGATTGCCCCCAGCGGTGCTCCAATAAAAAAGAAAACGAAGCAAGCAAAGGATAATGAGAATTTTCTGTGCCACTCAATTTCATGTCTAGCCTTATATTTTGTTCGGCTGTGAAGCTCCGAGGTGGTTGAACCCACAAACTTCTTTGCAGATTGGGCACTTTGAAGGGCTCTTCTGTATATGCTCAACTGAGTCTGACTAGGCATTGTTTTTAAAATTGAATCGGCGTTAAAAACGAAACGAATGGTAGTTGAACTGTCACGTGTTAAACCAAGCGGATTTTTTATTAATGTATTCCTTAGCATACTATTCCTAAAGCCCTCCCTCCTACGCTCTATCTCTCTGTTTAAAGAATCGCGAGATTCTCGTAATTGGACCAGGTTCTTAGCATGGTAACTACTTTTAAAAAGGTCGTCGTTTGTGCGTTCAAAACCAAACCCTTTGAGTTCAAGCAGAATTACTTGCTCATCGAAACTATTGCGCCTAGCAGGAAACTTTCGGTTGTCGCTTCTCCTAACTGCTCTGCTTTCAATCATCTCATCATACGTATAGCCATTGTAAAGCGTAACAACCATGTATTTCTCGTCGCTTGTTAGCCTCATATAACCTGAATCGGCCACGGTAACAACCATATTACCATCCTTGGAGCGATGATCGTAAATTAAGATATCCTCCATTAAATTTGTTTGCGGATCACGATCAGCAATCTTTATGCTATACCCCTCAATATCATTATTAAAAACGCCAACACGTATATAGAGTTCTGGTCTTTGCTGCCTAACGTCCCACAGCAAACTACTCATTTTTAGGTTAGTATATGGCAATACATTATTAGAGAAGAAAAAGGCACTGATTGATATTACAATGGTTATAATAATTAGTGGGCGCATGATTCTTGGCAATGATATACCCGCAGATTTCATTGCTAAAAGTTCGTTGTTCTCGCCCAAGTTGCCAAGGGTCATAAGGGATGCGAGAAGGGTAGATAAGGGTAGCGCCATGGGTATCAACCCCGCTGATGCGTATAGGAGCAATTCTGCAATTACATCTAACTCCAGCCCTTTACCCACCAGGTCGTCAATGTACTTCCATAAGAATTGCATTAGGAGAATGAACATAACTATAAAAAAAGTCATGATCAATGGTCCTAAATAGGATCGTACTACAAACCAATGAAGCTTTTTCACTGAAACAGCATTAAGTTTGTTGGCAAAAATAACTAAAATTTATGGTGCTTCCTGATACTTTTTGGAAAAAGAGGGAAGTTGGTTGATATAAGTTCATTGTGTAAATTTACACAAACCTATATTTGGCTATACAAGTATTACCAAACAAGCAGTTAACAAACTCTATACTCCTAAGTTACGCTTTAACTCACCAATCTGATAGTTCCAGAGCGAAACGGCATCGTCCGTATCATCATCGGGTAGGAATTCTGTTACAATTAGCGCCACGCCATTGGCTAACTCATTGGGGCAAATTCTAAACTCGAAGTATGTATTCTCATCGGCAGCTTCGCCATCTTCTAACCACTGAAAGCGAATGAAACGATTCTCTTTAAGGCTTAGTAACTGTGCTTGTGTTTCAGAATTATTCCAGATAAAGGTAAAAATATCTCCGTCTAGATTTACATCATCGGCAAACCACTCAGACAAACCAGAGGGGGTACTTAGCCTATTAAAAAGTATGCTTGGGGAGGTATTGAAAGTAAATTCAAGCTCAACTTTGTTATTAACGTTCACATTTTCCATAATCAATCATTTTTGCCCACTCCATGGGTTCCCATACAAAATTCTATTGTTTATTGCAATATACTTCTTTTTTTATTCAATAATATATATCATTTCTTTTTTTTATTAACAATGCATTGTTTTGATTGTTAATACTGTTGGCGCAAACGTTTGGTCGAGATTTATTAAAAAAAGATTAATTGTAAACTATAAACGTTTGTGGGTACAAAATTATTTTATACTTTTGCCCCGCAAATTTGACAGAAGTTCTTCCCAAGGCGTTGGGGCTATTTGAGGATTTGTGAGCATGATTGATTATCATGAGGTAATTGAATTTTTTTGACTTATATGGCGAGGTAGCTCAGCTGGTTAGAGCGCATGATTCATAATCATGAGGTCGGCGGTTCAAGCCCGCCTCTCGCTAC
>JAWLEY010000191.1:0-5419 GCA_041685855.1 Perlabentimonas sp. | reverse complement strand
ACTGGTTTTATTTTTTCTCTACATTCGAAACAAGTAAGTATAAATTCTTATCCTTTAGAAAAAGGTAACCCTGCTCATAGCAATAAAAATAAATATCCCCCCTTTTTGTTGTGTAGGTATGAGTATGATACGTAAAATTAAAACCTTTGGTTAGCAGCAGTTCCTTTGCAACTATGGTTTTACCCGACTCTTTATTTAGCTCCTTAAGAATTCGTCTGTTTTTCCTTAGGATATTATTAATGTTCCGTACAGTATTACTCTCATCACTATTTAACTTGTTATTATATGTGTTTCTGCACTGGTCGGAGCAGAATTTCTTGTCGGCACGTCCAATAATTTCATCACCACATTCGGGACATGTTCTATTCATAATAGTAGAGTTTCTGTTTTTATTGCCAATACTTTCGGTTTGTTAGGTTAAATTTAGTGATGATTTTAACCATATACAAGCAATGGAATATGAAACTAAACAATTTACAAAGTTTCGTTAGAAAATTTTCTTAAAAATGAGTAATAATATTTGCTATTGAGAAAAGTTGAACCGTTAAAGAGGGCCTGCCCCAACAGCATTTCTAACGGCATCAGCAATTGGGGTGAATTTAATATTTAGTTCATTTTCTGCCAGCTTGGCTGAGTAGTAAGTTTCTGTATGAGCGCTTCGGGCTGTATCGCGAGTAAGTGAGGGTGTTCTTTGGGTTAAAAGGGAGGTTAGTGCTGCTGCTCGCCATGCAAAGTTGCTCATCCATGGATAAACACGAATGTAGGGTTCCTTCCTTCCAACGGCTTGAGCAATGTAACTAAACACCTTCTTGTGGCTAATATTTTCTCCATTAACAATAAAACGCTTTCCCCATGTCTCATTCTCCATTCCTTTAATCATTGAGACAACAACATCTCTAACATCAACATAGCCTGTTACCCCAAGCGTGTAGAAAGGGAAGCCCTTGGCAATAGTTTTTAGAATCATGCCGCTGCCACTATTCCAATTCCCAGGGCCAATCACCACCGAGGGGTTAATAATAACAGCGTTTAGGCCTAAATCTATTCCCCTCCACACCTCCATTTCAGAGCGGAATTTACTTATGGCATAACCCGATTTTCCTTTCGATTTTCCAAAAATCACCTTCTCGTCCACCATCTCGCCTTCAACAGCGGTGCCTAGCGAGGCCACAGAGCTAACGTGGCAAAACTTTTTAACGCCCAGTTGCAGAGAAGCGTCAACCACATTGGCTGTTCCCTGAACGTTAACCTCAAGCATTCTCTTCTGCATCGACTTGCTAAACGATACCATAGCAGCGCAATGGTAAACCTCTTCAGTTCCCTTCATAGCATCGTATACCGAATGGTAATTATCCACATCACCCTCAACCCAGTCAATATTTTTAACAAGCCCAACCAATTCGTTATCATAATAATTAAATAGCTCGCTAACTATACTAACATCACTTGTTGAGCGTTTCAGCGCCCTAACTTTTCTACCTTGTTTTAAGAGAGTGTAAATTAAATGCGAACCGATAAGTCCAGTGCCACCTGTTACTAAAATCATCCCTCCTTATTTTTTGCGAAGAATGGGTTAACAATCATTTCCTTTTCCCATATTAGCTTCTTCCCAAATCCTAAGCGATTATCAGTAAATTTAAGGAAGGTTAAATCAACAACCCAGAGTGTTGTTTTCATTAGCATGGCAACGGGGAAGCGTTTTAGGTATGCTTTACGGGCCTTTTTGTAGAGGTCCTCGGTTGGCTCACTAATAATTCCCTGAAACTGTATCCCCTGTATTTTGCCTATAACATCAGTCTCAAGAACAATGCTACCTGCCACATAAATATTATGGCTAGCCTGCTTAATATGCTTTGTGTCGTAGTCTGAGGTGAAAACCAAGCTGTTCTCATCTTCTAAATATACATAAAAGCAATTAGCGCAGTAGGGCTCCTCATCAAAACTAGTAGCAAGAGTCAACACATGGTGCTCATTAATGAAATCAATTATCTTTTTATCTGGATGGGCCATTTTTCTCTTTATTCAGTTCTGAATTGCAAAGGTAATTAATTCTGTAAATCTTAGCCTTAAGCTTAAGCACATAATTATACTCTAAACTATTATGCTAGTTATCAAGTTATTTTACTAAGAATTCTTACTTTACATTTTTTACATATCTTTGCCCCTATGAAGTATTTTTTCAGAGTATTATTCTCAGTTTATATTGTCCTTATTCTCTGTGTATCACTTAATCCATCGTCTGGTATTACTAGGTTGGATATTAACGAGAGTTCCTACAGGGTAGATTATTTTTTACATGCAATTGCATTTTTAGTTCTCCCCATAATTGCCTATTTCTCTAGCAGTGATAGTAAAACAAGAAAATTTTGGTGGACTCTTATTACCATATCCGTTGTTATTGCCATTGGAACAGAATTTTTACAAAAATTTGTGCCCGACAGAACCTTTAACCCTCTTGATATTTTATCCAATATATCTGGACTATTTATAGGTGTAATTTTAGTATTTCTATACCAAAAGATTAAAAACAGAAAGAACAAATAACCATTACTCATCAAGATTTAATAAAAATAAAAAACATTATTTTTATAGTTTATTTGCCTTTAAAATTTGGTTAAATATATACCCACATACTATGAATAAAAGTTTTATTTCCCTAATTGAAGAGAGCGTAAAGAGCAACTGGAATCTGCCTGCTTTTACCGATTTCAAAGGGCGCACCTTGATGTACTTTGATGTAGCCCGTAAGATTGAGAAAATTCATATTATTTTTGATAAAACAGGAATAAAGCAAGGAGACAAGATTGCTCTAATTGGAAAAAACTCATCCAATTGGGCGGTTGCATACCTTGCTACCATTACTTACGGTGCAGTTCTAGTACCAATACTCCCTGATTTTAAGCCTGATAATGTACACCATATTGTAAACCATTCCGACTCCATGGTGCTTTTCACAGGAGACCCTATTTGGGAGAATATTGATGAAACTAAAATGCCAGATATTAAGTGCATTATTTCATTAACAGATTTTTCAATACTTCATGAAAACACTCCTTTTTCTGTTAAAGAAATAAGAAGAAGAGTTGACGAGTTTTTTAATGAGAGATACGCAGAGACTTTTAACCCTGAGTCAATTAATTACTTTATCGATACAAATCCGGATGAAGTTTGCATTATAAACTATACGAGCGGAACCACTGGATTCTCCAAGGGCGTAATGCTGCCATACCGCAGCCTGTGGAGTAACATGCTTTTTGCCAGTCAGGTACTTCCGCTTAACCCAGGCGATAAGCAAGTATCTATACTTCCACTCGCTCATGCATACGGAGCCGCTTTTGAGTTTTTATATGAGGTAACCCGGGGTTGTCATATTCATTTTTTAACCCGTAACCCTTCACCTAAGATTATTCTTGAAGCTTTCGATGAGATAAAGCCAAGGGTTGTTCTTGCTGTACCGCTAATTATTGAGAAGATTTACAAAAAGAACATTCTAGCTGCATTAAAACGACCTTCGCTTAGGCTTTTACTCAAAGTTCCCATAGTAGATAATAGAATAAAAAAGGCTATCAATAAGAAGCTCTCAGCAATATTTGGTGGGAATTTTATTGAGATTATTGTTGGAGGTGCCGCACTCAACCCAGAGGTTGAGACCTTCCTTCGCAATATAGGGTTTCGTTACACAGTAGGGTATGGGATGACTGAATGTGGTCCAATTATCACTTACGATTCTTGGAAAACCACAAAGAAATACTCTGCAGGGAAAGCCGTTGTTAACATGGAGGTTAAGGTTGATTCTGATGACCCAGAGAACACTGTTGGCGAAATACTTGTTAAGGGCGATAATGTTATGCTTGGTTACTACAAGAATCACGAGGCAACAAAGAATGTGCTTGATTCTGAAGGTTGGCTTCGCACTGGTGATTTAGGGATTATTGATAAAGATGGTTACCTCTTTATAAAAGGGCGAAGCAAAAACATGCTTCTAGGGCCCAGTGGGCAAAATATTTATCCAGAAGAGATTGAGGGGCAAGTTAATAATTTACCTTACGTACAGGAGTCCTTAGTTGTTGAGCAAAATGGCAAGCTCATAGGTCTTATTTTCCCTGACTTTGATGCTGCTGATAAGGATAAGATAAACAGTGATGAGATTGAAAAGATAATGGAAGAGAATCGGCAGGAGGTCAACAAGAATCTTCCATCCTATTGTCAGCTTGTCAAAGTAAAACTTTACCCCGAAGAGTTTGAGAAAACTCCAAAACGAAGCATAAAGAGATACTTATATCAACCTCCAGCAAAAGAGCAATAGAAATTAAATATAAATATAATGACAAATCGAAACGATATATATTGTGTAATTATGGCTGGAGGAATTGGCAGCCGTTTTTGGCCACTAAGCCGATCAAATAAACCAAAACAGTTTATTGATATTCTAGGAACTGGCAGCTCTTTAATTCAGCAAACATTTAAACGTGCAACCAAGTTCTGCAAAGCAGAAAATATTTATATTGTTACAGGAAGTAACTACAAAGATCAGGTTTTAGAGCATATTCCTGAAATATCATCGGAGCAAGTAATTCTAGAGCCGATGCGTCGGAATACGGCACCCTGCATTGCCTATGCTAACTATAAAATAAAGAAGCGAAACCCGAACGCGGTAGTGGTTGTAACCCCAAGCGACCATCTTATACTCGAACAGGAGAAGTTTACACAGATAATAAACAATGGAATTGATTTTGCTTCACAAAAAGAAGCGCTTTTAACCATTGGCATTAACCCTAGCCGTCCAGAAACAGGATACGGATATATACAGGTAAGCAGCAAGGTAAAAGGCTCAACACCCGACCTTTTTAAGGTAAAAACATTTACAGAGAAACCGAATGCCGACCTTGCTAAGATATTTCTTGAGAGTGGTGAGTTTTTCTGGAACTCAGGTATTTTTGTCTGGTCAATTTCAAGCATAGAGAATGCTTTTAAAAAGTATCTTCCAGAGGTTAACGAACTTTTTGAGGGAGCATATACGCAGCTGGAGACCTCCACTGAAAGCAAGGTTGTTGGGGATATATACTCCGATTGCAAAAACATTTCTATTGATTATGGCATACTTGAGAAGGCTGATAACGTTTATGTTATCTGCTCTGAGTTTGGCTGGTCTGATTTGGGTACCTGGGGTTCTCTATACCAAAATTTTGATAAGGATGAGAACCTTAATGCCATTAAGGGCAGTAACGTTATGGCTTACGATGTAAAAAACTCAATAATAAATGTTCCAGATGATAAGCTGGTTGTTGTGCAGGGGTTAGATGATTATATTGTTGTGGAATCCGATAATATTCTTCTCATTTGTCGTAAAGAGGATGAGCAGGAGATAAAAAAGTATCAAAATGATGTTTTAGTCGAAAAGGGGGATAAATACGTATAA
>JAWLEY010000190.1:0-5452 GCA_041685855.1 Perlabentimonas sp. | reverse complement strand
AGCACTTCGGCGTATTGCAGGGTGGTGCGAACAAGCTCATCTGGCGATTTTTTGCATTGAAGCAATTCGGGAACCTCTTTGTAAGCTTTTTGCAGGGTTATGCCTGGTTTTTCCGGTACTAACTTTGCAATTCGGTTTGCCTCAGAAAGAGGCAGCTTTTGTACCCTTGCAACATCGCGAATGGCCATTTTGGCTGCCATGGTGCCAAAGGTTATGATGTGCGCAACTCGCTCCTTGCCATACTTTTTAACTACCCATTGTAGCACCTGTTCACGGCCATCTTCGTCAAAATCAATATCAATATCGGGCATTGATATTCGTTCAGGGTTAAGGAAACGCTCAAAAAGAAGGTTGTACTTAATTGGGTCGATATCTGTAATTCTTAAGCAGTATGCAACAGCGGAACCAGCGGCGGAACCCCTGCCAGGCCCAACGGACACATCCATGTCGCGGGCAGCCTTAAGAAAATCCCAAACAATAAGGAAGTAGCTGGGAAACCCCATTCCTTCAATTACCGAGAGTTCAAAATTTAGGCGTTCGGTAATTTCAGCAGAAAGGTTATCGCCCCAACGCATGCGGGCTCCCTCGTAGGTTAGGTGTTTCAGATAATCGTTATCGTCGGTAAATCCTTCAGGTAGTTCAAAGTCGGGCATAATGGGGGCATGGTCAAGGGTGTATATCTCAACCTTGTTGGCTATATCCATTGTGTTGTTAATGCACTCGGGGTTGTTAGGGAAAAGTGATAGCATGTCTGCCTCACTTTTAAGGTACTCCTGCATGGTGTATCGCATGCGCTTGGGGTCATCAAGGTCTTTGCCAGTATTCAGGCAGATAAGCCTGTCGTGCGCCTCGGAATCTTCTGCGTTAATAAAGTGTACGTCGTTTGTTGCTATACACTTAACCCCGGTTTTTTTTGCCAAATCAAGAATTACCTTATTTGTTCTTTGCTGTTCAAGGTAGGTATCTTCTGCATGTCCTCCTGGTTTTACTGGATGCAGCATGACCTCCAGGTAGAAATCGTTGCCAAAAATATCAACAAACTCATGAATAGTATTTTCAGCTTCCGCAATGTTGCCTTTTATTATTGCTTGAGGAATTTCGCCCCCAAGACATGCTGATGTTACGATAATACCTTCGTTGTATTTCCTGAGTAGTTCCTTGTCGATACGGGGTTTATAGTAAAAACCTTGTGTCCATGAGTAGGATACCATTTTTATAAGGTTGTGGTAACCCGTTTTATTCTTGGCCAGAAGGATAAGATGGTTACCGCCCCTGTCGTCCTTGTCGGAACGGTCGTGACGGCTTTTTGAAGCTACATAAACCTCGCAGCCAATAATGGGTTTAAACAGCTTGCTTTTGGCTTGATTTAACTTACTTTGAAGTTCCTCTGAAGGGTTTTGGCCAGAATCCTGAGTTTTTTTTATTTCCGCTTCAGTAGCCTTTATGTCAGCTAGTATAGGTGAGTTAAGTTTTCCGATTGTATTAACAAATTCTTTAACCCCAAACATGTTTCCATGGTCGGTAATGGCAATGCCTCTCATGCCTAGAGACTTGGCTCTATCAACCAGCCCCTTAATATTTGAGGCGCCATCGAGAATGGAGTATTGGGTGTGAACGTGTAAGTGAATAAAATTGCTCATTGTTTGATTTACAGCGATTTAAAATTTAGCTTCCAGCGGATGCTTTCACTTTCAAAGTTAGCTAAATGGGAGGGCAAAATTTATGAATGTTGAAAACTATTGAATAAAAAAACCTGACAGGCAATGCATGGCTGTCAGGTTTAATGTATGAAATTATGTACTAGTTAAATGTCCAGTTTTCCCATTTGTTTTGAACTGAAGGGCTCACATTTACCCTTGGCGTTTGTTCCTTCTCGTTAACAAGTATTGATTCTAGCTCTATGGTTTTTATAAGATGGTCAGCTAGTTCGCCGTATGTAACGTTAGGGCCTTTCTCTTTAAAAGCCTTTAAAAGGAAGTAGGTAAAGAACCCATGGTGTTGTTCTTTGTATGGTAAAGCTGATTCTTCGCCACTGCTACCGGAAAAAACCACAAGGTTCCCATCAAGTACATTTGCCCTTGGTCTGACCATAACTGCCCTTGCAGCAAGTAGTCCCTGCTCACGAGCACCGCCAGAGAAACATGCATCAATAAAAACCGTTACCCTTTTTGATGGGTGTTCCGTTAGCCTTTTGTACATTTCGTTAAGCTTAATGCCATTGGTGGCATTCTTACCGCTAACATCTACGGGCATAATGTAAGCTTCTCTGGTTTTCTCGTCAGGTAATCCATGCCCTGCATAGTAAACAAATATTTCGGCTTCGCCGTAGGTGCTGCGTGTTATTGCATTCATCCTGGCAATAGCTTGGTTCATTTGTCCTGTTGTGGCATCAAGCAGGAAGGTTATGTTCCTTTCGGGAACGCCCAGTACCTTCATTGCATACTCCTTAAAAGCGCTGGCATCGTTACGGGCAAAATGAACGTCAACCTCTGATGATAGACCTATCTGTTGCGAGCTGTAATCCTCATTTCCAATAATAAGTGCAAACCTTTTTGGTTTTTGAGGAGCCTGATGGGGTATGTTTTTATTAACATCCGATTTTTTTTCAAACTGATACTTTTGGATGCCAGAGCCGGTTTCAACATATACAATCTCTTGTTTAACAATTGTATCTTTTTGAACTATGACACTACCAACCTCGTTCATTTCTAAATCAACTTCTTCTGAATAGGTCAAGTTTGCGCCTGTTGCTAAATTTACTAAACCAGGAACAACATATAAATACCAATCAACTGTGGAAAGAGGATTTTTATAAGAAGCATCTTTATAAATTGCATCATGGTAGTTGTCTTTTTTTAAAACGTATACTAATTCATTTTTTTTATTGATTTTGCTGGCAGGCTGCTTCCTTTTAATTTTTATATCAGCAGGTGTCGTTTTTTTGGTATCCTCATTGTTAACATACACCCTTGCTCCAGCCGGCTCGGAAGTTACTCTTACGGTTTGGTGTCTTCCATAAAACAATGTAGCACATGAACTTAACATTAAGACACCGATTAGACACAGAAGAAATACTTTTTTCATAATACAATGGTTTAGGTTTTTATAATTATAACCAGATAATCTTTTTTTGCAGAAAGCTGAAAACCCGAATATGGAAATTTCAAAATCAAGATTATTCACAAAGACGATTGCCTAACAATTATGTTCTTTTACTTTTGCCACTAAAACGAAAATATAATTAAAAACAAAAGAAATGAATAAATTGTTGAAATGGTTATTACCAAAATTAGAAAACCTAATTTAAAAAACATAATATTTTTTGATGTACAACTAGAAACAGCCCTTCAATGCTATAACTGTAAGGATAAATAATTTTGAAACGTCTAGTTGATTTAAAACATGATTACTTTATTATTGAAAGAATGTTGTTATTTATTATAGTTTTAGAAGAAAAAAATTTATCTTTGCGCGGCAAAAATTATAGTAGGTTTAACTAAAAAAGCGTAATTAAGTATGCCTGTAAAAATCAGACTTAGCCGCCACGGAAGAAAGAAAGCTCCTTTCTACCACATTGTGGTGGCGGATAGCAGGGCGCCACGGGATGGCAGATATATTGAGAGGATTGGCTCGTACAGTCCTATCACAAATCCTGCTACTATTGAACTAAACTTTGATAGGGCATTGGATTGGCTGCAAAAAGGCGCTCAACCTACCGAAACAACAAGAGCTATTCTTTCTTACAAAGGTGTAATGATTAAGAAACACCTTTTGGAAGGCGTGAAGAAAGGTGCTTTAACCGAAGAGCAAGCAGAGGAGAAGTTCCAAAGCTGGCTTACCGAAAAAGAATCTAAGATTCAAGCTAAGAAAGATCAAATCGCCAAGGGCGAGAAGGACGATGTTGCAAAACGCTTAGAAGCTGAAGCGAAGGTTCGTGAGGCACGTGCCGAAGAACTTGCAAAGAAACGCGCAGCGGAAAAAGCAGAGGAGGCTGGTGATGAGGCGGAAGCCGAAGCCGAAGCAGAGGCTCCCGAAGCCGAAGTAGAGGCTGAGAAGGCAGAAGCACCTGAAGCCAAAGCAGAAGCTGACAAAGGAGAAACTCCTGAAGCACCTGAAAAGGACTCGGAAGCAGAAACTCCAAAAGAATAGGGAGATCCTATATGAAACAACCTCAACTCACTGAAGTAGGTGTGATTAAGAGGACTCATGGAGTAAATGGCGAAGTTCAGGTAATTTGGAACAACGATTTCAAACCTGACAATGCAGAATTAGAATCGGTATTTCTTCAAATTGAAGGGATACCGATTCCCTTTTTTATTAAAAAGCTTAGAAACAAAGGTATTAACGATTCTTTGGTGCTTTTTGATGAAGTTGAATCGATTGAGCAGGCTAACGAGATAATGGGGTTATCAATTTACGCCGAGATAATTAGAAAAGAGGAGCCTGATGAGATATTTCTAGATGATTTGGTTGGTTATACCATTATTTCAAGCAATGGAGTTCAGGTTGGAACTATTGAGGAGCTTCAGGATTATGCTGGTAATCTTGTGTTTCAAATCGTAAATACCGCAGGTCACGAAACCCTTATTCCGGCCACATCGGATTTTATTCTGGAACTTGATGAGGAAGAGAAAATTTTAATAATGGAACTTCCTGAAGGCTTGATTGATATTTAAGCTTAGTCCGTTTCTACATCCTTTTCAAATGCTATAATACTTGAGCGCCAACGTTCGGGTAAAGGGATGCTTACCTCTTTCGTACCGTTAAACCCTACCATTACCGCTTTGCTCTGGGCGGCCACCTGACTGGTTGATATATTATAAACCTCTTGAATCATTTCAAGGCTCTTATTGCCAAGCTTAACAACTTTTGTTCTCACTTCAATATCATCATTCAATTTAATGGGGCTCATGAAACTGATGCTAATATTTACTAGAATTAGCCCTTCGCTTTGCCAGTTCATCTTTTCCTCTAGCACATCTTTAATGTACTCCATTCTTCCTAAATCGAAATACTGCTGATATACCGAATTAGTAGTATGCCCAAGCATATCTATATCGTTGAACCGGAGCTGTACGGGTGTTGTGTGGTGATATTCCATGACTGATTCTGTTAGTTATTATTCCCTGATTACTTTTATCTCTCCACCTTTGCCAAGTTTAATAACGCCCGAAGGGGCGGTGCTGGGACTCTCGTCAAACTCAGATGGAACGATATAATCAACCCCATCAAGAATTCTATCATCAATATCGTAAAATCCCTTGGGCGATGGGCTGCCAGAGATATTTGCTGAGGTTGATACGATGGGTTTTCGGAAGCGATGGATTAACCGTTCGCAAAAGGTATGCTTAACTACCCTGATACCTATGCTGCCGTCGGCAGCAATGAGGTTTGAGGCAAGGTTCTTTGCATCGGGGTAAATAATTGTGAGCGGTTTATCTGCAACCTCTAC